>JAPKMS010000056.1 GCA_026645775.1 Anaerolineae bacterium
GCGATGACCGAGAACACGATCACCACCAACAGCACGCCCTGTCCCAGAGCCGTGTTGTAGAAGCCGCCTTCATAGGCGCGCATCCACGGCAGGATCTTGAACAGCAGGAAGAACCCCAAGGGCGCCAGGCTCACAATGGTGGACTCCAAACGCGCCTGGGCTTGCTTGGCGGCAATCTCCTTGCGCAGATTGGTCTGCTCGCGGATCATGGTTTCCAGCGCCGTGAGCACTTCACTGGCGCTGCCGCCGTGGGAGCTCTTGAGCGTGAGCGCCTCGGCTACTATGTTCAGATAGCCATCGCGCCGGCGTTCAAGTAGCGGACCAAAGGCGTCCTCCAGCGGCTCGCCCAACTCATGCTTCGTCCAGACCTCGCGGAAATCGGCGGCTGCCGGGTCGGGGCCATTGTCCACGGCGTTGTGAAACGCATCGCGCATCGCGCCGGTAGCGGCAAAGCCTTCCCGCAACAGGGAGACCACCTCTGCCAGGCTCTCAGCGTAACTCTCGCGGAATTTGTCGCGCTTGCTCTCCAGGGATTGCCAGAACAGCAGCGGCCCCATGACCATGCCGGCAATGCCGAACACGGGGGTGCGCAAGACCGTACCGACGACGAGCGCCACAGCGCCAATGATGAGCACGGACACGAGAAATTCCCGCGCCGAGATCGCCAGCTCCGCCGCGTCGAGGCGTTGCTGTAACCGCGCCAGCGGGCTGCCGCCGCGCTGTTCCAGACGTACCCGTGGCGGAAAGACCAGGGCGGCGAAGGCCAGAAAGACGCCGGCGGACGCAATAACGGCAAACAGGATCCAGGTCGAAGTGTTCATTTACTCCTCCGCAAATGGGCCAGGGATAGGGGGACGCCCCGTTCCTGCAAGAGCTCCGCCAGGTGCTTGGGGAAATAGCCCGTGAAGTGCAGGCCATGACCGGAGTCCTCGAAGATGTTTTGCACTACCACCTGGTCGCCCTCCATGTGCCGCGAGGGGGAGATCTCCGCGATTTCGGTCACGAAGCGGCGTGGGGCGTTGCCGATCAGCACGCGCTTGAGGAAGATCACTACCTGGAAGGCGTCGGCGATTTGCCGGCGAATGGCCGTGGTCGGCACTTCGATACCCCGCATCAGGTACATGGTCTCGAAACGCTGAATGACATCGCGGGTCGAGTTGGCGTGCAGGGTGAGCATCTGCCCATCATGCCCGGTATTGGCGGCGCTGAGCACGTCCACCACTTCCGGGCCGCGGGCCTCGCCGGTGATGATGCGGTCGGGGCGCATCCGTAGGGCTTCGATCACCAGGTCCGCAATCGAGAAGGAGCGCGCTGCCTCCGCCTGGTCGCGGGTGGTGAGCTGCACCACGTCGGGCTTGGCAATCTGGATTTCCGGCGTGTCTTCGACGACGACGAACCGATCAGTCTCCTGCGCGGCATTGGCCAGGGCGTTCAGGAAGTTGGTCTTGCCGCTGGCCGTGCCCCCGGCGATAACCAGGTTAATCCGTCCCTGCACGAGCATTTCCAGGAACTCGCGGGCTTCGGGCGTGATAGTGCCCAGGCGTTCCAGGTCGTTCAGCGTGCGCGCCACCAGCCGGTGGCGGCGAATGGTAACGGCGATAGGCACATTGACGACCAGCGGTTCAATGACCGCATGGAGCCGTGAACCGTCGCGCATCCGCGCATCAATCTTGGGGTTGGACCGGGAGAGCTCGCGGCCCCGCGCCATGCGTACCACGGTGTTGAGCAGCTCGCTGGCATCGGAGAACCGCGCCTCGGTGCGCAGCTTGCCCTGCTGCGCGTGAATGATCCAGATGTCTTGCGGCCCGTTGCAGATGATCTCCTCCACCTGGTCGTTATCCAGATAGGGGGTGAGCACGCCATAGCCGAAGATGCGATCCATGATTTCGCTGATGAGCATGGCGGGTTCGGTGCGCACGACTTCGCCATTCTCCCGCGCCCGGCGCAGCGCCTGCTCCACCAGGGGGCGGATGATCCCCTCTGCTGTCTTGGTGTCGGATAGACTGGGATTCTCAATTTGCGCCGGCGTCAGCTGCCCGATGATGCGGGTGCGGGCTTCCTGCAACAGCAGGGTGAGCCGCTCGTTATCCGTGGCGCGGGCGGTGGTCTCATCGTGCGCCACCATCATCGCCGCGGCAGCCGCGGAAATCTGTGCTTTGCGTGGGGTTGCAGTATCGGTGAACGGCATTAGTTATTTACCCCCGTGA
>JAPKMS010000422.1 GCA_026645775.1 Anaerolineae bacterium
GCGCCAGCACATCCAGGCATTCGGCGGTGGTCAGCTCGGGCTCCGGCTGCGCCCGATTGTAGCACATCACGCAGTGGAGATTGCAACGGTGTGTCAGCTCCCACAGCACAAAAAAGGGCACGTGCTCGTCCTGCAGCCGCGCCAACAACGCCTGGTATGCGTCGGCCGGCGCGGCGCGCACCTCGCAGGCGTCGAAGGTCTGTCGGTGCGAGAATTCGGAGGGCGGACATTCGGGGGACTGGCTCATCTCCATGCACGTTCCAGGAACGGCCACAGCTCCGCAGTGGGCCGGAATCCCAGGCGGTAGACGGGTACCTGTTGAATCACCTGCTCAGCCACCGCCAACCAGGCTTGCGTGCTCTCCAAGAGCTCTGTCATCGCCTTCTGCATGCCCAGCAGCGCAAGGACCGCCTCTGCAGCGCCCAGCCGTTCCAGGCTGAACGTCTCTGCCTGGGCCAACGCAAAGAGCCCAACCAGCGGCGCACGGCGGTTTATGCGGCAGATGCGCTCCTGGGGGATCGAATGGCCCCAGAACGGCGTGCTCACCAGCTCGGGCCCGCCGGCCCCCAGACGCACGACGACCAGCTCATCGCTCAGCACCTCCCCTCGATCCGCCACCAGGCCGGCCACGGTGGTCTTCCCGATCCCTGACCGCCCGAAGAACGCGTAGCCCTTCCCGTCTAGCACGACGCCCGCGGCGTGGAGCAGGAGCGCGTCCTGTTCCCTCGGCAGCATCTCCACACAGATGAAAGCCAGCACCCGCTCCACGAGGGCGGGCATATCCGTTTCCGAAAGAACACTCGCCCGCGCACGGTGAGCCACTAGGTCGGCAAAACCTTGCAGTTCTGCCAGGTGGAACGTCGTCAGCGCACCCTTGTGGCGGACCCACGGCGCTTCAGGGTCGGTCAAGGTTGGATCGTAGTCCACGACCACCTGCCAGCCAGGCAGCGCGGAAGTCAAAAACGGCGCATAACGTGCGGCCAACGCCATGCGCCACGTTTCAAGCGGCAGGTGGACGCCAAACGTGATGCCGGCGATCTCCAGGTTAAGCGGCTCCATGTGCGTCATGCCCAAGCCAGCAGCCCCTTGCCTATGAGCTCTTCAACGAACGCGGCGACGCTCGCGCGCGCCTGCGGCAGGTCGATCTCGAACTCGGCGGTCAGCGCGGCCGCGATCTCCTCCAGCGTGCGCGTGCCGTCGGCCAACTCCCAGATGCGGGAGCCGACCGGGTTGAGCATGCGGACCATATTTTCCGCAGGGGTGATGATCACTGCCTCGCCGCTGAACACGCGCGACGCGGTGCGTGGGTGATGGATCGGCACATGCTGGCTCAGGTCATTCATGCGTTGACTCCACATAAGATTCAGGCTGTGCAAGCGAAGATCGGGCAGCCTGGAAAAAGCCTTCAAGTTGGCCGGGCGATAAGAACGAGGACAGCACGGTCGACTGCATGAACTGCGCTTTGGGGCGAGTCAGTGGCTCGGCCGCGTCAATTCGCGTCTCCCAGTGCCACGCGTAGTCGTTGCCCGTCAGCCGCGCCCAAAGCTTCACGGAGACACGATCGCCGGCGCCCAGCGACACGGGATTACACCAGGGGAAGAAGCCCTGGCCATAGATCGTTGCCGCCTGACCCGGCGCGGCCGAAAACCCAACATCTGCCAGCAGCCGTGTCTCGAACCATACGCTGAGACCGTGGCCTGTGCCGGGCCGTGTGATCGTCCAATTTAGTTCAGCGGAGACATCCGAAGCGCTCAATCGGGTGTAGTCCAGCGTGGCCCAAAGGGTCGGCTCGGCCAGGAAGTCATCAGGCGTGACTGGCGCCTTGCGCCATGAATGGGTCATGATGGTGCGCGCCGCCGACATATCGAATCCATATTCCGAATCCTCCCAGGGCGATGTCACCTGACGATAGGCCTCAGGCGAATCTACCACCGCCGCCCAGAGCGTGTCGCACTGCGGAATAAGAACACCGCCAGGCGCCAACAACCGCTGGCGGGCATCGATGATGGCCGGCAGGTGCTGTTGGAAGAGCGGCAGCACGCCCCGCAGATCAGATACGATGATGTCAGCCTGCTCGGGCAGCGTGATCTCCGTGGAAATGCCCTGGATAAAGTGAATACGGTCGGCGTAACCGTTCGCGGCGGCAATCTCCCGTGCGACGTGAACCACATCGTTGACTTCCAGTGCGTAAACC
>JAPKMS010000057.1 GCA_026645775.1 Anaerolineae bacterium
CAGCCGGAGCCGGTGGGGTAAGCCGCTCTTTTTCAGGTATGTCATGTGAGGGGCGGCTTGGCCTGTCATTCTGAGACCGCCATGCCGATGCGCCCGGCATGCGCCCGGCAAAGAACTCCCCCGCTGTCATGTTGAGCGGGTTGACGACTCAAAGTGCGTTGCGGCGAGTTGCCAGCGAAACATCTCTTTGGCGGGAGTTCATAAGCAGGGGCGGCAGCCCCGAAGAACCTCCCGGCGGGGCCGCCTACGCCCGCCGCACCCGGAGCTGGAACCCTTCACGGCCGGTGATCACCGCGCGCTCGCCCGCGGCCAGCGGCCCCGACTCAGACACGGCACGCCACAACTCCCCTTCCGCCAGCACCATTCCTTCCGGCGTCAGCGCCTGGCGCACCTCGGCCACCCGGCCGATCAGCCCTTCCGCCCCGGTGGTGGGCTGGCGGCGCTGGGCGGCCAATGCCTTGGCGATGGCAAACGCAAAGAAAGCGGCGGTCGCGATGGCGGAACCGAGGATGGCGGCCCAGGGGACCTGCACATTTGGCGTATTGAACAGCATATAGGCGCCCAAAACGAAACTCACAATACCTCCTAAAGTCAGTGCGCCATGCGTGGGCGCTTTGATGTCCAGCACAAAAAGCACAAAGGCGATCAGGATGAAGCCCAACCCGGCCCAGTTCGCGTTGAGCGTGCCCAGGGCGTAAAACGCCAGCAGCAGGCAGACCACCCCCACGATCCCCGCAGCATAGCCGCCAGGGCTGGAAATCTCAAACAGGATCGCGTTCAGGCCGATGGTCAGCAGGATGGCCGCCAACGCGGGGTTTGTGAGTTGGTTCAGGAACCCTTCGAGCGGGCTCAGCGGCACGTCTTCGACCGGGAGATCGCTCAACCGCAATGTGAGCTCGGCGCTGCCCACCTGCACGGTCCGGCCGTCAAGCTGGCGCAGCAGATCGGGCACGTCCACGGCGACCGCGTCGATCACACCCAGGGCCAACGCCTCATCGGCCGTGGCCGCGGCGGCTTCTGCCACCGCCTTCTCAGCCCAGGCCGCCGCCGTTTCCCCGCGCCGCGCGGCCAGGTTCTTGATATCGGCCACCAGGATATTGGTTTCCTTGGCCTTGAGCGTCTCGGGTAGATCCGCGCCTTCGCTGCCCACGGGACTGGCCGCGCCGATGCTGCTGCCCGGCGCCATCGCCGCCAGGTGGCCGGCCAACGTGATGAAGGTGCCCGCCGACCCCGCATGCGCGCCCCGCGGCGCCACGTAAACGATGATCGGCACAGCCGCCCCCGTCATCTGCTGGGTAATGCCCTTGGTGATGTCCACCGAACCGCCCGGCGTGTCCAGCTCGATCACCAGCGCGGCCGCACCGCTCGTTTCAGCGTCGGCGATGGCGCGCTCGATGTAGGCAGCCAACACCGGCGTCACCGGCCCCTTGAACTGGGCCAGCTTAATGACCCCCTCTGTCTGTGCCGATGTCTGTCCAAAAACAGCCAGCATCAGTATCAGGATCAGCAACCCCAGAGCAGATCTGCCATTGTATCGTCTTTTCATTACGCTCCCTCATGCCGTTTGTAGTTTCGTTGCCGCGCTTTGCATCTGCTGCCGTGAACGCATAACCCAGGATCAACTGCAGTATGTCCACACCATATCCTTGCTGCGGTACTCCGGATCACCGATGTCAATGCCCAGGATTGCTGACCGTTGTTCCACTCGATGTTGCGCAGGCCAAACATGTCCCTTGATCGCCGCCATCAAATCCTTTGCCGTGGCCTGGTTGTCTGCCCCTTTTATTCAGATGTCTCCCAGCGGTGTTACCCTTCGGTTAGTGTCCACAAGTCCCTGACCAGGAATCGTTGGAAGTCGGAGATTTGCTCTCGCAGTCTCGGATTTGTGCGCATCTCGGGGCGGGGATCGACGTAGTAAACGCCGTCCAACCTATTCAAAGCCACGGTGTACCCCAAGAAGTGATTGCTCTTGAAGGTCGAATTGATCCCAAAAATGCTGTTACCCCTTCGGGCGCGCTGAACATCGTGGAGGAAGATTGCTACCACGGGTATATCGCGCCCGAGAAGCTTTGTGAGCAGGTACTTGTCGAGGAAAACTTTGTCTATTCGATCCTTGCTCGTCGTCTTCACCGAGCCGACGACCTCGCTTGGGTGAATGAACTTGGTCTCTGAGGCGAGAATCGCTTTGTCACGCGAGAAAACCAGATCCAATTCGTAAGACATTTCGTAGCCTGGATTATCCGGTATCGGAATGTTGATCGTGCGCGGCTCACATTCGACGCCGGTTTCCCGAATAACCAGCTTGATTAGATTCTCAAAGAGTTGTCCAGCGCGCTTTCTGGATTGGTTGGCGTCCTCGAAAGAGTCGCTGATGCAACCGATAGCTTGCTGGAGGGTGTAAACCATCCGATTGATCGCGTTCGACTCAACATACTTACGGGCTTCTTCCTCATCACCGGCGGCCCCGTGCTGTCTGCGAAGATCCCCCAAGAAATCCATCAATCTGCCGAATTCCTGTCCGAAACCGGCGGCTGATTCGATGAAAAGATCGGTATTGAGAGGGCGAGTGATCTTGTGATTATAGCCCTGATCATATTGATAGAAGATGTAGTTGGGTTGCGAAGGCGATACGATACGCGTCGGTTGCTCTGCTTGGATCAGCGCCAAAAAAGTACGGCCAACAGACTGGTAGTCGTCTAGCTTTTGGAACGCCGTCCTATCACGCACGCTCTCCTGTAGATCGCCCAGGGTGACGTCTGTCATCGGATGGACTTTCTCCGTTCAGCATTTTGCTGGTCATACTCGATCCATTTTTCGACCGGCCAATCCTCAACCAACTCGATGCGCTCCGCGGCCCACCGGCAGTATTCCAACGAAGTGTCGCACCCCTTCCATTGGCGTTTCAACTGCTCCGCGACTACAGCCGTCGTCCCGGAGCCAAGGAATGGGTCAATCACCAGGTCGCCGGGGTTGGACGACGCCAAGACGATCTGACGCAACAGCTCTTCAGGCTTCTGCGTCGGGTGCGGCGTCTTCTCGTGCATGCCATTGCAGGTTGTCGGGATCTCAATGACGTCCTTCGGTTTGGCGCCCTTGGGATTCGGTTGCCAAAGGCGGCCTTTGCCGTTGCCCTTGCCATACTGGCTGGTCTCGGCTTGCGGATGATCGGGGTATTTCAACGTGTGATTGCCGTAAGGGATGCGCACATCGTCAGTGTTGAATATAAAATCCCGGCTTCTTCGAAAGTGTAGGATGCTTTCGTGCGAGCGTCCCCAGTCGTTACCTAAATTGGCTTTGTTCTTGTAGTGCCAGACAATCCAGCGACAGCCCTGGAAAAAACGGGACGCCGGCAATCGTAGATCAGCCAGGATCTCCGAAAATCCGCACACGTACAGGGTGCCGGTTGGCTTCAGGACGCGCGCCGCTTGCTCGATCCACTGCACCGACCAGATTACATAGGCTTGCTGCGATTCAAAAGTATCCCATTCGGCCTTACCGATATTGTACGGTGGGTCGGCGAACACGAGATCAGCCGAGGCGTCGGGAAGCGAGCGTAGCCAGGCAATCGCATCGCCGAGCCAGAGTTCGCCATTTGGATGAAGGTAAAACCTGACGGGCGTTCCAGCATCCAGGTACGTGGCTCCAAGCTCGGTATACCTGCCTTTCAGCATCGGTTGACCGAAAAAGGTCGGGACTGTTGTGTTGCGCGCATAAGCGGTTGTCGGCTCGCGCATTGCATCCGGTTCAGTCATTGCGTCTCGGCTTTGTCCTTCCCGCTCGATTGACTCTGCCGCCATCATAGCATACACTACCGGCAGCGTCAACGCGTTTTGGGAGGCAGCAGCCGGTGTCGTACATTATCGATGGCCATAACCTGATCGGCGCTCTGCCGGGCATCGAATTGGGCCAGCCCGATGACGAGGCCCAGTTGCTTGCGCGGCTGCGCGGTTACCGGGTGCACACCGGCGGCCGTTCGATGGTCGTCTTTTTCGACAGCGGCGACCTCCCGGCCCAGGGACCAGACCCCTCTAGCCCGGGCGTGCAGGTGCGTTTCGCGGTGCCGGGCCAGACCGCCGATGATGCGATCGTGGCGTATCTGCAAAGCCGCGCCCAGCCGGGACAATATGCGGTGGTGACGAACGACACGGAGCTCACGTGGCGCGTACGCAGTGTGGGCGCCAGCGTGCTGCGCGCCAGCGATTTTGCAGCCAAACTGACTCAGACCCGGCAGCCGCGCCGGCGGGTGGCAGCAGAAGATCCCGCCCCCAATCCCCGGGCCCCTGCGTTCGCGGACCTTTACGCCGACTTCCTGGCGGCCGAGAAGCGGACCGCCGGCTTTCAGGCGGGCGCCCAGGCCGATCTCACCGAGTGGATCGAGCGTCTCTATGCCGGTGATCCGCAGTTGGCAGAACGGGCGGCGCAGTGGTTGGGTCAGTTCGGTGGTGCGGCTGCGATCGATCCGCTGTGCGATGCCTTGACCCACGAGGAGGCCGGGGTGCGCGCAGCCGCGCTGCTGGCGTTGGGCGATACGGGGAACGCGGCCGCGCTGCCGCGCATGGTCGAACGGTTGGTGCAGGATGGCAACAGTATGGTGCGTGAGGCCGCCGCGCAAAGCTTGGGGCGCATCGGCGATCGCACCGTCGAGGCCGCCCTGGAGGCTGCCGCCCACAAGGACGTCAAAGGCAAGGTGCGCAAAGCCGCGCAGAACGCGTTGGCACAGATTCGGGCGCGGAGGAGGTGAGGGTGGGGTGGTGGGGTGGTAAATTGGTAAATTGGTAAATTGGTAGGTTGGTAGGTTGGTAGATGAGTAGGGGGGAAACGAATCAGCGAACTCAGTTGAGTCCTGGTCCCCCAATCTCCCCACTTACAAATCTACCAAGCTACCCGCATCCCATTTTTCGCGCTACACCGTCGACAGGCTGCGCCGCATGATGGGGTAATTTTCCAGCGCCTTGCCGGCGCCCAGGGCCACGCAGGCCAGCGGCTGCTCGGCCACGAAGCTGGGCACGCCGGTCTCCTTGGTCACCAGCCGATCGATGTTGCGGAGCAGTGCGCCGCCCCCGCTGAGGACCATGCCGCGATCGATGATGTCGGCGGCCAACTCGGGGGGCGTCTTTTCCAGCGTCTGTTTGATCACGCCGATGATCGCGTTGAGCGGCTCGGCCATTGCCTCGGTGATTTCGCTCGCCGTCAGGACGATGGTCTTGGGCAGGCCAGCCACCTGATCGCGGCCGCGCACTTCCATGCTCAATTCCTCGGCGAGCGGCAAGGCGCTGCCGATGTTGATCTTGATCTCCTCGGCCGTTTGTTCACCGATGATCAGGTTGTACTTTTTGCGCACGTAAGCGATGATCGATTCATCGGTGCGGATGCCGCCCACGCGCACGCTGCTCCACACCACGATATCGTTCATGGAGACTACGGCCGCTTCGGTGGTGCCGCCGCCGATATCCACCACCATGCTGCCGGTGGGGGTGCTGATGGGCAGCCCCGCGCCATACGCAGCCGCCAACGGCTCGGGAATCAGATAGGCAGCCTTGGCGCCGGCCTGGATGGCCGCGTCATGCACGGCGCGGCTTTCCACACTGGTCACACCCTTGGGCGTGCTGATCATCACCTGCGGGCGGAACAGCGAGTTCCGGCCGATCACTTTGCGGATGAAATACCGCAGCATCGCCTCGGTGACCACGTAGTCGGCGATCACACCATCGCGCATGGGCCGCGCGACCTCGATGCTCTCCGGGTTGCGGCCCAACATATCGCGCGCTTCCTGGCCCACCGCAACGATCTTATTGTCTCTGATGGAAATCGCGACGACCGAAGGCTCGCGCAGCACGATGCCGCGGCCGCTAACGTATACCAAAACATTGACCGTGCCCAGATCAATGCCGACTTGTCGTTCGAACATGCAAGCTCCTGGGAGGGCAGACCAGTGCGGCGCACTGCCTGCCGCTAGATGTGAAGGATTATACGCTAAACGCGACCGCCGCGCAAAAAGAAACGTGCGATGTGCCAGGAAGCACATCGCACGCGCGAATGATCGTCCGGCCTAGCGGCGGCAGACTCAGCCTCCATCCCCGGTCGGCGTCTGGGTGTCGCCCGCGCCGGGCCCCGTGGGCCGCCAGCCACTGCGCCGTCCCGCCACTTTCATGCGGATCAGGGACCGTTTGAGCGTCATCTCCAACCGGTCACGCTCATCACGCGTCACGCCCTGCGCCAGGAGCTCTTCAGCGCGCGCCCGCGCGGCCTCGGCCCGCTGCAAGTTGATCTCGTCGGAGCGCTCGGCGGTGCGCGCCAGGATGGTCGCCTTGTCGGGCCGCACCTCCAGCCACCCGCCGCTGACGGCGAAGTTGAGATCTTGCTGGCCTTCGCGTTTGACGATCACCTCGCCCGGCGCCAGGATCGTCATGAACGGCGCGTGTTTCGGCAAGATGCCCAACTGCCCATCGATGCCGGGTGCGATGATCTCGCTCACATCGTCCGAAAAGACCATGTGATCTTGGGAGACGAAGTCCAGGCGGATGGTGGACATAGGATCAGCCCCTCAATTCTTTGGCCCGGGCGATAACATCCTCGATGCCGCCCACCATGTAGAATGCCTGTTCGGGCAGGTCGTCATACGCGCCTTCGAGGATCTGCTTGAACCCCGCGATGTTGTCAGCCAGCTTGACATACTCGCCCGACCGGCCCGTGAACGCTTCGGCCACGAACATGGGCTGGGTGAGGAAGCGCTGGATCTTGCGAGCCCGCGCCACCGTCAGCTTGTCCTCTTCGCCCAACTCTTCCACGCCCAGGATAGCGATGATGTCCTGCAAATCCTTGTAACGCTGGAGCGTGCGCTGCACCGCGCGGGCTATCCGGTAGTGCTCCTCACCGACCACGTTGGGGTCGAGGATGCGGCTGGTGGACGCCAACGGATCCACCGCGGGGAAGAGCGCCTGTTCAGCCAACGAGCGTTCCAGGCTGATACTGGCGTCCAGATGGGCAAAGGTGGTCGCGGGCGCCGGGTCGGTGTAGTCGTCGGCGGGCACGTAGACGGCCTGCATCGAAGTGATGGACCCCGTCTTGGTCGAGCAGATGCGTTCCTGCAGCTCGCCCATGTCGGTGCCCAGGGTCGGCTGATAGCCCACGGCGCTGGGGAGGCGGCCCAGCAGCGACGACACCTCGGAGCCGGCCTGTACGAAGCGGAAGATGTTGTCAATGAAGAGCAGCACGTCGCGGCCCTGATCGCGGAAGTATTCGGCCATGGTGACAGCGGTCAGCCCGACGCGCAGGCGCGCGCCCGGCGGCTCGTTCATTTGGCCGAACACCATTGTGGTGCTGTTGATGACGCCTGAATCGCGCATTTCATGCCACAGGTCGTTGCCTTCACGGCTGCGCTCGCCCACCCCGGCGAACACCGAATAGCCTGAGTGGAACTTGGCGATGTTGTGGATGAGCTCCTGGATGACGACCGTCTTGCCCACACCGGCGCCGCCGAAAATGGCTGTCTTGCCGCCCTTGGTGAACGGTGCGATCAGGTCGATCACCTTGATGCCGGTCTCGAAGACTTCGGCCTGGGTGGACTGCTCCACCAACGTCGGGGCGAGGCGGTGGATGGGGTAATGATCGGCAGCCTCGACCGGCGCTGTCGTGTCGATCGTATCGCCCAGGACGTTGAAAATCCGGCCCAGCGTGCCCGGTCCCACCGGGACGGTGATCGATTTGCCCGTACCCACGACCGGCATCCCGCGGCGCAGGCCGTCGGTGCTCGACATGGCGACCGAACGCACCCAATTGTGTCCCGACTGCCCCTGTACTTCACAGACCAACCGGCCGCCCCCGTCCAACGGGATCTCCAGCGCGTCGTAGATGTCGGGCAAATCTTCCAAAGCGAACTCAGCATCTACCACCGGGCCGATGACCTGGACGATTTTACCAGTAGCGCCGCTCTTTGCCATGTGTGTCGTTCTCCATTCGTTCGCAATAAGGAATCAGGAATCCGGGATCGGGAAAGAATCCCCGACGCCTGGCCGCTAATTCCTAGAACCTAGTTTCCATTCGTCGTCAACGCGCTCGAACCGCCCACGATATCCAGCAATTCCTTGGTGATCGCTTCCTGACGGGCTTTGTTGTAGGAAAGGGTCAGATCGCCGATCAGGTCATTGGCGGCATCGGTGGCGCTGCGCATGGCGACCATGCGGGCCGATTGCTCGCTGGCGATCGCGTCGTACACCGCCTGCAAGATTTGCAGTTCGGTCAGGCCGCGCAGGACTTCGCTCAGGACGGCCTGCGGATCCGGCTCGAAGATGTAGTCGGCGGCCATGGGCCTGGTCGGTTGGGCCGGGATGATCGGCAGCAACTGCTTGATGACCGGCTCTTGCTGCAAGGTGCTGTGGAAGTTGGTGTAGGCCATGTAGACGGCATCGAATTCGCCATCGACGAAGTCTTCGATGAGGATGCTGGCCACCGGCGCTACATCGTTGCTGCTCGGCCGGTCGCTGAGCCCGGTGAACTCGGCGCGCAGGGGCGGCCCGTGCCGCAGCATCCAGTCGCGGCCTTTCCGGCCCACGGTCACCAGGTTCACCTGCACGTCCGGGCTCGCTTCCCACTCCCGGATTTGCGCGGCCGTCTTGCGGATGATGTTGTTGTTATAAGCGCCGGCCAGGCCGCGATCGCCCGTGATGAGCAACACGCCGACCTTTTTCACCGGCCGCTGTTGTAACAGGGGCTGCTCGGCCGCGTTGCTGCGCCGCAGGCGCGCCAGGAAGGTCAGCACCTCCAGCGACTTCTCAGCGTAAGGCCGGGTTGCTAACACCTGTTGCTGCGCTTTGCGCATTTTGGACGCGGCCACAGTCTCCATCGCCTTGGTGACCTTGGCGATGTTCTTCACGCTGCGGATGCGGCGGCGGATTTCGCGAGTGCTGGACATGCGTTATCCCTATCAGGCGACCGTTACTGCGCCAGGAACGTCGTGTTGAAGTCCTGGATGGCCAACTTCAAACCCTCAGCCGTCGCGTCATCGATCTTTTTAGCCGAAGCGACCGCACGGCCGATGTTCGGATGGGTGGTGTCCATGAACCGCAGGAACCCTTCCTCCCAGGCCTTGATCTTGTCCAGCGGCACTTTGTCCAGATAGTTGTTGGTGACCGCATAAAAGACCATGACCTGCCGCTCCAGCGCTTGGGGCTGGTATTGTGGCTGCTTCAGGATCTCGGTGATGCGTTGGCCGCGGTCGAGCTGCCGCTGGGTGGTGGCGTCCAGGTCTGAGCCGAACTGGGCGAACGCCGCCAGTTCGCGGAACTGGGCCAGCTCCAGCTTCATCTTGCCGGCCACCTGTTTCATGGCCTTGGTCTGGGCAGCGCCGCCGACGCGGCTCACTGAGAGGCCCGGGTTCACCGCGGGGCGGATGCCGGCGTAAAACAGGTCGCTCTCCAGGAAGATCTGCCCGTCGGTGATGGAGATGACGTTGGTCGGGATGTAGGCCGAGATGTCGCCCGCCTGCGTCTCGATGATCGGCAGGGCCGTCAGCGAGCCGCCGCCGAATTCGGGGGCCATGCGCGCCGCCCGCTCCAACAACCGGCTGTGCAAATAGAAGACATCGCCGGGGTAAGCCTCGCGGCCCGGGGGCCGGCGCAGCAGCAGCGAGACCTGGCGGTAGGCCTGGGCATGTTTGGACAGATCATCATAAATGATCAGCGCGTCCTTGCCCTGCTCCATGAACTCCTCACCAATCGCACAGCCGGTATAGGGGGCGATGTATTGCAGCGCGGCCGGTTCGGAGGCCGTGGCCGCCACCACGATGGTGTAGTCCATCGCGCCGTGCTTTTCCAGCGTCGCGATCACCTGCGCCACCTGGGCTTGCCGCTGACCGATGGCAACATAGATGCAGATCAGGTCTTGGCCGCGCTGGTTGATGATGGTGTCAACCACCAGGGCGGTCTTGCCAGTCTGCCGGTCGCCGATGATCAGCTCGCGCTGGCCGCGGCCGATGGGAATCATCGCGTCGATGGCCTTGATGCCGGTCTGGACGGGTGTGTCAACGCTTTTGCGGACGACCACGTTGGGTGCGATGCGCTCGATCGGGCGATAGGTCTGCGATGCGATCGGCCCTTTGCCGTCCACCGGCTGGCCTACCGCATTAACCGCACGGCCGATCATGGCTTCGCCGACCGGCACGGAAACGATGCGCCCGGTGCTCTGCACGAGCTGGCCCTCGGAGATCCCCGTGGATTCGCCCATGATAATGACACCGGCGTTGCTCTCTTCCAGGTTGAGGACGATGCCCAGGGTTCCGTTTTCGAATTCCACCAGTTCGGACGCGCGCGCATTGGCCAGGCCGCTGAGGCGGGCGATGCCGTCGCCTACCGACAGCACCGTGCCCACATCAACGGTGCGTGTAGGGGCCTGAAAGTTGAGGATCTGTTGTTTGAGCTGCGCAACTAGATCTTCGGTTCGTACAGCCATTGATTACCTCTCTCACGGGAGGACCAGGGATTAGGGGCTCGTGACTTGGAGCGTCTCCCGAAGCCCCAACACCCAGTCCCCCGTCCCTAGTACCCAATCCCTAGTCACTCATCACACCCAACGCCTGCTTCATCGCCGCCAGCTTGCTCGCGACACTGCCATCGATCAGCTTATCCCCGATGCGCACGATCAGGCCGCCCAAGATCGCCGGATCGACGCGGTAGCTCAAGGCCAGGTTGCTGCCATATTGCGCGGTCAGCTTGGCAACCAGGGCCTGGCGCTGATCATCGGTCAACGTCACCGCACTGACAACCTCGACCGGGGTCGGACCCACCTCCGTGCGGGCCAGACGCAGGCGCAGCGCCGCAGATAGATCGGGCAGCCGGGTCAAATCACCGCCCTGCAGCAAGGCGTACAGCAAATTCCGCACCGGCAAATCCGTGTCGGCAGGGATCAGGCCATCCAGCAGCCGCTGGCGCGCGGCGAAAGCCGTATCGTCCGCCGCCAGGCGGCCGGCTAACGCAGCGTTGCCAGCCAACGCCGCGGCAACGCTGTCCAGGGTCCCTGTCCAGCGCTCCAGCGCGGCCTCAAAGAAAGCATTGACGTAGCTCGGCACGCGGTCGGCGCTCATGGCTGCGTTTTACCCAATTCGGCCAGGAAGCCATCGATGAGCTGGCGCTGCATCTTGGGATCCAGACCCTGGCCCAACACACGCTCAGTCGCGGCCATCGAGAGACCGGCGATCTGGCTCTGCACATCGGCCAGGAGGTGGGCCTTCTCTTGCTCGCCCTCCAAGCGCGCCTTCTGGCGGATCAGATCCGCCTCGCGCTGCGCCTCGGCTTTGATTTCGACGCCGACCTTATCGCCGGCTTGCGCGGCTTGGGCGATGATCTCCTGGGCCTTGCGTTGCGCCTCCGCGATCTTGCGGTCGTATTCCAACTGCGCCTTGGCCGCGGACTCGCGCGCCGCATCCACATCCGCCATGCTCTTTGCGATGCGCTCTCGGCGCTGGTTCAGCATGTTCAGGATAGGCTTGTACAGCAGCACAGTCAGTAGAGCGGCCAACAGCGTGAAGTTGACCAGTTGAGAGATCAGGAACCCCAGGTTGATGCCAAGCTTGTCCAAGTGCCCTCCCTTCGATGGAAGATTCAAGATCGAAGATTGAAGACCGGCGTGACGCCTGCGCGGCCGCTAAATCTTCAACCCGGAATCAGCATCTCCAATCGCTTAGACGAACTTAATGATCAAGGCGACAACCAGGGCGTAGATCGCGATAGCTTCCGCGAACGCCATACCTAGAATCATGTTCGTGCGGATATCGCCGGCAGCCTCGGGGTTGCGCCCGATGGCCTCCATGGCCTTGCTACCCAGGATACCGATGCCGATACCAGGGCCGATGGCGCCCAGACCGATGGCGAGAGCCGTACCAAGAGCCGTCAGATCCATGTGTGTCTCCTCTCAAAAAAGCTTAGTGGTGTTCTTCGCTGCCGTGGCCGACCGTGGCCATCGCGAAGAAAACAAGCGCCAGCATCATGAAAACGGCGGCCTGAATGAAGCCCACGAAGACCTCCAGGCCGTAGAACGGCAGCGAGGCGATGTAGGGAATCAGGAACGCCATGACGCCCAACAGCACTTCGCCTGCAAAGACGTTGCCAAAAAGACGGAAGCCAAAGGAGAGGATCCTGGCGATCTCAGAGATCAGTTCCAGGATGCTTACGAAGAGGCCAACGATGCCGTCGAAAGCGCCCTTCTTGAAGCCGCTGATGTCGAAGAACTTCCTGAAGTAGCCGGGGCCCAACGCTTTCACCCCGAAATACTGCGACAGCGCCACGACCATCAGGCCCAGCGCAATGGTGAAGTTCAAGTCTGTCGACGGAGGCCGAAAGAACGGCACCACGATGTAGCCGGCGCCCTCGGCGTGTTCAGTTGTCGCCGCTTCACCTTCGGTTGTCGCTGCGTGTTCCCCTTCGGCCGGCGCAGCTTCAACGCCCGTCAGGATGATGCCCTTTGCCACGTAACCGGCCTGGCTGGCCGCGTGCGGGTGCTCCAACAAGCCGATGGAGCCGAAGCCGGGCAGCAGGCCCATCCAGTTCGACACGAGCACGAACAGGAAGATGGTCGCAACGATCGGGAAGAACCGGGGTGTCCAGTGCCCTCCGATGTCCTCGGCCATGTTGTGCAGCGCCTCGACCACCATCTCCATGAAGTTTTGGAGGCCGTTCGGCACCAATTCCTGATTGGTGGCCTTAGATAGGTCTTTCGGCATCCGGCGGGTCGCAAAGAACGCCAAGAGGATCAGCACGATCATCACGATCCATGCTGTGAGGAGCGAGTTAGTGATGGTGACAGGACCGATATGCAAAATAGGCTCGGCCGCCAGCGAAACCACCGGGCTGGGCACCTTCAGGCCCAACAGCCCGGAGATCACGAAGAGGGCGACGACCAGCAGCAAGATCACCAGATTTCGGACGGTGAACAGCTTCTTAAGCACTACGCTCTATCCTCCTTCCCGTTTTCGGAACCGGGCAGCCCAGCCCCGGGTTCCGACGGACCCCCCAACGCCTGAAGCGTGCGGCCGGCAATGCGAACGATGCCGACCGTCGCCGCGACGATGCCCATACCAGCAAAAACAAACACGAAAAGCGGGGATGAATCGAGGCGGCGGTCGAGCCACAAGCCCAGGCCGAGAGGAATCAGTGTGCAAAAAACAAGCACGCCAAACATCTGCCAGATATGTCCCAGGCCGAGGGTGTGCTTCACGATTGACCGCCCCGATGCATGCAATGTGCGGCGGGATTATAGCAGTGGTTGCGACGGATGCAAAATCACACAAGGGGTCTTGTCGCCTGTATATCGCCCCTGTTCGCCCCTCGCGCAATGCTTGTTCCGTTTTTATCCGATCGGGTGGTTGTCGTCTGAAACATTTGGGTCGCGGCGTTTTTTGCGGCCAAACCTGGCATCTACGCTCACGCCGAGCTTCGCCAGCGCCAGGGCGATGCCGCCCGCCAGCACAGCGGCGCCCACTCCCGCGATCAGAAACAAGGCGAGCGCAACCATCCCCCCGCCGCACAGTCCGATAGGCTCCATCGTTACTGATTGCCCCCCAGCAACTGCCCCAGGTTGATGTTCAGGCCACCGCTCGAGCCACCGCTGCCGCCCGAAGTGGCCGGTAAATACTGTAACACCTTCTGCGCCAGCTTCATCATCGGCATGGTTTGCAGCCACACCTTGCCAGGCCCGCGCAGCGTCCCCAGGAACAGCCCCTCGCCGCCCAGCAAGATGTTTCTGAACCCGCGGACCATCTCGACATCGAAATCTACTGTGGGCTCGAACATCGCCACGTGCCCCGTGTCAACCTTCAGCACCTGACCCGGTTGCAGGTCGTAGGTGATGATCTCGCCGTCCAGCTCGACAAAGGCATCGCCCGGCCCGGTCAGCTTTTGCAGGATGAACCCTTCGCCGCCGAAGAAGCCCGCACCCAGGCGTTTGCGCAGATGCATGTCGATGTCCACCGTCTTCTCAGCACACATGAAGGCGTCTTTCTGGACGATGAGTTGTTCGCCCTGCTTCAGGTGCAGATCGATGATCCGGCCGGGGAACTCCGACGCGAACGCGACGATGCCGGAGCCGCTCCTGAGGGTGTAGTCGGTGATGAAGAGGGATTCGCCCGACACGGCGCGGCGGAACATGCGCCCCAGCCCGCCGCCGGTGTTGGTATCCATCTCCACGTTGCCGCTCATCCAGCTCATGCCGCCCGATTCGGAGTAGACCGTGACCCCCGGCTCAAGCTGGATGGTGACCACCGGCATTGTTGTGCCTTCGATTTTGTATTTGAGTGCCATATACCCCTCTCGTTTCAGTCGTACTGGATGCGCCGGCCGCGGCCGCGCGTGCCGCGGCGACGGGCGCCGCCGTCGGCGTCGGCGTCCACCGCGCGCAGGGCGGCAACGGGCACCACGGCCCGGTTCGTAGCCCCCAGCAGGTGGATCAGGATGCGCACCCGCTCGGCCGGCCCCACCGGCCCCTGGAAGATGCCGCGCAGCCCTGCCAGCGGTCCTTCATCGATGACCACTGTGTCGCCGGGCTTGAAGTGATGGGCGGGCAAGCCGCCGGCGGCCTCGATCTCGCGCACCCCGTTTTGGATCACCGCGATCGCGGCATCCGGCACTCTGGCCGGCCGGCCATCGAAATACAAGATGCGCCGCAGGCCCGGGATCCATTGGAGGTTGTCGATGCCGACCTCGGCCAGATCGCAGCGCACGAAGAGATAGCATGGGAACAACGGCTGAAGGCGTTCAGCCTGGCGCGTGGGCAGCAGCGGCAAGAGGACGGTGAACGCACGGGCCATCAGCGTCCTCGCCACTTGCGCCTCAGCATTCGGCTTGGTGTAGAGTGTGTACCAGGCTTCCATAGGTCAGATGTTGGATCGTTGGATTGTTAGATAAATGACTCGGACCATCGTAACATCGCGGGATGGCGTTGTCAAAGCGGGCGGTCGGCATGGGCGCGTTGCATCGCCTCTGTGCTATAATCCGTTCCCGAATGCCTATGGATGAATCATCACCGCCGCCTCGTGTCTTATTGCTCTCAGCCGTCGGCACGCGCATCAACCCGTATATCGGCTTGCTGCGTGATGGCTTGGCCGCGGCCGGCGCCGATGTGCGCCTGGCGACCCAGCTCGATCCGGCCGACCTGACCTCAGACCGCCGGCCCGATGTGATCCACCTGCACTGGCTGGAACGCTACGACCTACCGCCAACGGTTGTCGCTGCTGGGCTGCGCGGGGCGACCGACCTGCCGCGACGTGCCCTGCGCCGTGCCATCGAGCGCGCCGCCAATCTGCCCGTGGTCTACCAGGCGCGGCGGCGGCAGAGGCTGCGCCGGCTGTTCGCCCAGTTGGCCGCGTTCCAGGCGGGCGGCGGGCGTGTGGCGTTCACCGTGCACAACCTCGACCCGCACGAGGACCCCGGCGCGGCGGACCGGTGGGCCATGACGCAAATGCTGCGCCAGGCCGATGTGCTGCACGTCCACGACGCCAGCACCGCCGACGCCATCGCGGCCCGTTGTGGGCGCCACGCTGGGGTCGCCATCGTGCCTCACGGCCACTATCTGGCAATCTATCCGAACACGGTCAGTCACGCGGCGGCCCGCGCCCGGCTGGACTTGCCCGCGGACGCGTTTGTGTACGTTTGCCTGGGGTTGATGCGGCCGTACAAGGGGCTGGAGGAGTTGTTGCCTGCGTTTCGAGCCTTGCCTGAGGCAGACGCCCGCCTGCTGTTGGCGGGGCAGCCCGGCTCGCCCGCCTACCTGGCCGCGCTGACCGACCTGGCCGGCGGAGACCCGCGTATCCACCTGGTCCCCCAGTATGTGCCGGCCGAAGAGGTGCAGGTCTACCTCAACGCGGCCGATTTTTGCGTGCTGCCCTATCGCCAGATCACCACCTCGGGCGCGGCGCTGCTGATGTTCTCGTTCGGCCTGCCCGTGATCGCACCCGCGCTCGGTGCGTTCCCGAACCTCATCGCCGGCCGCCGCGGCATCCTCTATGACCCGGCCGCGCCGGATGGCCTGGCCAGCGCGCTTGCGCAGGCGCGCGGGGTCGATCTGGGCGGCGTGCGGGAGGAGATCAGTGCCTGGGTGGCGCAGTTCGATTGGGGTGAGATCGGGAAGATGCTGATGGCGGCGTATGGAATGTGAGATGTGAGGTGCGTTCCTACAACCGCAGCACCAACACACGCAATTCCTGGCCGGTGGGACGAAAGCCCAACGATTCATAGAGGCCGCGCGAGGTGGCGTTGCTGGCTTGGGTGTTGAGCGCCAGCCCGGCCGAACCGTTTTCACGGGCATAGTGGAGGGCGTCGACCACGAGTTGCCGGCCGATGCCGCGACCGCGGGCCGCCGGATGCGTCGCCACGCGGATGAGGTGCGCGTACGAGCCGGCCGCACCGTTCGCGGTCAGCGCAAAGCCCACCGGCTGCCCTTCCCACTCGGCCAGCACGGCGCGATCCGCGGTCAGCAGCCAGGTCATCAGGGTGGATTCATCATAACGCCAGAAGGGCTCGAAGGCTGCGGCGTTCAGCGACAGCGCCGCGGCCAACGTGCCTGCCGCGGCCGGCCGTAAGCGTGCCACCGGTGTGATGTCGGGCAGCGCTCGGTGCAGGGTGTGTACGTAAGTAATGACCTGATCCGTTTCGGTGAAGCCAACCTGCACCAGCCCCTCTTGCAGCCAGCCGGCTGTCGTCAGGCACACCAACCCCATGACCCCCCGGTCGCGCGCGATGGGGATCAGCTCCGCCAGCAGCGCCTGCAAGGTGCGTCCGACCACACGGTCGGGATGTACGGCGGCCAGATCCACATCGGCCCAAACTTCGGCTGGATCGCCTGTGGGTGCGCGTGCGGCGAGGCCCAGGAATCCGACCGGCTCGCCGCGCATGAACGCCAGCGCGCTCAGGCCGTTCGCCAGCAGTGCGGCCTGATCCTCGTGCGCGGCGTGGCCGTAGCGCCGCCAGGTATCCGCCAGCAGCGCGGACAACGCCGCCCGGTCGGTCGGCTGAGCCGGCCGGGTGGTGAGGGGTTCGTCACGCCACGATCGCAGCCAAGTCATAAGCGCAGTATGCCACAAGGCGGGCGAAGAGCAAAGGGACAGGGCCGAGCCTCTCGGACTTTACGCCTCGCTGGATACCATGCGCACCCGGCGGTCTTCCGGTTGACCCTCTTGGGCATAGCATTGCGCCGACTTCATAGCAGATTGACGAAGCGCAAGGCGCGTGATATAACCCACCTGCCATCCTGTTCCGCCTGCGGCGCCGAGACCCGCCCCCAGCTCGCGCCGTGCCAGCACCGTGGAGGTTGCCCATGAGCCGATTCGTCCCCCCCCCGCAAACTGCTGCCGGCCGCGCTCGGCGCGCTGCTGTTGACGCTCCTGCTGGCAGCCCTGTGGCGCCCCGGTGACGCCAGCACCGCCATGGATCGCGTGTTCCAGTCTGTCATCCAACCCACCGCCACAACCGGCGCGCGCCTGCCGGCCACCACCGTGCCCACGCCCACCGTGCGCAGCGCAAAAGTAACCCCAACTGCAACACCTGGCGGCCCACGCGTGCTCAATGCTGCATATATCCGCCGCCTGCCGCTGGTGCTCAAGGGCTGGCCGCCGACACCCACGCCGACCGCGACCGCGACGCCCACGCGCACGCGCACGCCCACGCGCACAGCGACCCCAACGGCCACGCCGACCCCGACGCCGATCAAGTATGGTTGGAAAGGGATTGCCGATCCCAGTGAACTCTCGAGTGCGACAACGGCCAACGGCTTCTGGGGCTTGAACCCAAGCTGGTACTACAACTGGGGCTACGGCGGCCCCTGGGCTGCCGCCCACGGTGCCCAGGCGCAAAGCAGCGCGGTCATCGCCGCGCAATTGGCCGCGGCGATGGCCGATCCCGCCTATGTGCCCATGATCTGGTGCACCGACGAGGTGGCTTCAGGTATCTCGCCGGAGGACGCGGCCGTCAGCGCTCGCGCTCACCCCGGCCGCGTCTGGCTGATTTTCAATGAGCCGGATGTTGTGAGCGATGGGGACAACTGCGGCACCAAGATTAACGCACACTATACCAAAGACGTTAATCCTCCGATTTTTTACTATGACGGCTCACATTGGCCGCAGCTAGGGGAATACCTGGCCAAGCAATACATCCGCTACTACGACGCCATCAAAGCGGCCGACCCCACCGCACGGTTTTTCCCCTTGGGTGGTCTATATCTCACGAGCGCGCCAGGCAGTTTCGGCCAGAGGGAGCAACAGATTTGGTTCGGTTTTGCAAGCTATTTGGCTAACCCCACGGCAGAGCCGGATCATACCCCACGCCCCCTGAATGGCATCGCCATCCACGCCTACCCCAACTTCAGCGCGGGCTGTGGCATTGCTGATGCATACTGCCTGCAACAAGCGTTGATCAGTACTCATAATTTCTACCAAACCGCCAATCCGACCGTCACCGCCGCGAAACCGATCTGGATCACCGAAGTCGGCAACCTGGCGGCCGGCGGTTCGCCCCCCGGCTCACCGCAAGGCCGGCCGACGGCGCAAGCCTACACGGCCACTGTGTTGACCCAGCCGCTTCTGACGTGGTTCGCCGCGCATGCGGTCCCCGGCGGCAGTGTGCCGTACTTCAACGGCCTCGCCTGGTTCTCGACCCATGACTGTCGGCCCAATCCCGATGGGTCGATCAAGGATTTCACGGCCAGCGATTTGCTCGACATCGGCCCGGTCGCCTGCCCCATCACGACGCAGCCGCCGACACAGCAGCGCACTGTCATCGGCCAGGCGTGGGCCGCAGCCACCTGCGCCACCTGCGCATGCCCAGGGCCGGACTGCCCATAGGAGGGCGACGATGTTCCAACGCTATTCTGGCTTGTTCGGCCTGGCGCTGCTATGCCTGGGGTTGTTCCCGATTCCAGTTGGGGCTGATCAGGCTCCGCCGCTGCCCGTCTGCCAGCCCTGGGCTGGCGTCCCGCAACTTCGCCCTTCGCCGGCCATCAGTCAGGATGACACGCTCCTCTCAGTGAGTGGTTACCCCTTGGGTCAGGGTCTGACATACGGTGGGTTGAAAAGCACTGATCGCGGTATCACATGGCAGCAGTTCGATAACCCGGGCAACGGCCAGGTGCTGTTTTCGTCGAACTATATTGTGGATCGTGCATTAGCAGTCATGCCGTGGCCTTTTGCGCAAGCTCATCTTTCCACCGACGGCGGGGCCAGTTGGCGCGCCGTCGTCTTCCCGCGCGCCGATCCCAACGCGTTCGCGCTGGGCGATGCGCAGCATCTCTACCTGGGCTACGGTCGCGAAATCCCGCCGGAGCAGCGCGTGCCCATGGAGTTGCAGGTGTCTAGCGACGGCGGGCAGAGCTGGCAGCGCACCTACCAGGGTTTGGAGATCGATGAAATCGCCGTTTCACCGGCCTTCGCCCAGGATCACACGCTCCTGATGGCCCTCGGTCTGTACCACTACAACGGCGGGATCATCAAATCCACCGATGCTGGCATGACCTGGCAGCAAGCCGATGCGGGGATCGATCTTGAGGGTTTTGGTATGGCAGCGCTGCGCTTCTCGCCCGCGTATGCGACTGACTGGACACTCCTTTCCGTCAATCCCGCCCCCTATGCTGAGAGAATCTATAAGAGCACCGATGCGGGCGGCCATTGGCTGCCCCTAAACAATCCCCTCATCTATCCCTCCAGTCGCCCCGAATTGCTGCTCTCGCCGCGCTATCAGCAAGACCAAACGCTGTGGTACGTCAGCTACTATACGGCGATCATCAGTCGCAACGGCGGTCAGACGTGGCAGGCTGTGCCCTATCCGCTCTGGCTGCAAGCGGCGGCAGAGTACTGCCGGCCCACTGGCGCGTGTGGCGTCGAGTTGTTCGGCGCGGCTTTGCAGCGGGGGGCTGCGTTTGCGGACGATAGATACTCCATGTATCGTTCTTACGATTACGGCCAAACCTGGCAATGCCTGGAGGATCCAACGCCACCGCCCACTCCGCTGCCACCTGCCGAAGTTCCCGAGCCGGCGACCTGGCTGCTGCTGGGTGGCGGGCTGGCCGGCCTGGCGGGGTACGCGCGGCTGAGCGCCCGCGCCGCTCAGCCGCGCGGGCGCTCAGCCCTGAAGACACGCGAAGGCTTTTTGGGGGTGTCTGCAGGGAGCGGTCGTCGGCTCCCGGTTCTTACTCATCGCCGGACACCGCGCGCACCCGGCGCTCTTCCAACGCCCAGATCGTCGTCGCCAGCCGGTCGATGAAGTAGCGGTCGTGCACCACGGCGAGCACCGTGCCCTCGAAGCGCGCGATGGCGCGCTCGAAGCTCTCCCGCGACGGGATGTCCAGGTGGTTGACCGGCTCGTCGAGCAGCAGGAAGTTGCACCCGCGCACGGCCAGCAGCGCCAGCGCCAGCCGGCTGCGCTCGCCGAAGCTGAGCTGGCCCACGGGCACGAACACCTCGTCCCCCGCGAACAGGAAGTAGTGCAGGAAGCTCCGGGCCTCGGTCTCGTCCAGCGGCGCGGCCGCGCGGATCAGTGCCAGCGGCGTGGAGGCGAGGTCGAGCGTCTCCTGCTCCTGCGCCATGTAGCCCACACGCACGCCCCGCCCCAGGTGAACCGCGCCGCCCCACGGCTTCAGCTCGCCGGTGATCAGCCGCAGCAGCGTGGTCTTGCCCGTGCCGTTCGGCCCGATCAGCACCGCGCGCTCGCCGTAGGCCAGGTGCAGGTTCACATCCTCCAACAGCACCCGCTGGCCGTAGCCGAACCGTATATCGGTCAGCCGCAGCACGTCCTGCCCGCTGCGCGGGGTATCCACGAACTCCAGCTTCATCTTCCAGGTGAGGCCGGGCTTGTCGACCATCTCCTCGCTTGCCAGCATGCGTTCCAGGCGCTCACGTTGGACGATCGCGCGGCGGGCCAGGTCCTTGGCGATGCGGCGCCAGTGGAAGTGGATCGTCTCGCCTTCGATGCGCCGCGCCTGGCCGCTGAGCTGGCGGATGGAGCTCTCCAGCTTGCGGACCCGCTCCTGCTGCTCGCGGTAGCCTGCCCATTGCCGTTCCAGATCGCGATCCACGGCCAGCGCGTAATCGGTGTACGCGCCCGCATACTCGCGCAGCGTGTGCGTCACGTCGTCGAGCGCCAGGATGCGGTTGGCGGTGCGGTCCAGGAACGCGCGGTCGTGCGAGACGATGAGCACCGCGCCGGGGTAGCCGGCCAGGTATTCCTCCAGCCACGCCAGCGCGACGATGTCGAGGTGGTTGGTCGGCTCGTCCAGCAGCAGCAGGTCGGGCTCGGCCAGCAGGAGCCGCGCCAGCCCCAGCCGCGTCTTCTGCCCGCCGCTGAGCGAGACGACGGACCGCGCCACGTCCACATCGCCCAGCCCCAGCCCGGCCAACACGGCCTCCGCATCGGCATAGCGCGCGGCGCCGCCCAACGCCTGGAACTCGGCCAACGCGCGGTCGTACTGGGCCAGGGCGGCCGGCAGGGCCGCGCCGGGGGCCGCAGCCACCGCCTCGGCCAGCCGCGCCAGCCGCGTCTCCGCGGCCTCGCGCTCGCCCTGGGCCGCGTGCAGTACGTCGCTCACGGCCGCGCCGGGCGGGAATTCCAGCGCCTGCGGCAGATAACCCAGCCGCACGGACGCCGGCGCAAGCTGCACACTGCCGCGATCAGCCGGCAGCTCGCCCGTCAGGATCCTGAGCAGCGTCGTCTTGCCACAGCCGTTCGGGCCGATCAGCCCGGCTCGCTCCCCGCGGTTGAGGTTAAAGTTGATCCGGTCCAGCACTTTGACGTCGCCGAACCATTTGGTGATGTCACGGACTTGAAGCATAGCGCCTCCGGGATGACGGGATGCGGGATGCGGAATGCGCCTCCCCGCTCTGGCCGGTCTCCGACCGAGCCAGCTTGCGCGTGCAATATAAAAACGCCGCAAGCATGGGTGCCTGCAGCGTTCCGAGACGTGATCCGACAAGTATGATGGTTAAGAACAGTCACAGCAGGCATGGGGCCTCGCCGTGAACCTGCGCCAGATAGACCTGACAGGTCTCGGAGACCTGTCAGGTCTGACCCCGCGCCAGGTGGTTTCCCGTTGTGCGGGAAGCGAGGCAGACCTTAAGCTGCGAACCTGTCCGTCATGTGGTGATGCCCTCCGTGGAATGGCGCTATTATGCCACACTCAGTCCTTGGGCGCCAAATCCAGAAATTCTAGCTTTAGGCCGACTGGAGTCGAGGCTTCAGCCGGTTTTTCGACCAGCGAGGCGAAGTACCTGACCGGCTAAAGCCTCAAATCCGGAGCTATTTCAGCCCATGCATCTGCCTCATCGAACCCGGGCCGGATGAAAGCTTGCGCCTCCGGGAACTCGGCTTCAGCGGCCCGGCGCAACCGATCCAGATGCGCTAGGATCTCCAGCGTCTCCGTCTCGTGCCGCGGGAACATGCGCCCAAGGGTGTCCCAGGCATCTAGCGAGCGGTCAATGGCAATCAGCGCGATCTTGGCTTTACCATCAGAGTGTCGCGGTTCATCGGCAAGCAGCGGGTGTGGCTCCTCTTGCGCATGGAGCAGGGCAGTTTGCAGCTCGACGTGGATGAAAAACTGATACCAACGGATAACGGCGACTGCATCCGCCAGGGCGTTGGCATCTGCGGCCAATCCGGCCTCGTCTAAGCCCATCCTGACCCGGGCGTTGAGGTCGTCTTCTTTCGCCTGGAATGCCGGGCCAGCGTCCTCGAACCAGCTATCAATCAGCTTAATGTAAGCCATGGACGCGGCCGCCAGCGGATGTTCGGCTGAACGTTCGAACTGGCGCTCCTTTTCCGCCATGGCCGCATTGAGTTCGACGTCCTCATCCAGGGCGTCCAGGTCTACGCCGGCCTCCGCGGCCATCTCCCGGAGCATCTCCACGGTGTCGGTGAGGGTGTCTATCAGCTCCTCACCGAACGATTCTTCGTCTAACTCACGCAGCGGAGCTTCTTTGCCGCGTTCGAGCTCCATCGCGTAATTCAGGCAGCGCGTGTTGAAAAGACACCGCACACACCAACGATCACAATAGTTGTAGATGCCGGGGACAAAGCGATCTTCGCCGGCCAGTTCACGGAGTTTTTTGCGAGTGGCTTCGGTCATAGTAGGGCCGCCAACATCCTTGGGATGATCCATCAGGTATTCTTGTTGCTTGTTGTAGTATAATATAAGCTGTGCTCTGGATCAACAGGCAGTCTAAAAGGAGGTCATCAGTGGCCAAAGAGTTAGCGAGAGACGAGCTCCTCGAGTTTTATCGCCAGATGGTGCTCATCCGCCGTTTCGAGGAGAAGTCGTCGGAGTTGTACGCCGAGGGCAAGATCGGCGGGTTCCTGCACCTGTACATCGGCGAGGAGGCGATTGCGGTGGGCGCCTGCAAGGCGCTGCGCCCTGCCGATCACCTGCTGACCGCCTATCGCGATCACGGCTGGGCGATCGCGCGCGGGCTGGATCCCAAGCGGGTGATGGCCGAGCTGCTGGGCAAGGCCACCGGCGTGAGCGGTGGCAAGGGCGGGTCGATGCACCTGGCCAGCGCCGAGCACCATTATTGGGGCGGCCACGCGATCGTTGGCGGCCACCTGCCGCTGGCGACTGGCGTCGGCATCGAGATTCGCTACGACAACAAGCCCGAGGCGGTGCTGTGCGTGCTGGGCGAAGGCACCACCAACATCGGCTACTTCCACGAGTCGATCAACCTGGCCGCGGTGTGGAAGCTGCCCGTGGTCTTCCTGGTGGAGAACAACCAGTACGGCATGGGCACCGAGG
>JAPKMS010000423.1 GCA_026645775.1 Anaerolineae bacterium
CGGCGCAAGGCCGGACCTTCACCCTCAGCGCGCGCATCAACACGGTGGGGCGCGATCCGGTGCAGAGCGAGGTCGTGATCGGCGATGACGGCTACCTTTCCGGGCGGCACTTCCGCATCGACCTGCCCGAAAGCGGCCCGGTCACCATCACCGACCTGGGCAGCCGGCACGGGACGGCGGTGGATGGCCAACGGCTGCCGCCGAACCAACCTGTCGCATTGCGCGGCGGCGAACGCATTCGAGCCGGCGAGAGCGAGTTCGAGTTGCACGTCGCGCGCGGCCGAGAAACACGCGTGATACAGCGCTGATGAGAGAAAAATCAGAAGTGCCGCTCGCCATCTGGGGCTGGTCGGATCGGGGCCGCCGGCGCACAGCCAACGAAGATCGCATCCTGCCGCACGGAGCCTGGCCCGCGCCGTTTCAGGCGCAGGCTGAGGCAGCAGCCGCGCGAGGCTACCTGGTTGCCGTGGCAGATGGCGTGAGCACTGCCGGTCTGGGCGCAGCGGCCGGAGAGACCGCGCTGGCGGCGCTTTTCGACCGGTACTATGCGAGCGAGGCGCCCGATATCCATGAGGCGTTGGCCGATGCGGTGGGCGCCGCGAATGCAGCCGCCTGGAGCGTGACGCAACAGGCCGCCGGAAACGCTTTGGCCGCCACAACCCTGGTCGCGGCGGTCGTACAGGATCACACGGCCTGGGTCGCGCATGTGGGTGACAGCCGCTGCTACCTGATCACGCCCGAGCGGGTCGAGCTCCTGACGTCCGATCACTCGATCATTCAGGAGCTGCTGGACGCCGGCACGATCGGCATCCAGGAGGCGCGCGAGCACCCGCAGCAGGGCGTGATCACGCGGGCGCTCGGCATCGGTGAAGCGGTCGCCGTGGATTTCTCAGCGCCGGTCGTTCTGGGGTTGGAGAACCGGCTGTTGCTGTGCAGCGACGGGTTGACGACGCTTTTGGACGAGGCAGAGATAGGGACAATTGTGCGCCGGAGACAGCCCCGAGCCGCGGTGGAAGCGCTGATTGCGCTGGCGAATCACCGTGGCGGTTATGACAACATTTCGGTCGTGATCGTCGGTCACCTGGAGGATATTCCCTGGTGGCGCCGCTGGCGGCATTAAGCCACACGTCGCCTGGAGAGGGCGG
Source organism: Anaerolineae bacterium (assembly GCA_026645775.1). Lineage (GTDB taxonomy): Bacteria > Chloroflexota > Anaerolineae > CG2-30-64-16 > CG2-30-64-16 > MO66. The sequence continues at coordinate 1,146 of JAPKMS010000423.1, forward strand.
CATATATGCCGCAGCATTCATGCCGCGATATGAATGCCGAAGGAGGAAAGAATGATTACGTGCAGCAACTGCAAAGCGCAGATACCTGACGGCACACGTTTCTGCGATCGGTGCGGCCGGCCGCTGGCGAATGCACCGTCGCCAGCCGGCCGGCCTGCGCCCCCCGCGCGCCCCCCGTCTTTCGACGGCAGCGCGGGGCGGGAGCCGCCGGCGCGCCAGTCCGGGCCTATGGTTGGCCCGACCACAAGCAGCGGGAACGCTGGCGCATCCAGAGCCATGCCCCAGCCGGCGCTCCGCCCCAGCGCGCGGCCCAGCTCCGAGCCGCCGGCCGGGTCGCCCTCCGGCCTCCGGCTCCCCTCGCTGCCGGTCATCGCGCAACCGGCCGGCGACGATCTCGCAGGAGCGGGCGAACCCGGCGGCTGGCCCGCGGTTCCGCTGATGCCGACGGCGCCGGTCCCGGAGGTCAGCATC
>JAPKMS010000424.1 GCA_026645775.1 Anaerolineae bacterium
ATCGTGGTGTTATCGGCCGGCAAGATCATCGAGCTGGGCAGCCACGCCGAGCTGATCGCGTTGGACGGCGCCTATGCGCGGCTGTTTAATCTGCAGGCCGAAGGGTACCGCTAGCCGCCGGCAGCCCCGTACAGCGGGCACAACCGGTCGCTTCGACGCTGCATGACAAACACCCTCGGGCTTCGTTACGCGTGCGGTGCATCGGAGCGAGCTTCCAAGGCGAGGGCTTGTTCGGTCAACATGCGCAGCACCCCGCCAACGGCGCTCCGCTGTTCGGCGGTGAGCGCGGCCAGCAACGCCTCCACCCACCCCTGCCGCGCTCGGATGCTCTCCGCCACCACCCGCTGGCCTGCCTCGGTCAGATACACCAGCCGCACGCGGCGGTCGTCCGGCGCTTCGCTGCGCTGCACCAGTCCCTGCTGAACCAACCGCTCCACCATCTGGCTGGCGCCCGCGGGCGATACCTGCATCAGGTCGCCGAACGACATCACCTCGCACGAGCCGCGGTGGTGGAGGTGCATCAGCACGATCATCTGCGCCAGCGAGAGGCCGGAGCCGCGCGCGTGGCGGGTGAAGTCGTGCATCGACAGCTGCATGAAGATGGCGGCCCAATCTAGCACGGCCTGGGTTGCTTCGCGTTCATCCATAGGGCACATACTTTACTTAAGTGAAATATTCAATATAATGGAATTATACAGTGTTTCAGTCATTTGTAAAGAAGGACGCTGCAACAGGAGTAAATCTCGCCATGATCCGTTTGGCCAAGTATCTTAAACCTTATCTCGCGATGATCTTGCTCGCCATTGTGCTGCTGTTCGTGCAAGCGAACGCCGACTTGGCGCTGCCCGATTATCTCTCCCGCATCGTCAACAATGGGATCCAGCGGAACGGCGTCGAAAACGCCGTGCCGACCGCCATCCGCGCGAGCCGGATGGACCGCCTGGGCCTCTTCCTGACCGCGGACGAACAAGCGCGCGTGCTCAAGGCGTATACGCGCGTGGACGCCACCTCGCCTGACTACGCCCAGACGCTGCTCACTGTGCCTGGCGCGGCCAAAGAACCGATCTACACGCTCAACGCGGTGGGCGCCGACGAAATCGCCTGGTTGAACCCCGTGCTGGCCAAGGCGCTGCTGGCCATCTCCGGCCTCGAGCAGGCCATGGCCGACCCCGCCAAGGCCGCCCAGATGGGCGCGGCGGGCGGTTTCGACCTCTCCAAGCTGCCGGCGGGCACGGACCTGTTTGCCCTGCTGGGCAGGCTGCCCGCCGCGCAACGCGGCCAGATCAGCGCGGCCATGCAGGTGCAATTCGCCGCCCTGGGTGACAAGGCCGTGGAGCAGGCAGCCGTCGCAGTGGTCAAGAACGAGTACGTGGCCCTGGGCATGGATACCGGCCGTGTGCAGACCAACTATATCTTGCGCACCGGCCTGCTGATGCTGCTCATCACGCTGCTTTCCGTGGCCTGCGCCGTGGCAGTGGGTTACCTTTCGGCCAGGACGGCCGCCGGCGTGGCCCGCGACCTGCGCCGCCTGGTCTTCCGCAAGGTGGAGAGCTTCTCATCCACCGAGTTGGACCGCTTCTCGACGGCCTCGCTGATCACGCGCAGCACCAACGATATCACCCAGATCCAGATGTTGGTGATTATGATGATGCGCATGATGTTCTACGCGCCGATCATGGGCGTGGGCGGCACACTCCGCGCCATCAACAAGGACTCGTCCATGTGGTGGATCATCGCGGTCGCCGTGGCCATGCTGATCAGCCTGGTGGTGGTCGTCTTCTCGCTGGCGCTGCCCAAGTTCACGATCATGCAGAAGCTGATTGACCGCCTTAACCTGGTGATGCGCGAGAACCTGTCCGGCATGATGGTCATTCGGGCCTTCAACATGCAGTCGTTCGAGCAAGGACGTTTCGACCAGGCCAACGTTGACCTGACCAAGACCAACCTGTTCGTCAACCGTGTGATGGCCGCTATGTTCCCGACGATGATGCTGATCATGAACGGCACTTCGCTGCTGATCATCTGGATCGGGTCGCACCAGGTGGCCCAGGCCCGGATGCAGGTGGGCGACATGATGGCCTTCATGCAGTATGCCATGCAGATCGTTTTTTCGTTCCTGATGATGTCGTTCATGTTCATTATCATCCCGCGTGCGTCGGTTTCGGGCGGGCGCATCGCCGAGGTGCTGGAGACCGAAACAGCCATCCGCGACCCGCAGACCCCGGCCCGCTTCCCGGAGCCCTTCCGAGGGGTCGTGGAGTTCCGCGACGTCTCGTTCCGCTACCCCGGCGCGGATGAGAACGTGCTGTGCGGCATCAACTTCACCGCCCAGCCCGGCCAGACCACGGCCATCATCGGCTCAACCGGCTCGGGCAAGTCGACTATTGTCAACCTGATCCCGCGCTTCTTCGATGTGACCGAGGGGCAGATTCTGATCGATGGCGTCGACATCCGCGATGTGACGCAGCACGACCTGCGCGAGAAGATCGGCTACATCCCGCAGCGGAGCGTGCTCTTCTCCGGCACGATCGAGAGCAACCTGCGTTACGCCAATGCGGACGCCAGCCAGGAGGTGATTGATCAGGCCGCGGAGATTGCCCAGGTGAGCGAGTTTATCGACTCCAACACCGCCGGCTTGGGGCTGGAGATCAGCCAGGGCGGCGCGAATGTCTCAGGCGGGCAGAAACAGCGCCTGTCGATCGCCCGCGCGCTGGTCAAGCGCGCGCCGATCTACATCTTCGACGACAGTTTCTCGGCGCTGGATTTCAAGACCGATGCCGCGCTGCGCCACGCGCTGAAAGCGAACGCGGCCGCCAGCGCGCTGCTGATCGTGACCCAGCGCGTGTCAACGATCTTGAACGCCGAACAGATTGTGGTGCTGGACGAGGGTGAGGTGGTGGGCATCGGCGCCCACGCCGAGTTGATGGAGACGTGCGAGACCTACCGCGAGATTGCGCTTTCGCAGTTGAGCCTGGAGGAGTTGTCATGAGCGTGCAAAGCGGATCTCAACAAGGACGCCCTCAAGGGGCCCAGGAAAGCAGGCCGCCGGCCTTCGGTCCCGGCTCCGGCCGCGGCGGACCCGGCGGGCACGGCCCAATGGGCATGATGGTGCGCGGTGAAAAGCCCCGCGACTTTAAGGGCACCATGCGCCGGCTGCTGCAGGCGCTGAGCCCCTACAAATGGTCGTTCGTGGTGGCGTTCGTGGCCGCCATCGCCTCGACCGTGTTCAACATCCTCGGCCCGAAGATCCTGGGCAAGGCGACCACCAGGCTGTTCGAGGGCGTGCTGGGGCAGATTGCCGGGACGGGCCAGGGGATCGATTTTGTCTACATCGGCAACATCATCCTGACCATGACCGGCCTCTACGTGCTGGCGACACTCTTCAACTACGTGCAGGGCTGGATCATGGCGGGCGTGACGGCCAAGGTAACCTACACCTTCCGCAAAGACATCGCCGACAAAATCAATCGGATGCCGCTGCGCTACTTTGACGGCACCAACCACGGCGAGGTGCTCTCGCGCGTGACCAACGACGTGGACACGGTGAGCCAGACCCTCAACCAGAGCCTGTCGCAGATCATCACCTCGGCGGTGACGGTGGTGGGCGTGCTGGTGATGATGCTGACGATCAGTTGGCAGATGACGCTGGCGACGCTGATGATCATCCCGCTCTCGCTGCTCTTCATCTCGCAGATCGTGGGGCGCTCGCAAAAGTACTTCAAGCAGCAGCAAGACACCCTGGGCCACGTCAACGGGCACGTCGAAGAAATGTACGGCGGCCACTTGGTGATGAAGGCCTTCAACGGTGAGGCCAAAAGCGTCGCCACGTTCGACGGCTACAACGGCACCTTGTACAGCTCGGCGTGGAAGTCGCAGTTCCTCTCGGGGCTGCTGATGCCGGTGATGGGCTTCATCGGCAACCTGGGCTACGTGGCGGTAGCGGTGCTGGGCGGCTGGCTGGCGGTGCGCAACATGATCACCGTCGGCAACATCCAGGCTTTCATCCAGTACGTCCGCAACTTCACCCAGCCGATCACGCAGTTGGCAAACGTCTCGAACGTGATGCAGCAGACGGCCGCGGCGGCCGAGCGCGTCTTCGCCTTCTTGAACGAGGCCGAAGAGCAGCCGGACCCGGCCGAGCCGGTGCAGTTGGCCCAGCCGGAGGGTCGGGTGGATTTCGAGCACGTCCGCTTCGGCTATACCCCCGACAAGGTGATCATCAACGACTTCAACGCCAGCGTCTGCTGCGGGCAGCGCATCGCCATCGTTGGGCCGACCGGCGCGGGCAAGACGACGATGGTCAAGCTGCTGATGCGCTTCTATGACGTCAATTCCGGTGCGATCCGGGTGGACGGGCACGACGTCCGCGAGTTCGCGCGCGGCGACCTGCGCAAGCTGTTCGGCATGGTGCTGCAGGATACCTGGCTCTACAACGCCTCGGTGCTTGAGAACATCCGTTACGGCCGACCGGACGCGACCGACGAGGAAGTGTATGCCGCGGCCAGGGCCGCGCACGTCGACCACTTCGTGCACACGCTGCCGGACGGCTACCACATGGTGCTGAACGAGGAAGCGAGCAACGTTTCGCAGGGACAGAAGCAGTTGCTGACCATCGCGCGCGCGGTGCTGGCCGATCCGACGGTGCTGATCCTGGATGAGGCGACCAGCTCGGTGGACACGCGCACCGAGGTGCTGATCCAGCGGGCGATGAACAACCTGATGCGGGGACGCACCAGCTTCATTATCGCGCACCGCCTTTCGACCATCCGCGACGCTGACCTGATCCTGGTGATGCGTGACGGCGATATCGTGGAACAGGGCGATCATGAGAGCCTGCTGAACGCCGGCGGCTTCTACGCGGAGTTGTACAACAGCCAGTTCGAGCGCGAGGGCGTGGTCAGCGCTGGCTGAGACAGCCGCGCCGGGAGACGCCACTTTGGCGCCCCCCGGCGCGGGTTAGGGTTCAGAACCGTGCGGGTTGCGGGCAGGGGAGCACAGCGTGGGTGTCTTGCAGGACAAAGTTATCGTCATAACGGGCAGCAGCCGGGGTTTGGGGCTCGCCGTCGCACAGGCGGCTGTGGTCGCCGGCGCGACGGTCGTCATCTCCTCGCGGACGGCTGCTTCGGTGGCGGCCGCGGTCGCTGCGCTGCGGTCGGCTGGCGGTGAGGCGAGCGGCCAGGTCTGCGACGTCGGCGACCTGGCCCAGGTAGAGGCGCTGGCTGAGTTTGTCATCCGCACCTACGGCCGTTTCGACGTGTGGGTCAATAACGCGGGCTATGCGCCGCCGTACGGCGCGACGATGCACGTGTCCCCGGAGCTGTTCATGCGCGCCGTGCAAACGAACATCATCGGCGCCTACAACGGCTCCCTGGTGGCGCTGCGGGCCTTTCTCCCGGCAGGCCGGGGCAAACTGATCAACATCCTGGGCCGCGGTGCGGAGGGCCGGCCGGCGCCGTTACAGAACGGCTATGCCGCGTCCAAGGCCTGGGAACGCAGTTTCACGAAGGCGCTGGCTGAGGAATACCGGGATACCGGCGTCGGCATCTACGCGTTCAACCCGGGCATGATGACCACCGATTTTCTGACCGATCTTCAGGCCGTTTCGGGATACGAGAAGGGGTTGAGCGCAATGCCCACCGTCATTCGCATGTGGGCCACGCCGCCCGAAGCACCCGCGCAGCGGGTCATCTGGTTGGCTTCGAGCGCGACCGACGGCAAGACGGGGCTGTTGCTCAAGGAGACCGGGCCGGTGCAGATACTCGGCGGGGCGGTGCGTGAAGGCCTGCGCCGGCTGCTGCGCCGACCCGCGCCGCCGGTGACCCTGGCGGTCGCCCTCATCCCAGCGGTGCTGCCGCTGCCGGGCCGTCACGGCCCGGCGATGGGCGAGAAGACGTGATCTAGCGGTGCGTGCAGAGCAGCCTATCTCCACACTCGCTACAGTTCGCCGATGAGGCTCAGATAAAAGCCGCACGCGTCAACGATCTCGCTTACCTGGCAGTTCTCGTTGACTCGATGGGCTAATTTGTGCTCCCCTGGCCCAAAGCCGATGGTCGGAATGCCCAGGCCGACGGATGCAACGGCATTGGTGCTGAAGTCCCAGAATTCATATTCGCCGGGTGCGCTGCCGAAATAGGCCTGATAGGCCGCGCAGCATGCCCTCGTCAGCGCGTGATCGAGGCCGATTCTCCAGGCCGCGTGGGACGGGCGATAGGTGATCTCCAGGCCGGTCCAGCTCTGGCGGCGGAGTGTTTCCACCTCCCAGGTCGCATTTTTGCCCCGGATGATCTGATCCATCTCCGCCCGGATGTCGGCTTCGGTTTCGCCCGGGATCATTCTCCGGTCCAGGTACACTTCGCACTCGGACGGCACGGCATTGAGCGAGGCGCTGACGCTCGAAATCCGTGACATGACCAGGGTGCCCCGCAGGCCGCCCCCGCGCATGAGCTCAAGGTTCCGCTTCTCGACGCGCTGGATGATCTCGGCCATTTCGTAGATGGCATTGACCCCCTTTTCCGGCGCCGAACCGTGGGCCGAAACGCCCAGCGTCTTGATTGTAATCTGGGCCTTGCCTTTGTGACCGAGCGCGATCTTGTTGCTGGATGGCTCGCAAATGACCACATAGTCCGGCGTGAGCTGGCGTTCGGCGAACAGATGCTTCAGGTTTTCCCCGTCGCAATCCTCTTCAAACACCGTGCAGGACACATAGACCGTCCGATCCGCGGCCAGCCCGGCCTGTTTTGCGAGTGCACCCGCGTAGATCGACGCCGCGACAGCCGATTTCATATCGACGGAACCTCTGCCGTAGAGACGCCCATCGATAATGCGGCCGCTGAAGGGCGGTACGTCCCACTGCGCCGCATCGGTGACCGCGACCGTGTCGACGTGGGAATCGAAGAGAATGCTCTTGCCACCGGCTCCGATCCTGCCGATGACGTTGCCCATCGCGTCGAGGGTGACTTCATCGTAGCCGAGTGCGGCCATCTTCTCGGCAATGAACTGGACGATTTCGCGCTCCTGCCCCGATAGACTTTTGATTCGGACCAGGTCCTGCGTGAATTCGATCAACTCGTTTTGCATTTCCGGTGTCATCCGGGCGGATGGGTTCATGAGCGTCCCTCTAAGCTCCCATGGGCGCCGCTTTGAGGCGGTCCTTGAGTTGATGGTTCTTTGGGAACTGTTTCGGCATCTTAGACGATCCCTCCGCAATCTCAAAATGGGAATGTCACACAGCGCCACCCCCATGCGATTGAGATCGAACGCGAGCCTTCACCGATAGAGCGCGAAGTCGAACTCCGCGACCGCCTGCGAAACACCGATTGTTTTCCCGGCCGTGTTGAGGCTCACCACCCGATAGGCATAGTTCAACGTCGGATTGCCCACGCCCTCGGTGTCCGGCCAGATCAGCGGCGCGCTGGCTGCCGGCGCCGTCCCCTTCAGCTCGGATCCCGCCGCGCCGGGGATGAAGTAGAAGTCTGTGCTGCGCCACACCTGGTAGAGGCTGACAGCGCCCTCGACCGGCTGCCAGCCCAACTGAGTCGTAGCGGGCAGATGGCTGATCGTTACAAGCGGTTTCGGCGGCACGTACAAGTCGATTTCCCAGACGTCCAAAGCCTGCCATTTCACGGGCGTATTCGCCGCCACGGGCTTGAAGTTCTTGGCGCGCGGCTGAGGTGTTGCCAGGCTGCCATTGATCGAGAAACGGAGCAGATCACCCTGCACCGCGCCTTCATCGGCCGTGGTGAGGGTGTCATCCCCGTAGCATGGCATCACGGGGGCGATCTGTCCGGGCGTCGCCACGACCCGTTCGCCGCATTGGGCGCCCTGGGGATCATTAACGGCCACGTAGGAATCCACAGGAATGGGGATCCCGGCGAACGTACTGTGACTGCCGTAGATGTCCATCCAGACATAGGTCGGCGTAACGCCGCTGCCTTGAGCCGAGCTCAACAGTGCGAGAACCGTGAGCACCGCCCCAAGGACCGCTATCCTCATCCGCCGCCCCCTGTGGTTTTGCTGATTCATGGCATTCACCTCATGTGCTCACTGATCGCTCTCGGTCGGAGTGGCACGGGCCGGAGCAAGCTCCTCCGCCGTCACGCCGCCAAAGAGGAGCGGCAGATAGCCCGCGGGCGATGCCGCGCGTGATTCAGGCGCAGCGTCGCCCGGCACGGTCGCCCCGTGATAGACAAGCGGCAGGTAGGTCGGACGCGGCGCCGCGGGCGTCACGGGCTCCTCCGGCGTTCGGATGACGTTCATGTTGCCCGTCCAAATGCCGTGGGCGATCTGTTGCAGCCCGGCGAATAGCCGAATTTCATCGCCGATCTGGGCTCCTTCATCTGCTTCCGTATCGTTCTGGTCGCCGTAGCAGGCCAACGGGCCGTACTGGCCTGCGCCAACGATGACGGTGGCGCCGCAAACGGTCCCCTGCGGATCGACGGCGTGGATCACGGTCCCGGCCGGCAGCGCCGCACCGTCCTCTGCCAGGGCCGCACCGATGAAGTCCGCCCAGGTGGCCGAAGGCCGCACGCCGGCCGCCTGTTCAGCCTGGCGGATCGGCCTGACGCGTTGTGCCTGCCGGAAGAAGGCCTCGCGCGTTGCCCCCCACCGCTGCTGGCTGGCGTCCGGTCGCGCCATTGCGGCGGTTGTGGCCGCGCCCGATGCCGGGTAAGTCAGCGTGACCGGCTCGGTTGTCCGGATCCAATAGCCCGCGCCCGGCTGCACGATCTGTAACGTGTTTTCGGCGGGCGGCAGGGTCGGATAGAAGGAGAGGGCGCCGTGGCTGAAGCTCAGCACCGCCTGGTATTTGCCGTCGATGCTGTGCAGCGCCTCCGTCACCGGCAGCGAGACCTGGGGCAGATAGCTGACCAGGTTCCACCCTGCTGCCAGCGCCAGCGGCTGGTCTTCGGCCAGTCGGATGCCGCTGACCCGCAGCGTCGCCACCGGAGCGGCTTCCTGCCAGGCGGGTATCGGCGCCGGCAGCGTGGTGCGGATCCAGTAGCCATGCTTTGCATCCATCGTCTTGAGCGTGCTGAACGCCGGCGGCAGCTTCGGGTAGTAGGACAAAGCCCCCTGGTCGTAGGAGAGAACCGCGAGGAATTTGTCGCTAAGCGGCCGCGTCACCGTGGTGATCTCCTTGTTGAAAGGATTGGCGGCGAAGGAGATCAGGTTCCACATGTCGGTGAGCGGCAGGTCGCGCACCGTGATGGCCCGCACTGCCCCCGCCGTCTGTGAGCACAGGCCCATGCGTGCGCCGGCCGTGCCCGCGTTCGGCGACACGACGATGTCGTAGTCGCCGGGGTTTTCCACCGGCCAGTCCAGCGTCACCGTCACGATCCCGTTCGGCGCGATGGTCTGTGTCGTCAGCACCGAGCCGATCGGGTCAATGCCGGACGAGAACGCCACGGGCATGCCGGCGGGCAGCGTGGCCGTGCCGGTATTGGTGATCGCCGCGGTCAGCGTCACCCCCATCGGCGAGGTGGCGCTCGGCTCGGCCGAGACCAGGCCGGCCGTCAGGACTGCATTCGTGCAGGTGGCCGCCACGGTGTAGGGGCCGGCGGTCGTGACGTTGCCGGCCGCATCGGTGGCCGCCACCCAGATTGTATACGTGCCGGCGATCTGCGCCGTGAGATCGTACCACCACCGCCCGCCGTCGCGGGCCGCGGCCTGAACGGAACGCACGCCGTCCGGGGCCCGGATTTGCAGCACAACGGTCACCGTCGGGCTGCCGTCGCTCACGGTGCCGCTGATGGCCGCCGTGGATTGGCCCAACACCATCGTTGACACGTGATCCGTCACCGCCAGGGCGGGCGCGACGTTGTCCACCCAGACGTTGAACGTCAGGGGCGCGGCCGTCCGATTGCCCACCGCATCCACGGCATAGATCCGCGCAGTCTGCTGAACGTAGTCAACGCCCTCAGCCTGCGCCATCTGGTAGGCCCAGCGCCCGGTCAGCGCGGCCGCGTCGCGAGCGGAGAGCGACAGTTGGCTGCGCAGGTAGCGGCCGGCGTTGGCGCCCGCGTTGCTGTCGCAGACGGTAAGGGTCCAGGCGCCCGCACTTGCTTCCCCCGCGAACGCCAGGAGCGGAGCAGCCGGCCGCACCGCCCGGTCGAAGGTGGGCGGCTGCGGGTCGTGATCCCCGCGGCTGGCCCCGACTGCGGTCGCGTTGGCATCGGCCAGGAGCACGTCGTAGTTGGCGTAATCTGTGTCCGATCCGGCCGCGAGCACCCGCACGGTCGTACCGGACGGTGAAGTCAGGTCCACCTGGAGCTCGTCCCGGCGGGGATGCTCTGCGGTGAAGCCGAGCGCGACCTGGCCGACGGCGAAGCTGTCAGTGACGGTGAAGGTGCGGACGACGCACGCGCCGCCGATCGCGATGGGATCGGCCGGCGTGTCGTCGACCGTGGCGCTGCTCGGTCGGGTAGCCGGCTGCAGCTCCGCGGTCTGACAGGTGTCCGCTGCGTCGCAGACCTCCACCCGGCCGATGCCGCGGGTGTCGGCCACGTCGCCGTAGAGCCGCAGGGCGCCGCGCGTCACGCCGCCGGCTGCGAGGCCGGTCGCGACGGTGTCAATGCTCACGACCGGCGGCTGGGCATCCACGATGAACGGCAGCGGCGCGCTCCAGGGGGACGCCTGCCCCAGGGTGTCTTGCGCCTGGAGGCGCACCTGGAGCACCTGGTCATGGCTGCCCGTGACGGTCCAGGGACAGCTCCACTGGCCGGCGTCGGGCGCGGTTGGCGCACACGGCGCTGCGGGCGCATCGTCCACCGCCAGGCGGACGGTGGCGATGCCGGAGGCATCATACGCGTAGCCCGTTGCAAGGGTGCTGCCCGGCGCGACGATGTAGGCCGGGGTCATGCCGAAGAACTGCGGCGCGGCTCGATCCACCGGGTGATGCGCCCAGAGCCGCTCGATGGGCTCGCCGCCGGCCGGGTGCGCCGCGTCGTACACCTCGACGTCGAGGACCGCCCAGTTGCTTCCGGCGGCCGGGTTCACGGTTGCGCGGAACGTGACGCTGCGCTCTGCGCCCGGCGGGATGTCCCCGACCGGTGCGATGGCGCTGCCGGTAAGCTGCAAAGCATCGTGGGCGGCGGCCGCGGCCGTGACGCCGGCCGCCGTGTCCGCACCCAGGTTGCGCACCCGCAGCGTGTAGTTGAGGGTGGCGCCGGCGCCGACGGGCTTCACATCCGGGAGGCCCAGCCGCACCGGCATATCGGCCGGCGGCGCGGCGCTCCCGAGCAGCACATCCTGCAAGCCCGCCAACCCATCTCCGATCAAGCTGTAACCGGCGTCCGCCGGGTCGGCGGTCAGTTGGAATTGCAGATCTGTGTCGCCGTAGCGCCTGCCGGAGCCGAGGCTGCCGTTCGGGCAGACGCCGGAGCCGGTCCGATCCCAGCGGAAGCTCTGCGTGAGGTCGAAGGCCGGGGCCTCGCCGGCCGCCGCTCCCGCCAGGCTGGTCACGCTCCGGGCGCTGTTCACCGGGTTGGTGTTTGGCAGCGCGGCCCACAGGCGCAGCGCGTCCTCCTCGCTGGCCAGCGCGATGAGGCCCAGCGGGGCGGTCGCCGGGCTGGCGATACCGAGCTCGGCGAACGGGAGGTGCAGATCGGTGATCCGCTGCGCTGTGCCGAAGCGGTAGTGCGCCGCATCGAGTGCGATGCCGCTGCCCCACGCGCTGCCTTGCCAGATCAGCAGCAGCGCATCGCCGGCGCCGCGCACCCACACCAGGCGATCGGCCGCCAGGCCGCCGGGCAGCGTGATGTCGCTCTGCCCGGCTGTGGCGGGGTAGGGATCGAAGGCCTGCGTCGAGCCGCTCCCCGGAATCGTGTCGAGGTAGATGAAGAGGTCACCGTCGCTGGCCCAGTCCGCGCCGGTCCAGCGCAGACGCAGCGCCTCTGCACTCCACGAGGCGCGGAGCGTCTGCTCGACGTTGAGCGTCGCGTTCGCGCTGGCGTGACGCGCCGCCCGGCGATCGACGCCGAGCAGCGTGCAGTCCGAGTTTCCGAACGGCGTCGCAGCGGTGAGCTCGTCCAGCCAGACATAGTCGGGCGTGAGCGGGCCGTCGGCGAACGCTACGAAGGTCTGCGTGCGTCCCTGGTCGTACACATCTTTGCTGGTCAGGTGCGCCACGACCTTTTGCCCTTCGCCGGGGGCGAACGTGGCGGTGTGCGCGTCGGATGGCAGGAAGGCAGCCGTCGTATCGGCCACCAGCGTATCCATGACTTGGCCCGTCCAGCGCACGTCATAGCCGGACACGCCGCTGCCGTCCGTCGCGGAGGACCACGCCAGCGTGAGGCCGGCGGCCGGGTCGATCGTGCCGCCCGCCGGGACCGGTGCGCCCCCACTCGTGGCCGTCATGGCTACCGCTGCCGGGGGCAGGATGTCGACCGTCACGGTGGCGCTGGTTTCGGTAACATGGCCGCCGATGTCGGTGGCCCGCGCCCGCACGGTGAAGGTATCGCCGTCGGGCAGTTGGCCCTCGTCCAGCGTCCACGCGGCGTTCCACAAGCCGCTCGTCACCGAGCCCGTTGCCGGGTCGAGCGGAGAGCCGTCGGCCTGCTTCAGAACGGCCGGGTTCCACCCCGTGCAGGCGGCCAGCGCGCAGCCGTCCACGCGCCACGCCACAGCCACCACGCCGGCCGCATCGGCGGTCGTGCCGCTCAGGTCGAGCGTGCGCGGCTCGTGATAGGCCGCGCCGGTGATCAGCACAGGATCCACCGTGACCGTGGGCGCCGCGGAATCAACGACGAACGTGAACGCCGCGTCGCGGCTTGCGCCGTCCTGGTTGGCCACGGTCGCGGTGAGGGTGTGCGCCCCGTCGCCCGTCGGCGTCCAATCCTTGCTCCAGACGCTCTTGCTGGCCGCGCCCGGCACCCAGGTGTAGGAGAGGAGGGTGCTGCCGTCCACCTGTACGACCAGGCTCTTCAGGGTCGACACGAACGCTTCCGCCTCGCCGGCCACTTTCAGCGCCGCGAGGCTGTCGACCACCCCGGGCGGGCTGGTGAACAGCGCATAGACGTTTTCCTCGCCTGCGCTGGCCGCGATCGCGCGGAGCCAATCGGGGACGACGCCGGTCGCGCCGGCCAGCATCGGCAGCGTGGCCGCAGGACTGGCCGCCGCGGCGGCCCCGGCGCCAGCGACTTCCGCCGTCGCACAGTTCCCGGCGGTGTCACAGGCCGCCGCTTCGGAGCCAACGATCACGGGGTTTACCAGGCGCAGCCCCTTGTCGTCCGACGACAGGAAGGA
>JAPKMS010000425.1 GCA_026645775.1 Anaerolineae bacterium
TCTGCAAGGTACATTTGTACCCTATCTCGCGGGTTGGCTCAACTCGCGCCTTGTCCCCAACGTGTTACGCTCTCGAGCAGCACCGCCGCCAGCAATTCTCAATTTAGCAGATCCCTGGAGCAGGTTTCATCCGGCTGCGCACCCTGCGATCTCAATATGCGGCATGTTTGCCTGTGCCAACACATCGATCCGCTCGGCGCCCAGCGCGACGGCCCGATCATGGAGGGCGCGAGCGGCCTGATAAAACCGGGCGACGGCAACCCCCTGGCAAACTTCCGGCAGATCACCCAGGCGCGGCAGGCCTCGGCGGAACATCTTGATGGCGCCGGCGTAGTTGCGCTCCTGCAAATGATGGCAGGCGATTCCCACTTGCAGGATGCCCTGGTACAGATCGCGCACGGGCCGCGGCTCGGCCAGCCACAACGCTTCCAGCGTCTCGTGGCACTCCCAGAATTCGGCGGCGTTGAACTGCGCGGCCCCGCGGCACAGGGCTGCCGGCGGAGGCTCGTCCCAACCCGCCACCCATCGCGTGGGCGGGTGCAGCACGCTGCGGAGCAGATCAGGCAGCTCGGCGCTGAAGCGAGCGCGCAGCCAGGCCTGATCGCAGCCCGCCATGCGCGCCGCGGCCAGCCGTGCGGTCTCCTCATCGCCGCCGATGGCCCACACGGGAATGGCGCGCGTGTGCGGCAGGCTCTTAGCCCGGCGCACCGCTGCCTCCCAGCCGCCGGCTTGCACATCGACCAGGATCAGCACGGGCCACCGGTCGATGGCCGCCCACAGCGCACTGGCGTCGCTGACGATGAGCGGCTGTGCGCCTGCGGCGTATACAGCGTCTGCGATCTGGGCCGCGAAGGACAGATCGGTCTCCAATGCCACGACAAGCGGGAGATCGGCGGTCTCGTTCATGGGGGTAATCCTTTTGGCTGCATGTCACGTGGGCGCCATCATAGCATAACCCCAATGCGGTGCAAGAAATTTCAGTATTAGGGTTTGGCCCGCATGCGCTTCAAGTCATGGGCAAACTGAAATGCCCCTATTTGGGCCCCATGGCTCAATCGGTTTGACGCGCATCGGTTCCCGCGGTAAACTGCCGTGGTTCAGCGCAGTGTTTATGTCCGACCTGGGCACCGGCACAGCAGCCGCGGAGACCGAGACCGGGAATGCCTCTGTGCTCTCTGCGTCTCTGTGGTGAATCGATGAAAAATGTGCCGCACTGCAGAGGCCGAGACCGGGAATGCCTCTGTGCTCTCTGCGTCTCTGTGGTGAATCCCGGTGTCTCTCATTTTCAGTGGAGGAATGGATGTCAGCGTCCGACGGAGAGATCATCGCACTGATCCCTGCCTACAACGAAGTCCGCTATATCGCTGACGTGGTCAAGCGCACGCTGGCCTATGCGCCGGTCGTGGTGATCGACGATGGCGCCACCGATGGGACAGGCGCCGCCGCGGCATTGGCGGGCGCCAAAGTGATCGCCCATGCGGTGAACCAGGGCAAAGGCAAGGCCCTCAACACCGGTTTCGCGTACGCCGTCCAGCGCGGCGTGGCTGCGGCGATCACCCTGGACGCCGATGGGCAGCACGACCCCGACGAGATTCCCCGCTTTATCGAAGCGTTTCGCGCCGGCAAGGGCGACATCATCATCGGGCAGCGCTCCTTCGCCCAGATGCCGGCCAAGAGCCAGTTCGGCAACCGGGTGGGCACGCGGCTGCTGAACTGGGCCATGGGCCAGCCGGTGCCCGATAACCAGAGCGGCTACCGGTTGCTGAGCCGCGCGGTGATGGCAAAGGTCCGCCCCAGCAGCACGCGCTTCGAGGCCGAGGTGGAGATTTTGCTGCGGGCGCAGATCGCCGGTTTCAAAATCGCCTGGGTGCCGATCAAAACGATCTACAACGACAAAAAGAGCCATTTCAAGCCGGTTTCCGACAGCGTCCTCTTCCTGAAGATGGTGTGGCGCATCTGGCGTGCGCGCGTGCGCGGAAAGTTCGATTGAACGGTTGAGGGCAGGATGAAAATAGTCGCTGGGATCCTCATCCTGGTCGCGGGCGCCGTTTTCCCGATGGTCATGTTGGCCTGGCTGAACCGCCTGTTTGGCCGCAAGCCGGGCCCGCGGCCGGCGCAGGTGGGTATGCTGCTGACCCTGAACGGCGTGCTGCCGGTGGGCATGATCCTGCTGGGCCTGAGCTTGATGTCGGACCGGATATGGGCCGTTCAGCCGCTGCGCTGGGCGCTGCTGGCGGCCTGGCTGGCGACCGCCATCCTGTTGATTGCGCTGGCGGTGTATGCTGCAACCCAGCGAGGGGAGGGCGTCAATGGCTGATGACCTGCGTAAGGTGGTCTTCGAGGCGCTTGATTGGGGGTGGATCGGGCTGGCCGCCTCCGAACGTGGGTTGCGCATGCTGGTCTTGCCACGGCGCGTTCGTGAAGACGCGCAGCGCGCCCTCCGCAAGCATTACCCTGACGCGCCCATGGCCGACGATGATCCCGTCCTGGCTGATATCGGACAGCAGGTGCGCGCTTTCCTGGCCGGTCAGCGGCGCACCTTCGATGTCCAGGTCGATCTGCGCGGCCATACCTCGTTCGAGCTGACCGTTTGGGCCACGGCTGCCCGGATCGGGTACGGCGAAACCCGGACGTATGCCTGGATCGCCGCGCAGGTGGGCGGCGGGCCCGGGGCCGCGCAAGCGGCCGGCGCGGCGCTGGGCGCCAATCCCGTGCCGCTGATCGTGCCCTGCCACCGCGTGATCGGCTCGGATGGCAGCCTCCACGGGTTTGCCGGTGGCCTGCGGATGAAAGCCCGGCTGCTCGCCCTGGAAAGCGGCCAGACGACACTGGACGGGATGTAACGACCCTATGCGCATCGCGGCCTTCGGCGATATCCACGGCAACCTGTTTGGCCTTCAGGCCGTCCTTGCGGATCTGCGCGGCCAGCGCCCGGACGCGATGGTGATCACCGGCGACCTGGTGCACAAATTCCCCTGGGGCGCGGAAGTCATCGATTTGCTGCGCAGCTTGCCGCATCAGGCGGTGCTGGGCAACTCGGAGCTCTACCTGACGCTGTGGAATTCGCCGCTGTGGCCGGCGTGCTGGGATATGCCGCTGGGGCAAGAGGCGGTTTCCTGGGAGCGTGAGCGGCTGGGCGCCGAGCGGCTGGCGTGGCTGGCGGCGCTGCCCGAACACGTGGCCTTCTCAGGCGGGCGGTTGGAAGACCTGCTGGTGGTGCATGGCGTGCCGGGTAATCCGTTTCTGCCGTTCCTGCCGCGTCCCGGCCAGGAGCGCTCCCCCTGGGTGCAGACCGATGTCCGCGTCGCTGAGCTGCTGGCGGGCGTGGATGCGGACGTAGTGATCTGCGGCCACACGCACAGGACGTTGCTGCGGCCGGTGCTGCACGGGACGCCGGAGCACCGCACGCTGATCGTCAATCCGGGTTCGGTGAGCTATGGCCGCGGCCTCAACGTCGGCGCCGGCCGGGCGGATTACGCGCTGTTGGATTGGTCGGCGCCGGCCGGCTGGCAGGTCACGCTGCGCACGGTGCACTACGATCCCGCGCCATTGCACCGGGCCCTGCTGGGGCTGGTGGATAACTTCCCGGCGGCCGCGTTCATGGCGAACCGGATGCGTCCACCGGGCGCTCCCAGCGTGCCCGAGGTCCCTCCCGACTTTGAAAGTTACCGTTGGGGCGAAACGCCAGCCTGGTGGGATGCGCGCGACCAGTTGGCCGCGTGGCACGCTTTGCGGGGCGACGGAGTGGTTTGATCGCTTTTTGTTGTTATGCAAAGTGTGTGTTAGAATGGGCCTCGTCATGCACTGAACAGGCCGCCGTGCTCGATCCGTTCAGCGTCTGGCGCCACAACCGGCGGGTATGGCATGAACGCCGAGCGAGCATAGAGGGAGAACGCTCCAATGGAAGCCACCATCCAAGAGTTCCTGGACTACCTGACTGCCGAGCGCGGCAGCTCCGATAACACGATCGCCGCCTATCGGAACGACCTGACCCAGTTCGATGAGTTTATCGGGGGCGTCGGCGCGCTATCTGCGGAAGGGGGCTGGGAAGGGCTCACCCGCGATCACCTGATCAACTACATCTTGTGGCTGAAGGAGCGCGAATACGCCTCGGCCACCGTGGCCCGCAAGGTCGCCGCAATGAAATCGTTCTGCCAGTTCCTGGTGCGCACCGGCGCCAGCGACGATAACCCGGCGGAGGAGTTGGATTCTCCCAAGGTCAAGAAACAACTGCCGACAACCCTCACGCCCGATGAGGTGGAGCGGCTGCTGGCGCTGCCGGCACAGATCGGCAACACCCCCAAGGCCGTGCGCGATACGGCTTTGCTGGAAGTGCTCTATGCCACCGGCATGCGGGTGAGCGAGTTGGCGAGCCTGACGCTCGATGATCTGGACCTGGCGGCCGGCACGATCCGCTGCACCGGCAAGGGCAGCAAAGAACGCGTCATGCCGTTGTATGCCGAGGCTGCCCATGCGGTGCAGACCTATCTGCAGCGCGGCCGCGCCGCCCTGCAAGGCGGCAATGCCGAGGAGCGGACCCTGTTCCTCAACCCGCGCGGCGAGCGTCTGACCCGGCAGGGCTTATGGCTGATCATCAAAGGCTACGCCAAACAGCTCGGGTTGGAGGATCGGGTCACGCCGCACACCCTGCGGCACTCGTTTGCCACCCACATGCTCAACGGCGGCGCCGGTCTGCGCGAGGTACAGCGGCTGTTGGGCCATGCCAACATTTCCACGACACAGGTCTACACGCACATTTCACAGGACCGGCTGCGCGAGGTCTACGATGACGCGCACCCCCGGGCGAAATAAGCCTTGAGGTGAGTTGACCATGAACAATCACGAATCCTTCACTCGTGCTGATTACGCCGAGGCCGCGGCGGTCATCCGCCAGCGCACCGCGCACCATCCGCGCATCGGGCTGATCCTGGGCTCGGGCCTCAATCCGCTGGCTGACGAGGTTGCCGGCGCGGATCGCATCCCCTATACCGACATCCCGAACTTCCCGCGCCCCACCGTCCCGGGCCACACCGGGCAGTTGGTCATCGGCCAGCTTGCCGGGCAGGATGTGGCTATCATGCAAGGGCGGGGACACCCCTACGAGGGCATCTCGCTGCAGAGCGCCACCTTCCCGGTGCGGGTGATGGCCGAGCTGGGCGTGCATACGCTGATCGTCACCAATGCCGCGGGCGGTATCAACGCGAATTTCCGGGCCGGCGACCTGATGCTGATCGTGGACCACATCGGGCTGATGGCGATCACGGGCGGCAATCCGCTGTGGGGGCCGAACGATGAGACCCTGGGCCCGCGTTTCCCGGCCATGAACAACGCGTACGACCTCGCGCTGCGCCGGCTGGCGCTGAAAGTCGCGGCCGACCTGGGGATCGTGCTGCGCCAGGGCGTCTACTGCGGCCTGGGGGGGCCAACTTTTGAGACGCCGGCCGAGGTGCGCTTCCTGCGTCTGATCGGCGTCGATGCGACCGGCATGTCCACCGTGCCCGAAGTGATCGTGGCGCGGCACATGGGGTTGCGGGTGATGGGCATCAGCGGGATCAGCAACGTCGCGATCGATGACCCGGATGCCGTTGAAACCGCAAACCACGAAGAGGTGCTGACAGCGGGCCGCGTCATGGTGCCGAACCTGATGGCAGTGTTGCGCGGCGTGCTGGCTGACTTGCCTGCGCTGGGCTCCGCATCCTGACGCCCCGGACAATATGGCGATCATCGTAGAACTCATCCAACGGGCCGCCCCCTGGCTGTATGGCGCCTGCGTGCTGGCTGCCTTGTGGTATCTGCGCACCGTGCTGATAGCCCGGCATGAGCGGAAATATGCCGTGTTCAAGCTGGAGCGCGAGGCGGCGTTCAATCGCGTCTACGGCGCATGGCTCGGGGCGATCGGCCTGGCCATCGCGATGGGGCTGATCTACCTGATCAGCACGGTCGATGCCGTGCAGCCATCGGCGCAAGAGGGCCTGCCGACCGCCACACCGACCCTGGCGGCCGCCGGCACGCCCACCATCACACCGACGCTGCCCTCGCCGGACACCACCTCCACCCATACGCCGACCCGCAGACCGCGGCCGACCCCGGTGCCGCAGCCGACCCTGGCCCAGGTCAACACCGTGACGCCGGCCCCGGTGCGCCCGCGCTGCGGCGACCCGCGCGCGGTGATCACCGCGCCTGGCATCAACGAGTCAGTTTCCGGCATGGTGCCAATCTTCGGCACCGCCACGCATGAGCAGTTTCAGTTCTACAAATTGGAGTACGGCGTTGGCGCGAATCCGGCGGTGTGGTCGTACTTCGATGGCGGGGATCGCGCCGTGCGTAACGGCCGCCTGGGCACGTTGAATGCCGGCGCACTGGCGCCGGGCGCCTACAGCGTGCGCATCGTGGTGGTGGACGCCACCGGCAACTTCGTGGACCCGCCGTGCCAAACCACGGTGGTGATCCGATAAACCGAGTGAGACTGTGGCAACACTGAGAGATACCTTTGTCCAAGCCGAGAAGGCGCTGCGCGGCTTCTGGCGTCGCGCGGATGGGCGCTGGAACGCGGTGCGCACCGCCTCAGATACGACCAGCGAAAAGGCCTATTTGGCCGGGCTGACGGCCGCTGAGCCGCGCCGGCGCTGGCAGGCGGCCGCGGGTCTGGGGCGCAACCCCTTGCGCAGCCCCGAGGCTGTCGCGGCGTTGATCGTCGCTCTGGCTGACCCCGAACCCATCGTCCGCTGGCACGCGGCCGAGGCGTTGGCGCGGCAGGAGGTGGGCCACGTCTTCCCGGCGCTCACCGCTGCGCTCGCCGCCCCCAATCCGTTGCGCCGCGCCGGCGCGGCCGAGGCTCTGGGCCGCCTGGGCGGCGAGGCCGCCACGCAGCAGCTTGTCAAATACCTGGAAGACCCGGATGCACAGGTGCGCGCGGCCGTGGCCCGGGCGCTGGCTCAGACCGCGGACCCGACGGCCGTCGCCGGTCTGCTGCCGCTGCTGGCCGATCCCGATGTGCGTGTGGGCCGGGCGGCCGCGTACACCCTGGGCCGCATCGGTGACACCCGGGCCGCGGCGCATCTGGCCGCAGCATTGGGCAAGCCGGACCAGCCGCTGCTGCTGCGCCGGGCGTTGGCTGCCGCGCTGGCGCGCGTGCCGCACCCCGATACGCAGCCCCAGTTGCTCGCCGCTCTGGTCGATCCCGATCCCCAGGTGCGCGGCTATGCGGCCCGGGCGCTGGGTCATGTGGGGAACGAGGCAGCGCATGCTGCCCTGGAAGCCGCCAAAGCCGATCAGACCCATTTAATCCGGGGCACAGTGGGCGAGCGCGCCGAGCGGGCGTTGGTCATGCTGGAGCGCCGCGGCCGCCGCACCCAGCCCGCAAAACCGGTGGACGAAGCCTGATCCCGGCAGGCGCGGAATTTGGCATCAGAGCCCTTTGGAGGTGATATAATGACAGCCGGTCATCCAACCATTTCTGTGGTTGCGCCCTGCTTCAACGAGGAGGGGGTGCTGCACGAGCTTTACCGGCGCATCAGCGCGGTGCTTAACGGCGCGGGCGAATCGTGGGAGCTGGTACTGGTGAACGACGGCAGCCGCGACCGCACGCCGGAGATCATGCGCGAACTGCGCGCGAGCGATCCGCGCGTGAAAGTCGTGGACTTCGCCCGCAACTTCGGCCACCAGATCGCCGTGACCGCGGGGATGGACTACGCCCAGGGCGATTCGGTGGTGCTGATCGACGCGGATTTGCAGGACCCGCCGGAGCTCATCCTGGAGATGTTGGCTAAATGGCGCGAAGGGTACGAGGTTGTTTATGCCATCCGGGCCGAGCGCAAGGGCGAGACCTGGTTCAAAGAATTCACCGCCAAGGCATTTTACCGGATCATTTACAAGATCACCGATATTGACATCCCGATGGATACCGGCGACTTCCGGCTGATGGACCGCAAGGTTGTCGAGGCGCTCAAAACGATGCGGGAGAAGCATCGTTTCATGCGCGGCATGTCGGTGTGGGTGGGCTTCCGGCAGACCGGGGTCAAATACGTACGGGCTGAGCGGTACGCGGGTGAGACCAAGTACCCGTTGAAGAAGATGCTCAAATTCGCGATGGACGGGATCACGTCGTTCTCGTATTTTCCGCTCCAGGTTGCGACCTACATCGGGTTCGCCTCCGCGCTGATTGCCGTCCTGGGCATCATCGTCACGATCATCCTGCGCCTCTCGGGTAGCCACGCGTTCTTCGGCCAGGCGACGACGCTGGTCAGCGTGCTCTTCCTGGGCGGCGTGCAGTTGATCTGCCTGGGCATCCTGGGCGAATACCTGGGGCGCATTTACGACGAGGTGAAGGGTCGGCCGCTGTATATCGTGCGCGAGGCGTTGGGGTTTGGCGAGGGTGAGCGGTAAACTGGTAAATTGGTAGATTGGTAAACTGGTATGGTCAGTCATATAAAGATTTAGGCTTCGCGCATGCCGGAATAGAGGCTTTAGCCGGTCTCAGTGAGTATTGAAGGTAACCGGCTAAAGCCTCGACTCCAAAAGACTATCGGAACACCTATAGTTGGTAGGTTGGTGTTCATTTACGACATCCAACCTACCAATTTACCAAGCTACTCCTGGCCTCCGTGCTCCCCCATCTTCCCATTGGGTTTCCCGTTGTGATACTTCCCCGCCGGCTGCCTGCTTGCCCAGATCAGCAGGAGTAAGGCCGCCAGGCCCAGCACGCCGAGCGCAAACAGCTTCTGCATCCGATTCTCCAGGAACAGCGCCAGCGCGCCGAACGCCGCACAAAATGCGTAGTAGCTCAGCACGATCTGCCGCTGGGTGAAGCCGATATCGAGCAGCCGATGGTGCAGGTGGTCGCGGCCGTTGAAGCGCGGCTTGCCCCCCTGGCGCAGGCGGTTGTAGATCAGCCACGCCACGTCCAGGATCGGCAGCCCCATCGCCAGCAGCACCGTCGCCACCTTGGCGCCGCCGATGATTCCCAGCGCAGCCACCGCCCAGCCGAGGAAGTAGGATCCGTTGCTGCCCATGAACGTCTTGGCCGGGTTGAAGTTGTACGGCAGGAAACCGACCGTCGCGCCCACCAACGCCACTGGCAGCAGCGCGACGCTGTATTGCCCCTCGCGCACCATGTGAATCGCGATAAACGCCGCGACGATGGCCGACACCCCCGCGGCCAGCCCATCCAGCCCATCCAGCCAGTTCACGGTGTTCATCATCCCTGTAAACCAGAAGATCGTCAGCGCCCACACGACCGGCCAGGGGAAGACGATCTCCCCGGCGCCGAACGGGTTGGTGATGCGCTCGATGAAGATGATGAACGCGATGGCGATCACTGCGGAGAGGAGTTGGGCAAGGTATTGCGGTCGGCTGGGGAGCTGGAGCCAGTCATCCACCAGGCCGAAGATGAAGATCGCGGTCGTCCCCAGCAGCAGGCCGGCCAGCCGGGTCAGCTCGTTGGGATCGAGCCGCGGCGGCAGCCACCGGCCCGGCAGGATCAGCGTCGCCAACACTGCCGCGGTGAAACCGGCGTACATGGCGATGCCGCCCAGCCGCGGGATCACCCCGCGATGCTGGCGGCGTCCGCCGGGCCGGTCCGCCAAGTCAAGCCGCTGGCCGAGCCGCTTAGCCCAGGGCGCGACAGACAGGCTGACCAGTACCCCGATGGCAAACACCACCGCAAAAGAAGGAAGATATTGAGTCAACGGAATGCTCCGAGGGTCGGTAGGGGCGACTTCAGTCGTCTTTTTGCGCCGATCCAACGACTGAAGTCGTTACTACAGGTGTGAGACGGGGCGACGCGCTTTACGGTCGCAGCCGGTTCAGCATGCGCGGGAACGCGATCGTCTCCCGGATGTGATCCAGCCCGCAGATCCACGCCACGGTGCGCTCGACGCCCAATCCAAAACCGGAGTGCGGCACCGAGCCGTAGCGGCGCAGATCCACATACCAGTCATACGCCTCACGCGGCAGCCCGTGCCGATCAATCGCGGCCAGCAGCACGTCCGGGTCGCTCATCCGCTCGGAACCGCCGATGATCTCGCCGTAGCCCTCGGGCGCCAGCAGATCGGACGAGCGGCACACCTCAGGCCGGCCCGGCTCCGGCTCCATGTAGAACGCCTTGACCGCAGTCGGGTAGTGGTGGACGAACACCGGCCGGTCGAACTGGTTGGCGATGAACGTCTCGGCCGGCGCGCCGAAGTCGTCGCCCCACTCGATGGCGGGCAGCGGCTCGTCGTTCGGCGGCACGGTGACGCCCTGCGCCGCGGCCGCGTTGATCCGCTCGACCGCCTCGTCGTAGCTGATGCGCGGGAAGGGTGCAATCACCTTTTCCAGCGCGGACGTGTCGCGCTCCAGCAGCTTCAGCTCCTCAGCGCACTCCCGCAGCGTCGTCTGCACGATGTAGCTGACGTATTGCTCCTCGATCTCCAGCAGCCCTTCCAGCTTGCAGAACGCGATCTCCGGCTCCACCATCCAGAACTCTTGGAGGTGTCGCCGCGTCTTGCTTTTCTCCGCGCGGAAGGTGGGTCCGAAGCAGTAGGTCTTGCCCACCGCGAAGATGTTCGCCTCGTTGTAGAGCTGGCCGGTCTGCGCCAGGAACGCGTCCTCGCCGTGGAAGTCGGTCTTGAACAACGTCGTGGTGCCCTCGGCCGCCGATGGCGTCAGGATGGGCGTGTCCACCAGGGTGAAGCCGTTGTCGTCCAGCCAGTCGCGCATCGCCCGGATGATCGTCGCCCGGACGCGCAGGATCGCCCACTGGCGGTTGGAGCGCAGCCA
>JAPKMS010000426.1 GCA_026645775.1 Anaerolineae bacterium
CACAAGGCCGCGCGCTATCTGCTTGATCTGCTGGCCGCATACGAGGCCGACCCGCAGCCGAAGGTGTATGTGACCATCGCCGGCCGGTCGAACGCGCTCAGCGGGATGGTGGACGCTAATGTGGCCGCGCCGGTGATCGCGTGCCCGCCCTACGCCGACCGCTTCGGCGGGGCCGACCTCTACTCGTCGCTGCGGATGCCGTCGGGGGTCGCGCCGGCCGTCGTGTTGGAGCCGGCGGGCGCGGCGCTGCTGGCTGCCAAGATCCTGGCGCTGGCCGATCCCGCGTTGCGCGGCCGGATCGCGGCGGCCCAGGCCGCGGCCACGCAGCAGATCATCGGCGATGATGCGGGGATGAGGTAATTTGCACCGCAGAGGCGCAGAGATCGCAGAGCAAGGGAACCGGGAGAATCCTCCGCGTCCTCTGCGTCTCCGCGGTGAACTCCGTCAGGAATCAAGTGAGTGCATGACCGAACTGGATTGGAAAGCTAACGACGCGCCGGACCGTCCGCACGAGGCGTGCGGTGTGTTCGGCATCTACGCGTCGGGCGCGGATGTGGCCCGGCAGGCGTTTTTTGCGCTCTTTGCGCTGCAGCACCGCGGGCAGGAGAGCGCCGGCATCGCCACCAGCGACGGCCGCTCGGCGTACATCCACAAGGCGATGGGGCTGGTGTCACAGGTGTTCAACGAGGACAACTTGGGGCCGCTTCGGGGTCATCTCGCCATCGGCCATACCCGCTACTCCACCAGCGGCTCATCGCACCTGCGCAACGCGCAGCCGTACCTGATCGAGACGATGCACGGGCCGCTGGGCGTGGGGCACAACGGCAACTTGACCAACGCGTTGGCCCTGCGCCAACGCCTGCTGGCGCGCGGGGTGGGGCTGATCTCCTCCAGCGACAGCGAAGTCATCGTGCAGATGCTGGCGGCCCCGCCTCCCGGCGGCGAGCCGGACGGCCCGGACTGGGAGGCGCGCATCGCGGAGTTCATGGCCGTGGCCGAGGGCGCGTACTCGCTGGTGATCCTGACCTGCGACGCGGTGTTCGCGGTGCGCGATCCGTGGGGGCTGCGGCCATTGTGCCTGGGCGAGCTCAACCACGGGGCGAACGGTTATGTGGTCGCGTCCGAGTCGTGTGCGCTGGCGACCATCGGCGCGCGCTTCGTGCGCGAGGTGCAGCCCGGCGAGATCGTCCGGATTGATGCCGCCGGCGTGACCTCGCTGCAGGGTCACGCGGCGAACGCCAAGTGTGCTCTGTGCATCTTCGAGCACGTCTACTTCTCTCGGCCCGATTCGCGGCTGGACGGCCAGTTGGTGCACCAGGTGCGCCAGCGGCTGGGCGAAACGTTGGCCCAGGAAGCGCCGGCCGCGGCCGACAGGGTGGTGGGCGTGCCCGATTCCGCCACGCCGGCCGCCATCGGCTTTGCGCGGGCGTCGGGCATTCCCTACAACGAAGGGCTGACCAAGAACCGCTACATCGGCCGCACCTTCATCCAGCCCGACGACCGCCTGCGCAAGACCGGCGTGGGGCTGAAGTTTAACCCGCTGGCGGCGAACCTGGCAGGCCAACGGATCGTGCTGGTGGACGACTCCATCGTGCGCGGCAACACCACCGGCTCGCTGATCCGGCTGCTGCGCGACGCCGG
>JAPKMS010000427.1 GCA_026645775.1 Anaerolineae bacterium
AGAAGGAGATCGCCGCGCTGCGCGAGCGGCTGCAGCATCGCGAGGTGGAATCGCTGGACCTGGATGCGTACCTGCACGTCGAGGACTACCAGCCCGGCCCGCCGTCGCCCGTCACGCTGGCGCAACTTGAAGATTTGCTCACTCACAGCCAGGCCACCGGTCATCTGTTCCAGCCCCACCCGGAACTGGCGAACGCCTACCTGCTGAACTGGCAGGGGGAGCAGTTGCCTGTCACCTTCTCGCCGGCCTGCTTTGACAAGCACCCCACCACCGTGCGCTTCCTGTCCTACGGCTCCCCGCTGCTGGCCGAGATCTTGAGCGACCTACCTGCAGCGGAGGAGGGATCGTTGGCCAGCATGGGCTTGGCGCGCTGCACGGCTTCCGGAGACATCAAGTTGTGCGACTGGTACGTCCGCCCTCGACCGGAAGCGACTCCGGCGCCAGTCACAGGTTTCGCCGCCCTGGCGGATCACCTGATGGTCGCCGCCCAGGCCGAAACCTCCGACGACTCCTTATTGGGCGAAGCGCAAGCCTGTTTCGCCCGAGAACTCGCGCAAGCCAAAGAGCGCCACGCCGACATCATCCGTCGGCGACGAAGAGCGCACTACCTGGCCGTGCGCTCCAAGGCCCAATTTCTGCTCCTGCGTGCTGCACTGGTCGAGTTAGCGCTGGGTCAAAGCCCCAACATGTATGACGATATGGTCTACCCGTCAGAGTTCAATGAACAGGCGGTGCTGGGCTTGCAGCGGCACGGCTTCCCCTGGGGCGCGCTTCTGAAGTTGGCCTATCAGCCGGGTCTGATTCCTCATTCGGAGGACGGCTTCTACGTGAAGATCGCGAACGAGAAACGCGAAAGCCTCCTTGGACGGCTGAACCAGTTGAAGGGCGAAGCTCGGGAGTTAGTGAAGACACTGAGCGCCGCTTCGACGGCCGTGAGCAGCGTCAGCTAGTCGGATCAGCAGCGTCTGGCTGCCGGCAGCTATCAAGCCTCCTAACACGTATGGCGAAGGCCGGGATAGGGAGATGTCGAGATGGATTATGACCTCTTTCGCATGGCCTGGCAGGAGGTCCTGGCCGGGGCTGGCCTCCAGGTTAGGAGCTTTACCGACGAGACTATCAGCCTGCGTAACATGGCGCGCGCCTACCGTACCCACGTGTCACTCGGCGGCATGCCCCCCGCGGACGCGTTCAACGTCACGGCCGAGCTGAGCTGGGAGTGGGACGCGCTCCTCTCTGCGCGCAGCGAGACGGTGGAAGAGGACCTGCTGATGCAGGTGTTGGGCGAAGATCAACGCGATACACCTACGAAGCCACCATGGCTGCGCGTGGATGTCATCTTGCACGCCACCCGACCCTGGGGCAAGCCGCTGCCGATGCCTGCGCCGGCTGTTTGGCAGCGCTGGGTGGCAGAAGTTGAGTCGCGCCTCGATCCTTTTCTCTTGCGTGACGTTGAGGATCGCGACGATCTGCCGGCGGTTCTGGCGTGGCGCGGCGAGCCGGAGGCCAGGTTCATCTGCCAGCCGGACGGCCGGTTAGCTCTCGCGGCCGTACAGGTGTCCGCCTGGGAGGGCGTCGTATTGCCCCGCCAATGGGACAACCCCGACCGGGGTTACGATGAAGAGCCGGATGAGCAGTTGACCGACCTTCTCAACCGGGTGGCACAAGCCTTGCAAGTCTGGGAGGACAGCTCGCACCACTTGTGATTTCCATGCTCGATGGCCTCTTGACCTCTAAATGTTTGCCGGACTCTATTTCGTCATAGCGGGAGCCGGTACTATGTCAGCCACGTCATTTGGGCCCGCATGAATGAAGATGAGCAGCAGCGTTTCCAGTCCTGGTTCAGCCAACCGGCGCTCACGCGGCCGCGCATGGGCTCGCGTCGTCCTGCTGATCTTGCTCGGCCTCTGCGCGCTCGCCGCACTGCTGGTGGCGGGGGTCTGGATGCTAACCAATCAGGCCGACGGTAAAATCATCTCCGGCGGCGAGCGGCGGTCGTACCTGCTGCACGTGCCCGGCAGCTACGACCCGGCCACGCCGGTCCCGCTCGTCATCAGCATCCACGGCTTCGCCGAGTGGTCGGCGCACCAGATGCAGACCAGCCGCTGGAACTATCTGGCCGACCAGCACGGCTTCATTGTGGTCTACCCGGCCGGAACCGGGTTCCCGCGGCGCTGGCGGGCCAGCGGTGGGACGTCGGCCGACGCCATGCAGGATGTCACCTTCATCGCCGACCTGATCGATGACC
>JAPKMS010000428.1 GCA_026645775.1 Anaerolineae bacterium
GCGCTGCCCCGGAACCGGCCATCGCTGATCGCGTAGACCAGGCCGGGCCGGGCCGAGTGGGTCAGCAGTCCGGCGATGCTGCTGTTGAACGGCAGCCCTGAGCCGAGGGCTTGCCACACAGCGCCGCGATCCCGGCTGGCGAAGACGCCGTAGCCGGTGGCGGCCAGCACTGTCTGCACGGTCGCGGCTCCGGCGACCTCGGCTGTCTCGGCCGCCCGGTCGGGCAGCGCCAGGAATTCAGCCACCTGGCCGCTGCTCAACATGCCCTCCAGCGGCTGCCAGGTGCGGCCATCATCCGCGCTGCGATAGGTGCCCGAGGTCGTGTTCAGCAGAAATATGCCCCCCGGGAGCGCACTCAGGGCGCGCGGCCCGCCGCGCTCCGGCAGCCCCGACGCCGCCAGGCTGTTCCAGGTGCGCCCGCCATCGGTGCTGCGGGCCAGGGCCGGGCCGTCGGCGCTGCTGCGAGCTGCCAGGGCGATCCCCGGCCGGTCGGGCCGGATCGCGATTTGGGCCGGGCTGGTCGTCGCATCCGGCCTCAGCTCCGGCAGATCTACGCGGGTCCACGTTTGGCCGGTGTCAGTGCTGGCAAGGAGCTCGCTGCCATAGGTCGTGATAAACAACCGTTCGGGGACCGTGGGATGCGGGACCAGATCGGTCAACATGCTGCTCAACTGGCCTGCGACGCGCAGCGGCTCAAATGCGGTCCATGTGCGCCCGTTGTCGCTGCTGCGGAAGACGTAGCTATTAGGGGACTCGCTGGAATCGGTCGCGCCGAGCAGGAGCCAGCGGCCATTGGCGTTGCGGGTGATGCGCCGGACGATCAGATCGTTGCGCGTCGTCGGCTGGCCCAGGGAAACCTGCCGCCAGTTTCTGCCGCGATCGGCGCTGCGCCAGAGCCCGTAGCGCCGCGATGCGGCATCACCGAGCCCCTGCACGCCCACGTAGAGGTCATCCGTGGCCGAATCGGCATACAGCGCGCCGATGGGGCCGGGAATCAGGTCGTTGGTGAGCGGCTGCCAGGTTGCGCCACTGTCGCTGCTGCGATAGAGCGCATCTGAGAGCGCGACTTGGCCGGTTTCGCTCCACTGGGTTTGATCGTCGCGGCGGCTGCTGCGGGCCACGCTCACGGCATAAAGGGTCTTGCCGTCCGGGCTGCTTGTGAGGTGGGTGATGGCGCCGGCAGGGCTGCCCAGGGGCTGCCAGCTCGGCGGTTGATCTTGCGCCGCGACGGGCAGCGCGCATAAGGCAACGATGAACGCGCACACCGCGGTCAGGAGCGACCGCGAGCGAAACCCGAATGACATGTGCTCTCCCAAGAGTTAACGATAAAGGCAGACTGCTTGCGGATGGCAACAACAATGATCCGTGTAAGCGCCTATTCTAGCACACTTTATGAGAGAAGACGAGAAGCGGCTGACAAATTCGCGCAGAAGCGACACATCGTTGAGATGTGCCGCTTCTTGAATTTGCCCCGGGATCAGGGGTTACTGGATGGCGTAAACCACCTGGATCTGCGTAGTGAAGCTCACTTCACCGGGTTCGATGGTTGAGCCGCCCGCGTCATAGGCCTTGGCTTGGGCCAGGGTCGGGTTGGACGTGTTGCCAACCACCTCGCTCACCGCAACGACGCTGCCCAGGCTGACACCGGTCAACTGAGCCAGGCTCTCGGCCCGAGCTTTGGCGTCCTTTACAGCGCTTTCACGCGCCTGCGCTTCCAGCCCCGTGGTGTTGTCCAGCGCGAAGCTGACGCCCCAGATGTTGTTGGCGCCGGCTGCGATGGAATCCTCCAGCACCGCGCCGATCAGATCCATGTTCCGGATGGTGACCTGCACCATGTTGCTGACCCGGTAGAAGCCAACCGGCTGCGCGCTGCTTTCCGGCGTGCTTGAGCCGGTCTCGGCCGGCGAGGTCGATGGGTTGCGCTCGAAGCTGATCGAGAAGTTGCTGGTCTGGATGTCCTTGTCGGCGATGCCGAGCTTCTTCAAGGCGGCCAGGACTGCGGCCATGCGTGACTTGGCCTCCGTCATGGCATCGTCGATGGAGGCGTTCAGGACTTCAACGCCCACGGTGGTCGTGGCGACATCCGGCTTGGCCTTGACTTCGCCCTGACCGACCACGGTGATGGTGCGGGAGGGGCTTTCGCTTGCGGTAGACGGGGCCGCCTGCAACGCGGGAGCGCATCCGCTCAACACGACCGCGCCGACCAGCATCACTGCCAGGATTGCAAACACTGCGTTAGAACGACGAACAGACATTGGGAACCTCCTCAATGGGTTTCTGGTATTGTATTGTGCGCCGTTCGGTTTGGATCGGCGCAACTGTGAGCGTAGACGCCAGAACCCGCGCGGAAGTTCCACGCGTTTGTCAGTTAAATTGCGGCGCGCGTGCGTCGATCCGATCGGGGCCGCGCTGGACCTCCCAGGGGTAGACGATGAAGCGATCGGTGATCGCCGCGTAATAGTCGGGCCCGGTCTCACGGAAGAGATTGCTGCCGGGCCGGAAGTGCAGCACCGCCACTTCGGGTATGGCGCCTGTGCCTGCCACCCGCCCCTTGACCGCGGTGATCGTCCGCCCATTGACCCAGATGTCATCCACGATCAAGATCCGCTTCTTGCGCAGCAGACGTTCTTCGGGAAACTGGAGGAAGTGCGGCCACGCCAACCGAGCCTGGCCGGCCTCCGGGAACTGGACCGCCGCGGTCAGGATGTAGGAGATGTCCAGCGCCTCCGCAATGAGGCCGCCTGGCACGATCCCGCCGCGCGTGATCATCAAGAGCGCGTCGTAGGGGCCACGCAGTTGCGGCAGTAAGTAGTCGATGAGCTTCGCGACATCTTGCCAATTCAAGAACTGAGGGGCACTGGGCAGGGTGGGGATTGTCATGGATACTCCTTCGCCTTGCGGATGGGATCAGGATTGGCTCCGCCATTCGTGCAGCGCGGCGGCCAAATCGGCTCGTTGTGCAGCAGTGAGCTCTGCTTGCGGTGGCCGAACCGCGGTCAACGGCAAACCGGCGATCTCGGTCAGGGCGAGTTTTGTTGCTGGCTGGAGCGGGCAGGTGTCGAGCAGCGCTCGGGCGGCGCTCAAACGGGACTGGGCCGCCGAAAAGTCGCGCCCTGCTCCCGCGGCCTGCTGAACGGCGGCCACCAGGTGCGGGAAGACGTTGGCTGCCGCAGTGATGGAGCCGGCCCCGCCGGCCGCGCACGCTGCACCGACCCGGTGATCGTTGCCGGCGAAATAGGCCAGACCGGGAAATGCGGCCCGCAGGTGGGCGCCCTGTTCGGGATCGCCGGTCGAATCCTTGATACCGTAGACCACCGCACCGTGGCTTGCCAGCAGCAGGCCGAGCAGCCCATCGCTGATCGGAACACCGGTCATCTGCGGGATGTGATACAGCAGGACCCGGCCGCCGGGGGGCACGGCCGCGTCGAACAGCCGCTGGAACCATGCCGCCACGCCTGCCTCGGCCGGGCGTTTGAAGTAGAACGGCGGCATCACCAGCACCGCGGCCGCGCCGTGCGCGTAGGCATGGCGGGTCAGCGCGATCGTATCGGGCAGGGCGGCCGCGCCGGTGCCCACGATGACCGGAAGCTCACCGGCCGCGGCCAGCGCCGCCTCGGCCACCTGCATCCGCTCAGCCACACTCAGCGAGGCAGCCTCGCCGTTGGTGCCGCAGGGGATGATGCCGGTGCAACCGTGGTCGCGCAGATAGGCCACGTGGCGCGCAATCCACGGCAGATCCACCTCACCGTCGGTGAGCCGGAACGGGGTTACGATAGGAGCAAAAACACCGCGCAGTTCAGACATAAAATGCGACTCCGAGAACAAAAATTAACTAACCAACCAACCAACCAACCAACCAACTAACCAACCAACCAACCCCATCTCACGTCTCGCGCACCAACACCGCCCGTGTCGGCGCGCCATCGCCGTTGAGCAGCGGCAGCGGCAGGCAGATGAGCTCGTAGGCGCCCGGCGCGATGCCGCCGAGGGCCAGCCGTTCAACAAAAATAACTCCGGCAGCCAACAGGACGTTGTGTGCAGGAAACTCCGCGCTGCCGAACAGATCGAGGGATGGCGCATCCAGCCCGACCAGGCGCACGGCGTGGGCCAGCAGCCACTCCACGGCATCTGCGGTGAGCGCGACATAGGTCGGGTCAAAGACGGACGTCAGGGGGCGATCGGAGTTGTCCGTCCGGATCAGCAGGCGCGTTGTGCCGGGCGGGATCCCCGCGCCGGCCAGGGCCGCGGCCGTGATCTCAGCCAAATCCGGCAGGTGAACGACCCAGGCCGGGCCGATGAGCGTCTCAAGCGGCAGCCGATCCACCGTGGCGCCGTCCGCGATGAAATGCGCGGGCGCATCCACGTGCGTGCCCGTGTGGTTGCCGAAGCTCAAGTGCATCAACCTGGGCAGCAGCTCGCGAGAGGATGAGATCGCAATGGGCGGATCGCCGGGCCAGACGGATAGCTGACCGGAAAAGGGCAGGGTGATATCGATCAAGGTTCGGGACATGGCGCGCCTCAGGCTGAAGATGCGCTGCATTCTACCACACCCGCGCCCGCGCGGGAAAGCGCTCCGAACTCGCCGCTTTGGCGTTGGGGTGGTTGCCGGGTATAATCGGCTGAGTTGCTGACTGGATTCAGCACGCCTCGGAGAAGCATCGTGTCTCGTTTGAAGCTCTCATTCCTTATGACGTTGCTGCTGGGCGCGGCCTTGGCCGCATGTGTCTCGCAGCGCGGCCAGCCGCCCGCGGCCACGCCGACATCGGCCGCGCCCACCCCCGCCGGGCCGGATGCGATCATTACCGCCACAGTGCCCATCACCCTCACCTACTGGGAAGAAGACTCTGACGCCGCCGATGTGCTGCTGGACCAACTGGCGGCCGCGTTTATGCAGCTCAATCCGCAGATCAAGGTCCAACGCATCCACTACAGCTACAACGACCTCCGCGATGAGTTCCGTGCCGCCGCGTTCCGGGGTGATCCGCCCGATCTGGTGCGGTCGCCGGGCGAGTTCGCCGGGCCATTCGGCGAGCTGGAGATCGTCCAGCCGCTGGATGAGCTGTTTGCGGTCGAGTACCTGGATCAGTTCCTCGCGGGGGCATTGGCTGGCGCGACCGCGCAGCGCAAAGTGTGGGGTCTGCCCGATAATTTCGGTGGCCACTTGATGCTGCTCTACAACAAGGCGCTGGTGAGCGCGGCGCCCGCGGATACCGATGCCTGGATTGTCCAGCTCAAGTCGCTCACCGATGCAGCCAACGGGCAATACGGCCTCGCCTATCCCGTCGATGAGTCCTATTGGCTCATCCCCTGGCTGGCCGGCTTCGGCAGTTGGCCGATGGATGTCCAAGATCACGTGATCCTGGACACTGCGGAGATGGCCGAGGCATTGTGGTTCGTGCACGATCTGCGATTCACGCACCGTGTGATACCCGAAAACGCCAGTTACGAGGTCGCGTTCGAGTTGTTCCGCACGGGCAAGGCTGCTTACGTGATCGACGGGATCTGGAATCTGGACCGCTACCAGGGACTGGGGCTGGATGTCGGCCTGGCCGCCCTGCCCCGGGTGAGCCAGACCGGCCTGCTGCCCGCGCCCATGGCGACGGGACGCTATTGGTTTATCGCGCAAGGGATCGATGACGCCAGGCTGGATGCAGCCGCGCGGCTAGTCGAGTACATGACATCGGCTGCTGCTCAGCAGCAGTGGCTGATGCAGATGCGCCGGATGCCGAGCCTCAAAGAGATGACGCGCAGCGAGATGATCACCGGCGACCCGTTGCTGGCCGGCAGCATGGCGCAGTTGCGCGTCGCGCGTGGGGTGCCGCCGGCGTTGGAGATGGCCTGTGCCTGGCAAGGTCTCGGCGCTTACCTACCCGACGTGATGAGCGGAAAACTCAGCCCCGACGACGCGCCCCTCCAGATGCAGGCCAGCGCAGACGCTTGCATCGCGGACATGGGCGGCTATCTGACCCCCACACCTTAGGATAGACTATGCCTCCTGTGACATTGCCGAAATCCTTCCCCTCGCAAGCTGATCCGGCCGCGGTCGTCACCGGGCCGGGTGTACGCTTCACGGTGCTGACCTCGCGCCTGATCCGCCTGGAGTACAGCCAGGGGAACGCCTTCGAGGATCGCGCCAGCCAGGCATTCTGGCGCCGCCATCAACCGGCCCCATCCTTCCGGGCCGCGCAGACGCGGGAGCAGATCGAGATCGAAACCGAACATCTGCTGCTGCGTTACGCGATCACCCCGGACGGGTTCACTGACCGCACCCTATCGATCCGGGTCAAGGCGCTTGATGTCACCTGGTGTTTCGGCGCTTACGACCGTCACAATCTGCGCGGCACGGCATGCACGCTGGATAACGTCGATGGCGAGGTTCCGTTGGAGCCAGGGCTGGTGTCGCGCGCGGGCTGGGCGCTGGTGGATGACTCGCACAGCCTGGTATTCGATGGGGAGGGCTGGTTGGTGCAGCGGCCCGCTGCCAGGGACGCCGAATATCGCGATCTCTACTTCTTCGGCCACGGGCACGACTATATCGGCTGTCTGCAGGACTACGGCCGGGTATCGGGCCGTGCACCCATGCTGCCGCGGTATGCGCTGGGGAACTGGTGGAGCCGCTTCTGGGCCTATCGCCAGGACGAGCTGCGCGATCTGATGGTCGAGTTTCGCGCGCGGCAGGTGCCGCTCGCCGTGTGCATCATCGACATGGACTGGCACATCACCCGGACCGGCAACGCGTCGTCCGGATGGACGGGCTACACCTGGAATCCCGACCTGTGGCCCGACCCCGAGGGCTTCCTGGCGTGGCTGCACGCGCAGGGCCTGCGCACCGCGCTGAACCTGCATCCCGCGGATGGCGTCTGGCCGCACGAGGCGCAGTACGAGGCGATGGCGCGCTTCATGGGTCAGGATCCGCAGCGCGGGGAGCCGGTGCATTTCGACCTGGCCGATCCGCGCTTCGTCGAGGGTTATTTCGAGATCCTGCACCATCCCCTGGAGGCGCAGGGCGTCGACTTCTGGTGGCTCGACTGGCAGCAGGGCCGGCGCATGATCCACTCGCGCAAGCCCGTGGCCGAGGTGATGGATCCGCTTTGGTGGCTCAACCACCTGCACTTCTATGACCTGGGCCGCGACGGCAGGCGCCCTTTTATCTTTTCGCGCTGGGGCGGGCTGGGCAACCAGCGTTATCCCATCGGCTTCTCAGGCGACAGCCACGTGACGTGGGCCTCCCTCGCGTTCCAGCCCTACTTCACAGCCACCGCTTCGAATGTGGCGTTCGGTTGGTGGAGCCACGACATCGGCGGCCATATGGCGGGCGTCGAGGATCCCGAGCTGTACGCGCGCTGGGTGCAGCTTGGCGTCTTCAGCCCGATCTTGCGCCTGCACAGCACCAACAATCCCTTCCAGGATCGCCGGCCGTGGGGCAACGGCGAGGATGTGTTCCGCGTCGCGCGCGGGGCCATGCAATTGCGTCACGCCCTGATTCCCTATATCTACAGCATGGCCTGGCGCATGGCGCAAGAGTGCATCCCGTTGGTGACGCCGCTGTATTATTGGGACAGCGAGGCCGAGGAGGCGTATCGCAGCCGCAACGCGTTCTGGTTCGGCAGCGAGCTGCTGGTGGCGCCGTTCGTGTCCCCGCGCCATCCCGAGACCAACCTGAGCCGGCATTCGGTGTGGCTGCCCAAGGGAGACTGGTTCGACTTCACCACCGGCGAGTATTTCGCAGGCGGCCGCACGGTGACGCTTTACGGTGGGCTGGACGATACGCCGGTCTTCGCTCGCGCCGGCGGCATCGTGCCATTGGGGCCGCGCGTCGGCTGGGGTGGGGTGGATAGTCCCGAAGAGCTGACCGTCACCGTCTTCCCCGGCGCGGACGGCGCGTTTGCGCTCTACGAGGACGACGGCGTCTCGACCGATTATCTCAGGGGCGACTATGTCGTGACGCGCCTGTCACAAACGTGGGGCGGCGCCCGGATGTGTTTCAGGATCGGCGTGGTCGAGGGGAACGCGGGGCATATCCCGGCTGGCCGCAGCTACCGGCTGGTGTTGCGCGGTGTGCGGCGGCCGGACGAGCTCACGCTGACGGTGAACGGCGTCGCCCAGGCGGTTGATCCGTCGTACGACGAGGCCACGGAATCGTTGACGCTGCCGGCCATCCCCGTCGGCCCGGCAGACGAGCTCATGCTGACGCTCGGCGTGGCGGCTGGCTCCCTGCTTGCCAGGGGCGATCGGCGCCTGGAGACGTGCCGCGCGATGCTGCGGGCCTTCCGCCTGGCCTCGCGGGCGAAGTGGACGCTGGACCGGCTGCTGCCGGAACTGGTTTTGGACCCGGCACGGCGCGGGTCACTTGGCGGCAAGATCGATCACGTGAGCGAAGCCCACTGGATGGCGCTGCTGGATGTGATCGGGCGGCGCTCGGCGGATTGACGGATCAGTCTCTATAC
>JAPKMS010000429.1 GCA_026645775.1 Anaerolineae bacterium
CCTGGCCTACAGCGCCACCGTCTGCGGCGCGCTGCCGGTGGTCAACATCGGCCGCCGCGACCTGGCCGGCTGCGATATTCGTGCGGCTCGCGGTATTTTCAATTCGACCAGCAACTCCATCCTGGCTGCGATGGCCGTGGGCGGCAGCTATGAACAGGCGCTGCACCAGGCCAGGCTCGACGGCATCGCCGAGGCTGATCCCAGCCTGGACGTCGAAGGCTGGGACACCGCCAACAAGCTGGTCATCATCGCCAACAGCATCCTGCGCCAACCGGCGACCCTGGCCGATGTTGACCCCGTGATCGGCATCACCGGCATCACCGCCGAAGACATCCGGTCGGCCGCAGTGCAGGGCAAGGTGATCAAACTGGTGGCGACGGCGGAGCCAGACCTGTCCGGTCTGCGCTACAAGCTGTCCGTCCGGCCCACCTGGCTGCCCGCCGATGACTTTCTGGCCGCTGTCAACGGCTGGGAAATGGGCATCGTCTTCGACACCGATATCATGGGCCTGCAACAATTCAAAGTCGACGAGCGCGGCCCCGTGCCGACCGCGGCGGCGATGTTGCGGGATGTAATTACGTTGATGGGAAACAAGTAGAGAGGTAGACAAGGAGAAAAGGCCCGAAACGCTTGTTTCCTTGTCTACCAACTCACCAACCAACCAACCAACTCACCAACCAACTAACTAACTAACCAATCTACCAAGGAGTCATTCATGTCTGCTGCAAAGAAGTCCGCTTCCAAAGTCATCCTGGCCTACTCCGGTGGGCTGGATACATCGTGCATCGTGCCGTGGCTGGTGGAGAACTACGGGTGTGAGGTGATCTGTTTCTGCGCCAACCTGGGGCAGGAAGAAGAGCTGTCGGGGCTAGAGGCCAAGGCGCTTGCTTCCGGCGCCAGCAAGCTCTACATCGAGGATCTGCGCGAGGAGTTCATCACCGAGTACATTTACCCGACCCTCAAAGCCGGCGCAGTGTACGAGCGCGAGTATCTGCTGGGCACCAGCTTCGCCCGGCCGCTGATTGCCAAGCGCATGGTAGAAATCGCTGAGCTCGAAGGGGCGGATGCGGTGAGCCACGGCGCCACCGGCAAGGGCAACGACCAGGTGCGTTTCGAGCTGACCGTGATGGCGCTCAACCCGCGGCTGAAGATCATCGCGCCGTGGCGTGAGTGGCACATCCGCAGCCGCGAGGACGCCCTGAAGTACGCCGCGCAGCACAATGTGCCCGTCACAGCCACCATTAAGTCGATCTACAGCCGCGATCGCAACCTCTGGCATCTCAGCCACGAGGGCGGCATCCTGGAAGATCCCTGGCAGGAGCCGGAAGAGCCAATGCATCAACTTTCCGTCAGCCCCGAGGCCGCGCCGGATCAGGCCGAGTATGTGGAAATCTACTTCGATCAGGGTATCCCCAAGCGGGTCAACGGCGAGGCGCTGGGCCCGGTGGATCTGGTCGCGAAGCTCAACGAGATCGGCGCACGGCATGGCATCGGCCGCATCGACCTGGTGGAAAATCGCCTGGTCGGTATGAAGTCGCATGGCGTGTACGAAACCCCCGGCGGCACCATCCTGTACAAGGCGCACGAGGCGTTGGAGCAGCTCTGCCTGGACAAAGAAACGCTGCACTACAAACAAAGCATCGCGCTCAAATACGCCGACCTCGTGTACAACGGGCAGTGGTTCACCACCGTGCGTGAGGCGCTGGACGCGTTTGTGAATGTGACCCAGCAGCACGTCACCGGCACCGCACGGCTGAAGCTCTACAAGGGTAACCTGATGCTGGTCGGCCGGAAGTCGCCCAACAGCCTCTACCGCGAGGACTACGCCACCTTCGGTGAGGAAGACGTCTACAACCAGGGGGATGCCGAAGGCTTCATCAAGCTGTTTGGCTTGCCGATGAAGGTTGCGGCGCTGCTCGACATCGAGGGCACGGGCCGGAGCAAGTACCGCAGCCCGGATTATTCGGCGTTCAAGCGGGATTGAGGGTTGATAACTTGGTAGATTGGTGAAATGGTAAACTGGCAAGTTGGTAGGTTGGGTGAGCCCAAGTTACCAGTGTACCAAGTTACCAATCTACCCATACCCAAGGAGCGCACGATGCCCAACCACCCACCTCTCGGCTTCACCTTCTCCGGCGTCGCGGCCGGCATCAAGAAGACCGGCGCGGCTGACCTGGCGCTGATCGTCAGCGATCGACCGTGCGCGGCGGCGGCCGTGTTTACGCAGAACGCGTTCCCGGCCGCGCCGGTGCTTTACGACCGCGCATTGGTGGCGGGGAATCCGGCCGGGCTGCGCGCTGTGGCGGTCAACGCGGGCTGCGCCAACGCGTGCACCGGCGACGCGGGCCTGGCCGATGCGGCCGAGATGGCGGCGCTGACGGAGCGCGCGCTCGGCCTGCCGCCCCGTTCGGCCGCAGTCATGTCGACCGGTGTCATCGGCCCGCGCCTGCCGATGGCGAAGATCGCGGACGGGGTGCAGACGGCCGCAGGCGCGCTTTCCGCGGAGGGCTGGGACGCGGCGTCCCGTGCCATCATGACCACCGACACCCGGCCCAAGGTCGCGTTTCGAGAGGTAGGAGCGGGCCTTGCGTCCGCCCGCATCTTCGGCATGTGCAAAGGCGCGGGCATGATCCACCCCAACATGGCGACTATGCTGGCTGTGATTGTCACCGACGCGGCGGTCGAGCCGGCCGCCCTGCAGGTGATGCTCCGCCAGGCGGTGGACGTCAGCTTCAATGCGATCAGCATTGATGGCGACACCAGCACCAACGACACAGTGCTCCTGCTGGCGAACGGCGCATCGGGCACGGTTGTCACATCCCCGGCATCCATTTCGTCCCAATCTACCAATCTACCAATCTACCTGGAAACCAGCGCCTTTGCCTCAGCCTTAACCTCCCTCTGCATCGACCTGGCGCAGCAGATCGTGCGCGATGGTGAAGGCGCGACTAAATTCATCACCGTGCGGGTCGAGGGCGCGGCCTCGGACACGGACGCAAAACAGGCTGCCAAAGCGATCGCCAATTCGCCGCTGGTGAAGACGGCGTTTTACGGCGGGGACGCGAACTGGGGCCGCATCCTGGCCGCAGTGGGCTATTCGGGCGCGGCGGTCGAGCCGGGGAAGGCGGATTTGTGGATCGCGGCGGGGGGTAAGGGCGAAGGTAGGGGCGAGGTCACCTCGCCCCTACAACTGGTGCGCGCCGGGCAGCCGCTGCCGTATTTGGAGGAGGCCGCCAGCGCGATCTTCGCTGAACCGGAGATCGTGGTGCGGGTGCAGCTCGGCTTGGGCGCCGGTGCGGCCACCGTTTGGACGTGCGACTTGAGCCATGATTACGTGAGCATCAACGGGCACTATCGGACGTAACGGGAGTTAAGGGATGACACCACTCTGGGGCGGCCGGTTCACCGGCGCAAATGACCCTCTGATGGCGCGGTTCAACGCATCGCTGCCGTTCGACTGGCAATTGTGGGAGGCTGACATCGCCGGATCGGTGGCGTGGGCGAAGGCGATTGCGCGCGCCGGGCTGCTGACCGAGGCCGAGCGTGATCAGATTGTTGCCGGCCTTGAAGCCGTGCGCGGTGAGATCGCGCCGGATCCGGCTGCCGCATTTGCCGCCGCGGCCGACGAAGATATCCACAGCTACATCGAGCGTCGGCTGACCGAGCGCATCGGTCCCGTGGCCGGCAAGCTGCACACCGGCCGCAGCCGCAATGACCAGGTGGCGACAGACGTGCGACTATGGTTGAAATGGCAGATCCGCGGCCAGGGGCCAGGGGTCAGGGATCAGGCGTCAGCCTTCGACCTCCAACCTCCAACCTCCAACCTCCAACTTCTACTCTTCGACCTCATCAGAGCGGCGGTTCACCGGGCCGAGGCCGAGATCGCCGTGCTGATGCCCGGCTATACCCACGTCCAGCCCGCGCAGCCGGTGCGCTGGGGCCACTGGCTGCTGAGCCATGCCTGGGCCTGGCAGCGCGATCGTGAGCGGCTGACCGATCTGGTGAAACGACTGGATGTGCTGCCCCTTGGCGCGGGCGCGCTGGCCGGCTGCCCCTTCCCCATCGATCGCGCGGCGCTGGCCGCCGATCTGGGCTTTGCGGCCGTCAGCCCGAATAGCATCGATGCGGTGAGCGACCGGGATTTTGTTGCGGAGTTCTTGTTCTGGGCCAGCTTGACCGGTATTCATCTGAGCCGCTGGGCCGAGGATCTGATCCTCTGGAGCAGCCGTGAGTTCAGCTATGTAACACTGGCGGACGCGTACAGCACCGGCTCCAGCCTGATGCCGCAGAAGAAGAACCCGGATGCGCTGGAGTTGCTGCGGGGCAAGGCCGGCAGGTTGGTAGGTGGGTTGGTTGGTCTGTTGGTGACGCTGAAGGGGCTGCCCAGCGCGTACGACAAGGACTTGCAGGAGGACAAGGAACCGCTCTTCGATGCGGTGGAGACGCTGAGCCTGGCGCTGCCCGTGGCCCAGGGCGCGCTGGAGACGTTGACCATTCACCCCGACCGGATGGCGGTCGCGCTGGGGGATGAGCTATTGGCGACAGACCTGGCCGATGCGTTGGTGCGCGCTGGCGTACCGTTCCGTCAGAGCCATCATCTGGTGGGGCAAGCGGTGCGGCGGGCGGAAGCGTTGGGCTGCACCTTGCGAGATGTCCCGCTGGCCGATCTCCAGGCCATCAGCCCGCATTTCACGGCCGAGATGGCCGCGGTGTGGGATTTTGAGCGCTCGGTGGAGCAGCGCGCGGCCGCTGGGGGCACCGCCCGGTCCGCAGTCCAGGCGCAGATTGCCCGGCTGCGGGTGTTGTGCGAATAAACTGCCTGGGAGTGTAGAAGAAGTTTCACCTCTGCACTCCCATTTACGCCACGGGCAACTCTGTCGTGCTCCACAGGTTATAGAACGACGACCACTGTTCGGGCCGGACGCGGATAAAATCTTCCAAGACGCCTATGCATCGAAGCGCCAGGCTCTCCGGGGTGTCGGTGGTAGGATCGGGTACGATGGGCTGGCGGATTTCAAGCACATTGCCGCCATCGGCCCGACGGTACATGTAAGCGGGCAGGATCCAGGCACCGGTTTTCAGGGCCAGGCGCGCGTGGCCGATCGGCATATGGGTTTCCTCGCCGAAGAAGGGCAGGCGTGGCCCCTGTCCCGTGATATCTCGATCCGAGGCCAGGGCGATGAAGCGGTTGCGGCGCAGGGCCTCGTACAGCGAACGCATGGTGCCCCCCACGGACGCCACTTCCAGGCCTGAGTCTTTACGGGTTGCCATGTAGATGGCATCGATGCGCTGATCCTTGTGCGGCAGCGCAACGACCGTGAGCGGCACTCCGCGCATCGCCAGGCACACCCCCGCTAACTCCCAGCTTCCCATGTGAACCGTTATCAAAACAGTGCCATGGCCGCTGTTCATCGCCGCTTGCAGGTTTTCCCACCCCTTGAACTCGGCACAAAACGCGTCCAGATTGTCCTTGGTTATGCTGGGGATGCGGAAGAAGTCAACGAGGGAGTAGCCAAAGTAGCGGAAGGCCGCGCGGGCGCTGCGCCAACGCGCCCAGCGGCCGGTTTCAGGCGGCAGCACGTGCGCCTGGTTCGCGTACATGCCGCGGCGTGAGCGTGTGTTCAAGAAGAAGTTGAGTTCCGAGATCACGCCGGCGATGAAGTAGGCGCAGCCCAGCGGCAGATGCGTCACAAGCCAGATGGCGACGCGATAGAGCTGATAATATTCCAGAGTCACGCGTTGGGCTCCTTAGCCCATGACCGCAAGCACGAAGATCAGTGCGATGAAGACCAGGCTGAGAATGTAGAAAGTCAACGAAACGCGGTGCTTGGTCGCAGCGGCGGTGGCTTTTTTGCTCCGGCTCCGCCCCATGTGCGCAAAGGTCAGGGCAATCAGCATCAGGATCGGATGTTCGAGGACGATGAAACGCAAGCTGCCGTTGCTCATCGCCTGGGCCAAATCACGCAGACCGGGCCGCGCAAACAGCCATAAGATCAACCCGAGCAGAACTTGGATGTCAACAACGATCGTGAAAATCAGGCCGAGCTGGTCGTCCAGCTTGGTGAAAGGCTGTTTACCCAACCAACCGATCAACGCCTTGGCCACGACAATGATGCCGGCAGCCAGAAGCACCCAACGCACGATTGCATGAGCGAGAAGGATGAATGCCATGACATTTCTCCTGAGTGGAAGTATGGTGTAATCAAAGTAGGAGGTGCTGACGATCCGCGGATCGCGTCTCTATAACCCGCGAAGCGACGCTGGATCGATCCGGGCCATCGTATCATCGGTGAGACGGGCTGTCAAACGCGTTTTAGCAGCCGTTGCCCCAGGTAATTTGACACCAAAGCCGCTTCTGGATATACTGTCCTTCGCTTGAGGGGCTGTAGCTCAGCTGGGAGAGCGCTACAATCGCACTGTAGAGGTAAGGGGTTCGAGTCCCCTCAGCTCCACTGGTATACCAACTGGATAGCCGGCGTTGAACGGAAGTAGTAGGCCAGTTCCGCAGAGAGCGGGGGGCGGTGGAACCCTCGCACGTGGCTCGGAACGCACAAGCTTCGCAAAGGCTGAACTCGTCCGGGAGCTGCACAGGTGAAAGTCAGTAACTTGTGCCGGGTCTGCCCGTTATAGCATCTGCCGAGTGGCTGGCAAACATGGGCCTGTAGCTCAATTGGGAGAGCGCTTGAATGGCATTCAAGAGGTAAGGGGTTCGAATCCCCTCAGGTCC
>JAPKMS010000058.1 GCA_026645775.1 Anaerolineae bacterium
AGTCGTCCGTGAAGATGCCGTAAGGCGTTGATCGGATTTGGGGGTTCGGCTTGGGCAAGTAATCGTTTTTGCCGGAAGGCGGCTTTGTGGGGTGGTTTTCTGGCGATTTGGGATTCCGGTTTTGGTGGTTTCGTGATTCCCTCCGGGGCGGGTTGCGGGCTTCGGGAGGGATGATGGCGCGGCCTCGGGACGAGCGGCAGCAGGACTTGTTGCGGCCTTCGCTGGAGCAGATCATCGATCCGGGCCATCCGCTGGTGCGGCTGGCTTTGCGCATGGACTGGGGGTTTCTGGAGG
This sequence comes from Anaerolineae bacterium, assembly GCA_026645775.1. Lineage (GTDB taxonomy): Bacteria > Chloroflexota > Anaerolineae > CG2-30-64-16 > CG2-30-64-16 > MO66. The sequence continues at coordinate 295 of JAPKMS010000058.1, forward strand.
CCCGCTTTGGCGCGGTGTATCGGGCGGGGGCCGGGCAGCCGCCGCTGCCGACGCGGCTGATGGCCGGGCTCGCCATCCTCAAGCACATGCATGCGCTGTCGGACGAGGCGCTGTGCGCGCGCTGGCTGGAGAACCCATATTTTCAGTTTTTCTGCGGCGAGCACAGCTTCCGCCACGATCTGCCGTTCGACCGCTCGTCCTTGACCCGCTGGCGGCAGCGGATGGGCGAGGAGCGGCTGGTGGCGCTGCTGGAAGAAAGCCTGTCGGTGGCGCATGGCACCGGCGCGCTGGCGACCAGGGACCTGGAGCGGGTGGCGGTCGATACCACGGTGCAGCCGAAGGCGGTGGCGCATCCGACCGACGCCCGGCTGACGCACCGGGCGCTGGTCAAGCTGGTGGCGCTCGCCCGGCGCAACGGCGTGCAACTGCGGCAGAGCTATCTGCGGGTGGCGAAGCGGGCGGCGATCCTGGTCGGCCGCTATGCCCACGCCCACCAGTTCAAGCGGGCGCGCCGCCAGCTGAAGTTCCTGCGCACCCGGCTCGGCCGGCTGATCCGCGACATCGCGCGCAAGATCGAAGGCGACGAGGCGCTCGCCGCCCGCTTCCGCCCGCTGCTGCTGCTGGCGCAACGGGTGCTGACCCAGGAGCAGCGGCAGCGCGGCCGCAAGGTCTACGCGCTGCACGCGCCCGAGGTCGAGTGCATCGGCAAGGGCAAGGCGAAAGCGCCCTACGAGTTCGGCTGCAAGGTCTCGGTCGCCACCCCGGCAACCAGGCCCAGGGGCGGCCAGTTCGTGCTGCACGCCCGCGCCCTGCACGGCAACCCGTTCGACGGCCATACGCTGAAGGCCGCCATCGCCGACGTCGAGGCGATCAGCGGCGTCGCGGTCAAGCGCATCCACGTCGATCGTGGCTATCGCGGTCACGACTATGCCGACCGCTTCAAGGTCTGGATCACCGGCCAGGTCCGCCGGGTGACCGCCGCGATCCGCAAGGAGATGCGCCGCCGCGCCGCCATCGAACCGGTGATCGGCCACCTCAAGGCCGGACACCGCATGGAACGCAATTACCTGAAAGGCTTCGAAGGCGACCGCGCCAACGCCGTCCTCGCCGCCGCCGGCTACAACTTCCGCCTGCTGCTGCGCTGGCTGGCGCTGCTCTTGCGTGCCCTGATCCAGCTCATCTTGCCTTCCTCACCCCCAGCAGCCCGACCCCTCCCAGCCGCCCAAAACGCCTGAACCCGCCTTCCGGCGGGTTCTTCACAGACGACTCAGTACTCGCGGAACATCTGCTGGATCTGCGCCGGGTCGGACGTCTTCATCAGCGCCAGTTTCAGCAACACCCGGGCCTTGCCCGGCTTCAACTCCTCGGCGGCGACGAATCCGAGCTCGTCGTCGTTGACTTCGGCGTTGCGCGTGACGGCGCCGCTCGGCAGCCGCGTGCTGCGGACGACGACGACCCCCTGCTTGCGCGCATCTGACAGCGCCTGCAGGGCCTCCGCCGTCATGTTGCCGTTGCCGACGCCGGCAACGACGATGCCTTTGGCGCCAGCCTTCACCGCCGCGTCGATCAGTTCGCGCCCCATGTTGGCGTAGGCATAGACGATGTCCACCTTCGGCAGCGCGTCGGCACCGGCGACCGAGAAGCCGCTGGCGGTGGTATGCTTGCCGGTCGGCACCTCGAACAGCTCGGCGCTGCCCTCCTCGACCCGGCCGATCGGGCCGCGGTCGGGTGCCTTGAACGTATCGACCTGGGTGGTATTGGTCTTGTACACGTCGCGGGCGGCAAACACCTGGTCATTCAGCACGACCAGCACGCCGCGCCCCTTGGCATCGGGATCGGCGGCGAC
>JAPKMS010000430.1 GCA_026645775.1 Anaerolineae bacterium
CACTTCGGTTGTCAAAGAGCGTCAACACCAACTCGGCCTTGCCGAGCCGATCGTCGTTAGTCTAAACTCGAGTTCATAGAATCTTCTCCTTTTTGCGACCGAGGAAATAAGAATGCAGTGCAGCGATTCAATGGGCGGATAATCGCTTATCACTACAAATCAGCGTCTGCATCTTAGCATATTGTGCCAGAGAAAACAATACCTGTTTCGCGTTTCATTGCGGGGTGGGCGCCGGATGCTTTGCGCGAGCGATGGCCCGCATCCTTCGCCTGGTCACACATCATCATGTCCGGGTAACGTCCCCCGCCCCCGGCCCTCTCCCCGCACGGCGGGGCCGGGCGTTCGGAGCACCGGGGAGGGAGAGTCAAGCGCGCTTAGGCGCGCTGCCGCCGGGCGAAGATCAGACCATCGGCCAGCACCAGCAGGCCGAGCAGCGCGGCGGCAGCAGGGACGCCCACGTTGGCCGAGCGGAACTCACGCAGCGCAACCGCGGTCGGCGTCTCTTTGCCCGCCAGGAATTGGAAAGCGGCCAGGGTGGTTGTGTCGCCCTCGGTGTAGTTGTAGCTGCCGCTGCCGGCGCCCGTAGCCACGTTGTCCAGCCTGATCCAGCCGGAATCCGCGGCCACGCTGTCCAGCTTGCTCTGGCCGGCGGCCGCCACAAACCGATACAGAGCGAGCTCCGCCCCCACCAGGCCGTTCAGCTCGCTATCCAACACCCACAGCCGGACCTTCGCCGCACCGTCGTTGGTCGGTGTCAGAGTGAAGCAGCGTTTGGCGTAGATGGGCGAGCCGGCGTCGTCGGTGCATGCGCTGGCGTTGCCCTGCACGGCCACGGTCACGCTGCCCAGATCGGCGGCCGAGGCCGTGGTGTCGATGCGGACGCCGCGGTACTTGCTGGTGGCCGGGCTGCCTCCATCGTCGATGTAGATGAAGTTTCGGGCCTGATTGGCGACGTTGAAGGTCTGCTTCAGTGTGCCGTTGTTGGTGACCGTCCCGAGGGCGTCGGGCAACGTATCCAGCACCACCGAAGCGCCGCTGTTGACGGTCAGGTTGTTGAAGACGGTCTTCTGGTTGCCGCCGATGGTCTGGTCGGTCGCGCCGCTGAAGATCACGGCGCCGCCGTTGGCGCTGAAGGCGCCCCGGTTGGTCCAGTTGCCGGTCACCTGCATATCACCGGCCGGCGCAGTCACGCTGCTGCCCGTGTCGAAGAGGATGCCATTGAACGTCGTGACGGCCGCACCTTTCTAAATGATGTGATGTGGCGTTGCGGTGCGGTGAGCGCAGGCAAACACGATTAGATTCCATGATAGCACGAGGCACGCGCCTTCACAAGTGGGTCGATTTCGGGGGTACACCTCAAGTTGGGGGCAGGGTCAAGGGCTCCGCTGTTCTTGCCCCCGATTTAAGACATCCCCTATCACGCGCTGTTTGACTTGTATTCCCTCTCACGGTTACAATAGCACGCGTCCGGTACGATCCCTTTTTCCCATCAAAGACGATAGGAGCTCCCCCATGAAACGACTTGCCATCTTCACCCTGTTGCTGCTTTTGCTCACCAGCCCGCTTGTGCATGCGGCGCCTGTAGTGCCCACCAACGCGACCCTGCAGGCGCTCCCGTTCGCCCAGAACTGGGCTGACGCTGGTTTGATCACGGCCAGCGATGATTGGTCTGCGGTCCCCGGCATCGTCGGCTACCGCGGGGACGACATCACGACCGCCACCGGCGTCGATCCGCAGACGCTGTTGGCCGACAATACGCCCGGCGTCATCGACGTCAATGCAAACCAGACCGCGCCCAATACCTACACGGCCGGCGGCGTCACCGAATTCGCGATTGCGGACCCGGTGGTGGCGCTGCAAGGCTCCGGCACCGCGGATGCGCCCTACCTGTTGATCCATCTCAACACGACCGGCTTTTCGAGCATCCAGGTCTCCTACACCGTGCGTGACCTCGATGGCTCGACCGACAACGCCGTCCAGCAGGTTGCCCTGCACTACCGGGTTGGCGCGACGGGCGCCTATACCAACCTGCCCGCCGGCTACATCGCCGACGCCACCACCGGCCCCAGCTTGGCGACCCAGGTGACGGCGGTCAATGTCACGCTGCCCGCGGCCGCGGATAACCAGGCGCAGGTGCAGCTCCGCATCATGACCACCAACGCCGTCGGCAACGACGAGTGGGTGGGGATCGATGACATCTCCATCACCGGCACAACGTCAACCGTCGACACTGCGCCGGTGGTTTCCAGCACAACCCCGACGGGCGGCGCCATCAACGTCGCGCCGGGGGCCAACCTCAAGGTTACCTTCAACGAAGCGGTGACCGTCACCGGCGCCTGGTATGGCATCGCCTGCACGGTCAGCGGCTCGCACACGGCCGCGGTCACGGGCGGGCCGACAACCTTCGACCTCGACCCCACGGTCGACTTTGCGTTCGGCGAGACGTGCACCGTGACGGTCTACGCCGCGCAGGTGGCTGACGTCGATGCCGATGATCCGCCCGATGCGATGGCGGCGGACGCCACCTGGAGCTTCAGCACGCCGGCCAATGTCTGCGATGATCCCTTTGTCGGTATTTACGCCGTGCAGGGCAGCGGCGCGAGCACCCCGATGGCCGGCAGCGTGGATGTCGAGGGCGTCGTCGTCGGTGATTTCCAGGGCGCGACCGGCCTGAACGGCTTCTACGTCCAGGATCCGGCCGGCGACGGTGATCCCGCCACGTCCGACGGCATTTTCATCTTCATCCCGGCTGCCAACTCCTTCTTCGGAATCGACGTGCAGGTCGGCGATGCGGTGCATGTCAAGGGCACGGCCAAGGAGTTCGGGGGCGTCACCGAGATCGACAACGTGACCGGGCTGAGCCGGTGCGGCGCGGGCAGCGTGGCGCCGACCGTCGTGGATCTGCCCGAAACGACCAACGGCGACCTGGAGCGCTACGAGGGGATGCTGATCACCTTCCCCGAGACGTTGACGGTCAGCCAGAACTATTTCCAGGGCCGCTACGGCCAGGTGACCCTGTCGTCCGACGGCCGCATGTACAATCCCACCAACGGCAACGGCCTCGGCGACACCTTCGACCTGGACGCCCGGCGCATCCTGGTGCTGGATGACGGCTACAGCGGGCAGAACCCGGCCCCGATCCCCTACATCGGGCCCGATAACACCCTGCGCGCCGGTGACACCGTGGCCGGCCTGACCGGTGCACTGGACTATGGGCCGATCAATGCGACCTCGCCGTACATCTACGACTACCGCGTGCAGCCCACGGCGCCGGTGAACATCACCCGCGTCAACGCACGCACGGCTGCGCCCGCGGCGGTCGGCGGCAGCCTCAAGGTCGCCAGCTTCAACGTGCTCAACTACTTCACCACCTGGGGCTGCGGCGACTACTGCCGCGGCGCTAACAACGCGACCGAGTTCGCCCGGCAGCGGGCCAAAATCATCGCCGCGCTGACGGCCATCAACGCCGACGTCGTCGGCCTGATGGAGATCGAAAACAACGGCGCGACCGCCGTGGGCGACCTGGTGGCGGGGTTGAACGACGCGCTGGGCGCGGGCGTCTACGCCTACGTCACCGAGCCCGCGCCGGGCAGCGATGCCATCAAGGTCGCGCTGATCTACAAGCCGGCCTCTGTCACCCCCGACGGGGCCGCGCAAAACTACCAGACCAGCACCGCGACCTATGCCCCGCTCTTCGACCGGCCCCCGCTGGCGCAAACCTTCGTTGCCGCCGGCACGGGCGAGAAGTTCACCGTGGTGGTCAACCACTTCAAGTCCAAGGGGAGTTGCCCCGCCAGCGGCCCCGACACTGAGCAAGGCGACGGCCAGGGCTGCTGGAACGCCAAGCGCGTCGCGCAGGCGACCGGCCTGCTGGGCTTCATCAGCCTGCTGCAGGCATCGAGCAGCGACCCGGATGTGCTGGTGCTCGGTGATCTGAACGCCTACGGCGCCGAGGATCCCATCAACACGTTGGTGGCCGGCGGCCTGGTCAACCAGGTGGCCAAAATCGATGCGGCGCAGCGTTACTCCTACGTCTTCGACGGCCTGTCCGGCTATCTCGACCAGGGCCTGACCACCGCCGAGCTGGCGGCGCAGGTGACCGGCCAGACCATCTGGCACATCAATGCCGACGAGCCCACTGTGATCGACTACAACACGGAGTTCAAGCCGCAGGATCTTTACGCGGCCACCCCCTACCGTTCCTCGGATCACGACCCGGTGATCATCGGCCTGGGCCTTTTCACCTATGAAACGGTGGCAGGCTACGTGTACATCGATGTCAACGGCGACGGCTGGCGCAACGCCGAGGAGCAGAGCGGCCTCCCGGATGTGACGTTGGTGTTGGTGGACGCCCAGGGCCACGAGATCACCACCCGGACGGTGCCGCCCAGCGGCTGGTACCGGTTCAGCGAGCTGGGCGACGGCGTTTACACGCTGCGGGTGATCGTCCCCGCGGGCTATCGGCTCACGTCGCCGGCCGAGGTGACGTTGACCGTTTCGGGCGGCGCGACGCAGATCGTCAACTTCGGCGTGCAGGCGCAGCCGGTGGCGGCCATCAGCGGCTTCATCTGGGATGATGCGAGTGCGGATGGCGTGCAGGATGCCGGCGAGGCGGGCATCAGTGGCGTCACCGTGGCGCTATGGGATGCGGTCGATGGCGCTCCGGCCGCGATCCGGGCCACGACGACCACGGATGCCACCGGCCACTATCAATTCGGCGGCCTGGCTGCGGGCAGCTACTTCGTGGATGTGACGGATACCGGGGGCCGGTTGGCGGGCCTGACCTTGACGGTTGGCCCCCAAAGCCACGCGGATCCGTTTGGTCCCGTCGTGGTCACCTGGGGTGAGACGGCCGCTGGCATCGACTTCGGCTACGCCTTCGTATGCGCGGCCGGGCGCGGCGCCATCGCCGGCCGCGTGTGGCAGGATACCGACGGCAACGGGCAGTCCGATGCCGCGGAGCCCGGCGTCGGCGGCGTCACCGTCTGCGCCGAGCCGGCCAGCCACCTGGCGGCCCGCTGCACGACGACGGCCGCCGACGGCAGCTACCGCGTGTGTGTGCCGCGCGGCACCTACCTGGTGGCGCCTACGACGCTGCCGGCCGGGTTCGCCCGCGGCCAGTGGTGGTTCGAGCTGCCGCTGCTGGTCCGGCCCGGCGATCGCCATTTGGATATCCATTTCGATCTGGTAGCGCAGCCGTGACGGCATAGCCCGGCAAGGTTGGCCCACACCCCCTGAAATTGGGTTCGTAGGACAGCTACATCCTGTCCTACGAACCCAGCGCCGCCTCTGTTTTGACGACTCGGTTCTACCTTGTGTTGGTGAGATTGTTGCGGTGTTGGTGCGCAGTTGCGGCAAGGTGATGCCCAGGG
>JAPKMS010000431.1 GCA_026645775.1 Anaerolineae bacterium
GCTGCCCGGCTGGCGCAGCTCTCACCCCCGGCGCGGGGCACGGTCGAACTGGCCGCCGTGATCGGCCGGGCCTTCACCTATGGCGTCCTGGCGCGCGCCACCGACCTGGGCGAGGACAGCCTGGTGGCCGCGCTGGACGAGTGCTGGCGCCGGCGGATCATCCGCGAACAGGGCGGGGAAGCCTACGACTTCAGCCACGACAAGCTGCGCGAGGCCGCCTACGCCGGGCTGAGCCGGGCGCGGCGGCGCTGGCTGCACGGCCGGGTGGCGGCCGCGCTGGCGCAGATGCATGCCGCGGACTTGGAGCGTGTAGCGGGCGTCCTGGCCGGCCATTACGAGGCGGCCGGCCAGCCCGCGCCGGCGATTGCCTGCTACGGCCGTGCGGCCGCGGCCGCCCGCCGCGTCTACGCGCACGCTGAGGCCCAGGCCGCGCTGGAACGGGCCATCCGCCTGCTGGACGCGTTGCCCGCTGCCGATCGCTGCGCGCAGGCCGCGCACCTGCAGGAAGCGCTGGGCGACCTGCGGGAGCTGCTGGCGCAGCACGGCCTGGCCCGCGAGGCCTACGCCGCGGCACTGGCCTGCACGCCGGACGCCGATGCGGTGGCCCAGGCGCGGCTGCACCGCAAGATCGGCAAGACGCTGGAGAACGAGCGGGCCGGCTACGAGCAGGTGCTCGCCGAGTATGCGGCCGCCGGGTCGCTGTTGGGCGCACCGGATGATGGCAGAGCGGAGGCCGCGTGGTGGGATGAATGGTGCCAGGTGCAGCTCGACCGCCTGATCCTGCTCTACTGGTGGCGCCGGCCGGAGGAGATGGCGCAGCGCATCGGCGAGGTGCGGCCGCTGATCGAGCAGCATGGTACGCCCGCGCAGCGTGCCGCGCTCTTCGGCAGCCTGGCGCGCCTGACGGGCCAGAGCTGCCGTTACGCACCGTCCGACGCGGCGCTGGCCCATGCGCGCGCGGCCCTGGCTGCCTTCCCGCCGGCGGCCAGCCCCGAGGCGCGGGCGCCGTACCAGTTCGCCCTTGGCTTTTACCTGTTGTGGCACGGCGACCTGGCCGAAGCCGAGGCCGAGCTGCGCACCGCGCTCGCCATGAGCGAACAGATCGGCGACATCAGCCAGCAGGCGCGCTGTCTGGCCTATCTTGTCGTCGTCCACCGCCGCCAGGGGCACGTCGCCGAAGCAGAGACCTACGCCCGGCGCGGGCTGGCCGCGGCCGAGGCCGCCAAGATGCTCGACTACAGCGGCGCCGCCCTGGCTGGCCTCGCCTGGGTCGCGTGGCAGCGCAGCAGCGCTGCGTCCCCCGCCGGCCCGGCTGAGGCCGAGCGGCTGGCGCAGGCCGCGCTGACAGTCTGGCAAGGACATGCCTTTCCCTACCCGTTCCACTGGCAGGCGCTCTGGCCGCTGATCGGCGTCGCGCTGGCGGGGGAGCGGCTGGCTGACGCCATCCCCCACGCCCGGCAGTTGCCCGATCCCGCCCAGCAGGCGCTGCCGTCTGCACTGGCGCGACCCCTCGCCGCCGCCCTGGCGACTTGGGATGCCGGGCAGCCCGCTGCCGCACTCGACCTCCTTCAGCAAGCCCTCGACCTGGCGCAGCAGATGCATCTGGATTGAACCACCTATCCCCCAACCCCCTTCCCTGCGAAGGAAGGGGGCGCGGCTTCTCCCCTCGCCTGGCAGGAGAGGGGCAGGGGGTGAGGTTCCCGCAATTCCTCCCCAACAAACGCTCCGTGAAACGCTCGTGAAACGCTTGTCCTGATATAGTCATGCCATCGAACTGCGAGGCGTGCATATGCCGGGCCACTGGCCCCGCCGACCGCCTCTGCACCAGCCTATCACCCTTCAGGAGGAGCGCCATGATTCTCGTCGTCGGAGCAACCGGTCAAGTGGGAACGGCCGTCGTTCGCAAGCTGGTCGCGGGCGGGAAGCCGGTGCGGGCCTTTGTGCGCCGCACGAGCAACTATCAGCATTTGCAGGGGCCGGGGGTCGAGCTGGCCTTCGGCGACCTGCGCGACCCGGCATCGCTGGATGCCGCGTGCCAGGGCGCGGAGGCCGTGATCGCCACCGCCAATGCCATCGTGCCCCAAGGCCCGTCCAGCTTCGCGGCGGTGGAGGGCAAGGGCTATCAGGATCTGATCGCCGCCTGCCAGAAGCACGGTGTGAAGCAGTTCATCTTCCTCTCTGTTCCGGTCACACCCCACGACAGCGCCGTGCCCAGCTTCCGCTACAAACGCCTGAACGAGGAGCGCCTGCAGGCCAGCGGCTTGAACTACACCATCCTGCGCGCCTCCCTGTTCATGGACTGCTGGTTCGCTTTCATCGGCAGCACGATCCCGGCGCGCGGTGCGGAGGCGCCCACCATCGAGCGGCAGTACTGGTTTTTGAAGCTCTTCATGAAGGGCGTCGGCAACCTGATCCCGGGCGCGGGCGCCGCGTTGATCCCGGGCAACGCCCAGGTGCGCCACGCCTTCATCACCGCGGACGATGTCGCCAGCACCCTGGTCAACGCCATCGGCCACCCGGCGGCCGCACGGGCCATCCTGGATATCGGCGGGCCGGAGATCCTCTCCTGGCAGCAGGTGGCGGACATCTACGCCGAGGCGCTGGGGCGGAAAGTGCGGACGGTCTACGCGCCCGGCGGCGTCTTCCGCGTCATGCGGGCAGCCATGAGCCCCTTCTCCGAGGCCGCCTCGGACATCATGGGGCTGAACTGGCTCGTCTCCTACAGCACGCCCTATGCCGGCCAGAAGACGGCGGCGGCGTTGGGCGTGCGGCTGACCAACGCCGAGGCGTTCATCCGCAGCAAGGTCAGCCTGGCCGCAGGTTCATGACCGCGAGGCAACGATGACCACTCGACCAACGCAGCTCTTCACCCTGCGGTTGTGGCAGGAACGCGTCAACACGGAGCTGGCTGAGTGGCGCGGCAAGGTGCAGGCGCTGCCGGAGGGTGAGGCGTATTACTTCCGCGATTGGCCAGGGCTGATCGGGCGCCTGGAGGCGCTGCTGGCGGCCAGAGACGCGGAAACCACGGATTCCGTTCACCTTGAAGGAGGCAAAGCATGATGTCGGGCGCGCCACAGGATCGCACCATCCAGATCGGAGAGATCAAAACCCGTTATTGGGCCGGGGGCAGCCAGGGCTCACCGGTCGTGCTGATCCACGGCCTGGGCTGCCACGTGGAGGACTGGCAGGCCAACTTCGATGCCCTGGCCGCGCATCACCGGGTCTGGGCCCTCGACCTGCCCGGCCACGGGCGGACGGCCAAGCCTGCCGATGCGCCCTACGGGGTGCCGTACCTGGCGGAATCGGTTCGGGACTTCATGGCGGCTCTGCAGATCCCGCGGGCCCATTTGGTGGGCCACTCCATGGGCGGCGCAGTGGCCACTCGGCTGGCCTTCACCCACCCGGAGTTGGTGGACCGGCTGGTGCTGGTGGCCTCGGCGGGCCTGGGCCGGCAGGTCCACCTGGGCCTGCGCCTCGCCAGCGTCCCGCGGCTGGGGGAGCGGTTGATGCGCCCCAGCCGCGCGGGCACCGCCACCTTCGCCAGGATGACGATCTACGATCCGGCCGTAATCACCGAGGAGAAGATTGATTGCGATTACGCGCTGGCCGCGCTGCCCGGCGCGCTGGAAGCAATGCTGCGCACCGCACGATCCGGCATCAACCTGTGGGGGCAAAAAAAGAGCCTCTGGGGTGTTCACACCGGCCGTTTGCCCTCTATCACCGCGCCCGTGCTGGTGGTTTGGGGCCGCCAGGACCCCACCATACCCGCGACCCACGCTGATGTCGCCGCCAAGGGGCTGCCGAACGTGCGCGTACAGATCTTTGACCAGTGCGGTCACGTGCCCATGCTGGAAAAGGCGGATGCGTTCAACGCGCTGCTGCTGGAATTCTTTGCAGAGAGTAATCCAAGACCCAATCACACAGTCTGAAGGAGAGTCACATGAATACCAACATCCAAACCGGGGCAGTCCACCACGTCGCGCTGACCGTCAGCGACGCGCGCCGCAGTCAGCAGTTCTACACCGCGCTGCTCGGCTTCAACTTCGTGGCCGATTTCGGCCCGAAGGTGCTGCTGCACAACGGCAGCGTACTGCTGGCGCTGAACCCGCCGCCCGATCCGGCCCAGGCCATCGCCGACGACCGGTTCGACGAGAGCCGCATCGGCCTGGATCACCTGAGCCTGAGCGTGGCGAGCATCGCCGACCTGGAGGCCGCGGCCGGCCTGTTCGACGCGCAGGGCGTCTCGCACGGCGAGATCAAGCCGCTGGCGCCGTTCGGCATCGCCGTGCTGGCGTTCCGCGACCCAGACAACATCCAGGTGGAGCTGACCGCGCGGTTGGGATAAAACGTGCGGCGGCCCCGGAGTCCGCATGATCGTGTTGCTCTGGCTGTGTAGGCAGGCCGACCTGAATTGGAGGCCATGAATATGAAAATCTTCCTCACCGGCGGCACGGGTTTCATTGGACAGCCCCTCTCGCGACGGCTGGTCAGCCGAGGCTGGACGGTCACCGCGCTGGCTCGCAGTCCGAACGGCCCGGAGGCTGGCGCGCTCCGGGCCGCCGGCATAGAAATCGTCCCCGGCGATGTGACCGATCGCGCATCCATGCGCGCAGCAATGGCCGGCGCCGATATGGTGATCCACAACGCGGCATGGTACGAGCTGGGGCTGGCCGCCGGCGCCAAACAGATCATGCGGCAGATCAACGTGGGCGGTACGGAGAATGTGCTGAGCCTGGCACAAGAACTGGGCGTGCCGCGCGTCGTCTACGTCTCAAGTCTGATCGCGTTGGGCGAGACGGGCAAACCGGTGCGCGACGAGTCGTATACCCGGCTGGCGCGTCCCACCTCTGCCTACGAGCAGACCAAGACCGACGCGCACGGCATCGCGCTCGCGTATCAACGCCGCGGTCTGCCGCTGATGATCGCCTGTCCCGGCAATGTGATCGGGCCGGACGATCACTCCGCCTGGGGCTACTTTGCGCGCCTCTATGCCAATGGCATCATGCCGCCCCTGGGCTGGGCAAAGGACACCGTCTACGCGCACGCCAGCGTGGAGGACACCGCCGAGGGGATTGCGCTGGTGGCGGAAAAGGGTCGCCCCGGCGAGATCTACTTCCTCGGCGGCGACCTCATCACGATGGGCGAAGTGTTATCGCTCTGGTCCACCACGCCGGGCGGGCTGAAAAGACGCCTCTGGGCGCCCACCGCCCTCGCTGCAGCGGCCTTCGCGCTGTTGGAGCCGCTCCAACGCCTGATCGGCATCACCGCCTTCATCTCCCGCGAGACGGCGCGCGCGGGCGGCACCAACTTTGCTTATGCGAACGCCAAAGCCAAAGCAGCACTGGGCTGGAACCCGCAGCCGCCGCGCGAAGTCTGGCTGGACACGCTCCGGGACGAAAGGCAACTCAGGACCAGGCGCAAGACACGCAGCTTGCAGGCGCTGCTGCGGCCGCTGGGCGTCAGCGCATGAGCCTTCGTTTCCAGCCGTTGCCGCGCATTTTTATGGGAGTTGCTGATCAGCCGTTGGCTCATCGTTGGCGGCTGAGAATGTGGCGCACCGCGGAGGCGCAGAGGGCGCGGAGACTGAGATAAAGAATTCCTCTGCGTGCTCCGCGTCTCTGCGGTGGATTCCGTCATTGCCGCATTTTCGAAGGAGATCATCAATGTACCCCTGGCATCACTATGTCGCCCTGGGCGACAGCTTCACCGAGGGCGTGGGCGATCCGGTGGACGGCTTTGCCATGCTCAGCGCCGTGGACCACCTCGCCGCCGCGTTGCGACAAGCCAACCCCGATCTCCGCTTCACCAACCTGGCCCAACGCGGCCTGGTGGTCGCCGAGATTCGCCAGCAGCAGCTCGCGCCGGCCCTGCGCCTTCGCCCCGACCTGGTCAGCGTGGTGGCGGGGGCCAACGACATCATGGCCGGCCGTTTCAACGTGACCGGTTGGGAGGATGAGTTCCGGACGCTGTTCGAGGCCTTGGCGCAGGCCGGCGCGACGGTCATCTCGGCCAACATCCCGGAATTCGCCATCCTGCGCACGCTCAAAGAGCCTCTGCAGCGCCGGCTCACGGCCAACATCGCGCGCGGCAACGCCGTCATCGAGCGCCTGGCCGCCCAGTACGGGGTCATCCTGGTGGATGCCTGGGCCAGCAGCACGCGCTCGGATCGCGCGGACTGGAGCGCGGACGGCGTGCATCTGAATGCGCGGGGTTACTTCAAGTTTGCGCAGGAGACGCTGGCGACGCTGGAGCAACGGACTGGCGTGGAGATCGGCACTATCGGGGCGCCGTTGCCCTCCCCTGCAATCCTCCCTGGCTGCGAAATGTAATTAAGGTTCGTCATCCACTTCCACTGTCGCTCGCAGCGGCGGGTCGTGAACAAACCACGCCATCCATTGCGCGTAGGACAGGCCCGCTTGCTTTTCATATGACCAGATGCCGAACGACAGGTTGTGCTGCTCCCGCCACTTCCTGCGTACCAGGCGCACCACGCCCGCCCAAAGCACGCCGCCATCTTCGGTGTAGATGGTCAGGCGCTGGCCGGTGGCGAGAAAGAAGGGCGCGCCCAGCCCTTCGACGAACAGCGCGTACTCGACGCGGCCTTCCCAGCCCTGCTCCCAATAGGCTTCCAGGACACCTGCGTAGCGTCGCGTCATTCGACCGTGCTCCTTCTCGCATGGATCCTGCGTTGAGCGGCGCAGAGTGGCATCAAGAGGCATGGGCAGCGCTCCTCAGGCTACGGATTTGCTCGCCTGGCGAGGATATCACACGGGGCGTTTCAAAAGCGTTTCGGTTCGGCGGAGGCGGGCGACTTGTCACCGCCGGCAGCGTATGCGCTGCCGCTGTCATCCGTCAGCAGGACAACCGTGCCCGTTCATTGCGCCAGCTTCTGGTCCGGGAAACTGACGGATACCGTCGAGTTGGGAACCGGCGCGTCGTTGCGGAAGATGGTCAACACGCCGTGCGCATCGCTGCCCTGCAAGGCCAGATCCAGGGCGCCCTCCTGGTAATCCACTTCCAGGAACAGATAATGCCGGCCGGTCTCTGCACACTGGCTCAGCAGCCTGTCCGCCAGACCTCGCGCCTCCGCGATATACCGGGCGATGGTGAGCGTGTAGTCCGACGCGGCGACGCCATCCGCCTGCATCAGGCGCAGGGCGAGCTGCTGGGGACACACGTACACCAGGCCAGCGGCGTTGAACACCTTGGGAAACAGATCAAAGGGGCCGCGCATCAGAAAGTCAACGCCGGAAAAGGCGTTCTCCACGACATAGTGGATCACATATCCCCGCTCACGCACGGCCGCGGTGAAAGTGCGGGCGAATGCGTCGAGGTAGGCGAACAGCGCCCGATCCATCAGCACCGCGTCGTTGACGTATTTGTACAGGTCGTCAACCATGCTGACCGCCGCTTGCAGCAGCAGGCTATCCGTCAGGGCGGCGAGGCGTTTACGAACGGCGTCTTGGATCCGGCCGCAAGCGGCCAGGCGCTCTGTCTCGCTCAGGGGGATCAACTGCAGGACATGCCTGTTAATGGCGCCCGTGGTCTGATCCCAGTAATCCACCAGATGGAAATCCCAATCCGTCATGCATCCCTCAGCGTTTGTTATCTCGTAGCCGTTGCCACAAGCGCACGCTCTGCCGCAGCCCGTCCAGCGGATCCCCCTGGCCGGCGTATTCGACCGTGACCGCGCCCCGGTAGCCGGCCTCGGCCAGCAGGTCGAAGATCGCGGCGTGGGGCAGGCCGGTCTCGTCGCCCGCGGCGTCGAAGGCGGTCGTCTTGAGGTGGAAGTGGTTGGCGCGGCGGGCCAGCTCCCGCCACCAGCGGGGCCGCTCCGGGCCCTCGGGCACATTGCCCGGATCGAAGCAGCAGCCGAAGCGGGAGCGCAGCCTGGCCGGCAGCGCCGCGGCTGCGGCGTCGAAGAGCTCCAGGTGGCGCGCGATGTCCGTGCTGACCCCCCAGTGGTTCTCCAGTGTGACCGCGGCCGGGCTGGCCTGCACCAGAGCCGCCAGCCGCCGGGCGATCAGCGCATCGCGGCCGCGGGGCGTCTCCGCGCGGCCGCCCAGGGTGACGCGCAGCAGCGGCGCGGCCAGCAGCCGGGCCGCGGCCAGCCCGCAGCGCAGGTAGAGCTGCTGGGCCGGCCAATGGCGGCCGGGCACGGTCAAGTCGCTGTTGACCGCCCAGGCCAGGACGCGGACGCCGTGGGCCTGGGCCTCCGCCCGGAGCCGGCGCAGGCTGGCCCGGCTGTAGCGCCACAGCTCCGGCGGCGCGCCCGGCAGCAGACGCAGCAGCGGCTGGCGCAGCCGGCTCAACCGCGGGGGCGGCAGCATGAAGTCGTTGCACTCGATGGCGGCCAGGCCCGCGGCCGCCGCGCCGGCCGGCTGATCCAGCAACGACCAGCGGCCGGCGTAGTAGGCGTCGTGCCAGCACCAGGCGCCGGCGGCAAGGGGGCTCATCTCAATTGCTCCGATACGCCCCCACCCGATCTACCCGCCGCGCCAGCTCGCTGGTATAGCGCCGGCCGAGTGTGTCAGCGTGGGCCGCGATCCAGTCGGTGAGTTTTGTTGCACCGGCGGCCGGTGCATCCACGTAGAGCAAGCCCGCCATCAGCCCGGCGATCTCTTCGCGGGTGATGGTCACGTCCCCCATCAGGCGGCCGACCAGCCGGCCGGCCCAATAGCCCACCAGGGGCGGCACGCCGATCACCGGCCGCCGGACGCCGATCAGCCGGCCGATGGTCGTCACCAGCTCGCGGTAGGTGAACGTCTCCGGGCCGATGGCGTTGAGGACGACGTTCTCGCTCACAGCGCCCCACTGCACGGCCAGCGCGGCCAGGTCATCCACATAGATCGGCTGCAGCCGGTAGCTGCCGTCCCCGAATACGCCGAAGACCGGCAGATGGCGCAGCAGCCAGGCGATGTTGTTGATCAGGATGTCCTCTTTGCCGAACAGCACGGTGGGCCGCAGGATGGCGTAGGAGAGACCTGACTCGATCAGCGCCCGCTCGAGCCGCGCCTTGCCGCTGAAGTATTCCAGCGGCGAAGCCTCCGCGGGGTTGGTGATGCTGACGTGGACGATCCGCCGCACGCCGGCGCGCCTGGCCGCGTCAAAGAGGATCAGCGTGTTGCGCACCGCGTCGGCGTGGCGGAAGAGCTTGTGGTTGAAGCGCACCCAATAGGTGTTGTAGAGCACCTCCACCCCGGCCAGCGAGCGCGCCAGCTCATCGGGTTGGTCGAAGTGAAAGGGATAGACCGGCAGGCGGCCGCCGAACTCGTTGGCGCGATCGGTCGAGTTCGTCAGGGTAATCACCGTGCGCCCCGCGGCCAGCAGGCGGCGGGCGATGTACTTGCCGGAGTAACCGAAGGCCCCGGTGACGGCGTGGATAGGGACATCTGACATGTCGTTTTCCTTTGCAATATCTCCGCAGAACAAGCTGATCTTCGTCCGCTGCCAGCTCATGGCCGTCCCGCCCCGTGTCCCACCAGCGGCAGATAGATGCGCAGCCCCGGCACCCCCACGTATACCCCCTGGCTCAGCGGCGATTCGGAGCCCCTCGGCTGCGAAGGCGGTGACCGCATACGTGTACGCGCCCCGACTGCGGCCGTCAGGTCGACATGGCCCGGCGCAAAGCTGCCGCCCATCGGCTGCGAGACCCCATCGCCCCCGGCCCGGTAGACCCGATAGCCGGCCCCCGCCGGTCGGCTGCCGCTTCCCAGCCCAGAAAGACCAGGGCGCTGCCCGGCTGCACCTGCGCCCACATGCCCAGCGGGGGCAGGATGCCGCCGGCGCTGAGGATCCGGCTGTTGTTGGCCCCGTGCGCCTCCGGGATGGGCAGGCCGGGATTGACGGCCAGGTGCAGCGCGTGGGCCGCGTCCAGGCCGGCCGGCGGCGGAGCCAGGTTGCCCACCCGCTCGACCGTCCGCAGCGGGTCCGCCGATCAGCCCGGCCGGCGGCCAGGAGCCGCTGCACCTGCCGCTCCTCCCCCACCCGTTGCGCAGGTAGCGTGCCCGGTCGTCGCGGTCGTTGGCGAAGACGAGGAAGAGGATGGGGCGGCTGGTGATCATAGGCTCACCTCACCTCCTCGACCAGCCCATCACTCCGCAGCTCATCCGGTGTCAAGAGCGGCGGGTCGCGCGAAATGAGCCGCTGCGCCTTGTCCAGCAGGTCTTCGATGTTAGCAACCCAGATGCGGGCAGTTCCGTATCCGCTAGCCGTGACGATATGTTCGCCATCCGGGCTGAAAGCGATAGACCCGTCTGAACCGCCGTGCCCCTTGAGGCTGCGCACTTCCTTGCCCGTGGCCGCGTCGAAAAATCGGACGGTCGGGTCCTCACTGCCAGTGCTCTTTGCAATAGCGCCCTCAGCAATGACGATGTATCTGTTGTCCGGGCTATAGATCGCAGCACCGATCATGCATGACAC
>JAPKMS010000059.1 GCA_026645775.1 Anaerolineae bacterium
CGATCAGCCGCCGCCGGCCGTCCGGCCGGGAGAGAGCCAGGTGTTCCTCCGCGACCGCCAGCATCTCGGCGTCTATCTCCGGCGTGCGCAGGCCGGGATGGGCCTGGAAGTGTGCTTCCCCGCCGCCTTCGGGGTTCAGCACCGCGGCGATCCGGCCGTCAGTCGTCTCCCAGATGAACGTGACACCCTCCATCGGGCCGCACGCCCGGCAGTTCTCGATGCCATGCCAGCGCCAGTAGTCGAGCCGGGCGACGTGCCAACTCAGCTCGCGCAGGCCGTTCAGTAGCATCACCCGGCGAAGGAACTCCCGGATGCGCCAATAGTCCTCCTCGTCGCGGTAGCGACGCATGATCACTTTCACCAAGATCCCCCCCTACACCAGCGTCATGCGCAGCACTGTCTCACCGTCGTCCACCTCGCCGGTGGGCACAAACCCCTGCTTCAGATAGAATTCCTTCGGGCTGCCCTCACCTTCGCCGCAGCTCACAAGGAGCTCGCGCGCGCCGGGCCGGGTCTTCACATACTCCACCAGTCGTTGGATCGCCTGACTCCCATAGCCGCGGCCCTGGTAGGGCGCTGCGATCATGAACCGCCACAGGAAATACTCCGGTGTTTCGGGGTCGTCCACGATCATCATGAAGCCGACCGGCGCCTTGCCCGCATAGATGGCGCGGAACCAGGCATGCTTGTTGAAGTGCGCCTGCGCCAGCGAAACGGCATTGGTCGCGACAAAGTTCTTGCGCGGCTCCGTCAGCGTGTCGCTGAGCTGGCAGATGCCCCAGACGGTGTCGTCGGTGATC
Source organism: Anaerolineae bacterium (assembly GCA_026645775.1). Classification (GTDB taxonomy): domain Bacteria; phylum Chloroflexota; class Anaerolineae; order CG2-30-64-16; family CG2-30-64-16; genus MO66. The sequence continues at coordinate 801 of JAPKMS010000059.1, forward strand.
GGCTCCAGGCGCACCTCGGTGTAGGGACCAAGGTGCGCCTGCAAGAGCGGACATAGCCGGTGGATCGCTGCCACGACCGGCTGGCCGGTCGCGCCCTGTTCGCTGGCCGCCTTGGCGATGAGATCAAGGTAGACTTCCCACCAATGGGTGTCCAGGGCCGGGTCGGTGGCCTCTGTGACCACTCGCTCGAACCGGCGCGGCGTCCGCCGCTGTTGAACGGTCGGGAGGCTCGGCAGCAGCAGCGCTACCTCGCGTGCCACCTCCTGCAGCGCCAGCCGCAGCGTTTCCGGGATATCAGCGCCCGCCAGCCTGCCGATAAGCGTTTCTTCCATTTTACATCACCTCCCGCGTGCTCAAGTCCTTGCCCCCGCGCAGCTCCAGCTCGTAAAAGTCGAACCGGCGCTCCAGCGACATGCCGGCCTTCTCATACTTTACGATTTCTCTGCGCTCTCCGCGTCTCGGCGATGAAAACAAGGTTTGTCAGTCAGTCGCCGGGAGACCTTTCATTCCCACTTGAAAAGCCGTGCGGCCAGCACCGTGCACACGACCAGGATGCCGCCCAACACGGTCGTCGTCTTGCCTGCGCCGTTGGGGCCGACCATGCCGAAGATTTTTCCCCTGCGTCCACCTGGAACGAGACGCCATCCACCGCGATGACGCTCCCGTAGGTCTTGCGCAGAGCATGGACTTCGATCACGGGGACCATACGCGCCGCCTACGAGACCAGCACCGGGATGATGACCAGGAGGTCATACCCCGCATGGAAGAGCACCGAACCCCAGATGCTATCGGTTTTCAGCATGACCCAGCCGTTCACCAGTCCAAGCGTAAACACGATGCCCGCAAAGAGCAACCTCTCACCGGAACTGATATAGGATCCGCCGAAATGCGGGGCGGCAAAGATGAGCGCGGCGGCCAGGACCGCTGCGGCAGCGCCCAAGACCGGGCGCAGCTTCTTCAGGAAGACGCCCCGGAACCACAGCTCTTCCATCAGGGAATTGGTGAAGGCCCAGACGAGCATCCAGGGGAACGCGGCGGCGATGGCAGCCAGCGGCACCCCCGTCGCGAACAATCCCTGGCTGGCAGGCGCGTTGGCCCCCAGGACCGCGATCACGGCGAAGAGCGCGGCCCAGACGCTGAACGAGATCAGGCCAAAGCGCAGCCCCCAACGCAGGTTGCCCCGCTTGAGGAAGAGCGAACCCAGATCATTGCCCGCCAACCGGGTCAGCAGCAGGATCGCGAGCACCACCGGGAGGGCTTCTGCCAGCTTCTCGACGGCAAGCGCCGGCGCGACGCCGGCGCCCGGCGGCAGGAAGGGCTTCAGCCAATTGCCGCAAGCCCACTGGAGCGCGACCGCAAACGCCGCGACACAGAGGGCGAACGCGATCCCAGAGCATTCCTGCCAGCGTTTGCTGCGACGCAGGGCGACTGCAATCGCCAGGAAGAGCACGGGGAGGCTCCATTTGTAGAGGGTGCTGTCGTTGGTGGGGAAGCGCGAAGTCCAGTTATTGCCGAGCAGGAAGATCATCAGCCCACCGCTGAGGAACAGCACGAACACCGCAGACCGGTAGCCGCGGCGCGTTTCCGGCGCCTCACGCACCGCGGCCGCCGATTGGCCAGGGTCCTTTCGCAGGTCATGGACTTCGAGGGGGGCTGGCATCGGGTGATCCTTTCCTAAACACGGGAAACAACCAGGGGTTCGTATGTTTTATGTCACCTCACACGATAAACGATTAAGGCCGGGGGCGCATCCGGCGCATGGGTGATTTCAGGATTGGCCGAATGGCTGATTTGGGGCATCCAAATTGACTCGTTTTATGCCGCCAGGAAACACCGGGGGCCGAAACCTCCTCGGCAGACTCTCGCCTGGCGCGAATCGACTGATAGGCCCTGCCGCCGCATCTTGGCAACCGAGTTTTATAACCGAATGGCGGGACTGTAACAGCAGACGTTAGGGCCTCGCTGGCGTACCATCGGGCAGCCGCGCCTGGGTCCACCGCTCGACTTCATCGACAAGCGGATAGTGCGCGGCCAGCTTTTCATCGACGTCGATGCCCAGGCCGGGCCGGTCATTGGGGTACAGATACCCGTTGCGCACTTCGGGGGTGCCGGGGAACATCTCGTAAACAAGGTCCGGGAAGCGGCACCACTCCTGGATGCCGAAGTTGGGCGCCCACAGATCCAGGTGCAGGTTGGCGGCGTGGCCGACGGGCGAGACATCGCCGGGGCCATGCCAGGCCGTGCGCACACCGAACATGCCGGCGAACGCGGCCACGTGGCGGGCCGGGGTCAGCCCGCCCATCTGGCTGACATGCATGCGGACAAAATCGATCAGCCGGCCAGCGATCAGCGGCTGCCATTCGTGCGGGTTGTTGAAGAGCTCGCCCATGGCGATCGGCGTGGCGCATTGTTCGCGGATACGGGCGAACCAGGCGATATCCTCGGGCGCCAGCGCATCTTCCAGGAAGAAGAGCTTGAACCGCTCGACATCCTTGGCAAACTGGACGGCATCGATCGGGCTGAGGCGTTCATGCACGTCGTGCACCAGCTCGATTTCTTCGCCCACCGTGGAGCGAATGTGTTCCATCATCCGCAACATGTTGCGCATGTAGCTGCGCGGATCGTAGTACGCGCCATCGGGCGCGCCTTCGGGCCGCCGCAACTGCGCACCCCGGCCGCCGTAGCCTCCCATCTGGATGCGAATAGTGCGGTAGCCTTCGGCCATGAATTTGCGGACATTGTCCTCGACCTCACGCGGGTCGCGCCCATCGGCATGGACATAGACGGCCGCCGCCTCGCGGCACTTTCCGCCGAGCAGTTGGTAGACCGGCATGCCGGCCTGCTTGCCTTTGATGTCCCACAAGGCCATGTCAACGCCGGAGATGGCGTTGTTGAGCACCGGCCCGTTGCGCCAGTAGCCATGCACCATGGCCATCTGCCATGTCTCTTCGATGCGCGAGACATCGCGGCCCAGCATAAACGGCACGATGTGCTTCTCGAGGGCCGCGATGACGGCATGTTGGCGCTGCGTGAAGGTGGCGCAGCCCAAGCCATACAGCCCGGGCTCGGAGGTGATCACTTTGACAACGATCAGATGCGATCCCGCCGGCTGTGTCGTGAGAACCTTGATATCGCGGATTGTCACTGGCGGCGCCATGTCGGTCGTCTCCTTGGCGTTCTCCTATGGAGATTCTTCGCTGGATGTTCGCTGTCGCAAACGATCAGGCGTCTACCCGCTCAGAATGACTCCTAAAGGGCGCTCTGCATTCGCGCTAGATCGGCTGACCGACCGGCGTGAGCTGAGCGGTGAGCCCTCCATCAACATAGATGATCTGCCCCGTGATGTAGCTTGCGTCGGGCGAGGCCAGAAAAGCGGCCACGGCGCCGATTTCGAGCGTCGTGCCCAGCCGGGCCAGGGGGACGCGCTCCCGGGCAGCCGCGGCCCAGCGCCCCTGGGTCGGGTCGCCGCTGCGGTTGTAGATTGGACCGGGAGCGATGCAGTTGACGCGGATGCCGTAGGCTGCTAACTCAAGGGACATGGCGCGGGTCATGCATCTATGGCGCCCTTGGTAAGGTCGTAGGGCAGCCCTTGCCAGTGCGCGCGCAGGCCGCCGACCGAGCTGATGTGGATGATGTTGCCGGCGCCGGCCCGGCGCATGATTTCAGCAGCACGATGAGAACATACGTAGGGGCCGCGTATGTTACCGGCAAGCTGTGCATCGAGCAGCGCCTCATCGATCTCCAAGAAACGGCCCCGGCGCACGTCGGCCGCGTTGTTGATCAACAGATCGACGCGGCCGAAGGCCTGCAGGGTCGTGTCGAACAGGCGGTCAACCTCAGACGTGAGACCGACGTCGGCCGGGACGGCGAGAACTGTGGCCCCGAACGAACGCAGAGCGGCGGCCGCTGTCTCAACAGCCTCCGGTGACCGACTGTTGACGACGACCCGCATCCCCTCGCGCGCCAGGCGCAGGGCAATGCCCAGGCCAATGCCGCGACTGGAGCCGGTCACGATGGCGACCTGGTCCGCCAGCTCGGGGTAACGCGGCCGGATCGCCTCATACATCGAGGCCAGCTCTTGCATCTGTGGCATGCGTGGAGGCGCCTCCATCAACCGAGCTCGATGTCGAGACGCTGCGTCATCCTCGTGTTGAGGTCTGTGATGACCTCCCTGCCGATGCGAACCCCTTGGCCCTCGCGTGTCACCGGCAGCTCAACGCCATCAACAACGATCCGGCGGATCGCGTACGCGCCGTGCTCGAGCCGGCGCGGGTTGTGATAGACGATCTCCAGATCGCACCCGGCAAACTGCGTGCGGACAGCCGCCTCACCCCGGTCATCAAACTGCGCTGCGACCAGCTTCGGCGCCAGGACCAGGTCACCCAGCTTGCCTCGCACGCCGAAAACCTCGTTCAGCAGCGTCAGCAAGTACCAGCTAGCCGAGCCGGTCAGCCACGGATACAGGCCGCGGCCCCGCCCGCTGATGTATTCCGGGAGGCCGGGGTAGATGCGGGAGGTTGCGAAGTCGGCGCAGTGCTGGTACATCTCATCCAAAACCTTGAAACCCTCATGCACCAGGCCGCGCTGGTAGAGCGCGTTGGCGTACATCACCGCCATGTGACTGAACATCGCGCCGTTTTCCTTGTGGCCGAACGCGAAGCCGAAGCAGCGGCCCATGTTATGCTGCATCCCGCCAAAGTCCGTGTTCAAGCGGTAACCCAAGCGCGGATCGTAGAGATAACGATCGGCGGCGCGCACGATCTCGCGCGCCTGCGCATCGGTGGCAATGCCGCCCATCAGTGCAAACACTTGTCCGGTGAGCGTCATACGGACACCGTTCGGGCCATCCCCTTCGACGCGGCGGCCGTCATTGTCGTAGTAGCCGTTGAACCAGCCGAAGCCCGCACGATCGGTGAGCCATTCCTCCCTGCGGAGGTGCGCGGTGAGCGAGTCGGCTTTCGCGGCAAGATCGCGGGCCAGGTCGGTCAGGCTGACCTTGCGCTTTTCGCCGGAGACGGTGTGCGTGCAGGCTGCGAAGTAGTGAGCCAGGCGGCCCTGTTTGGCAGCCACACTGGTGTAGTCCACCGGCGCGGCCAGGGTGTCGAGCAGCGGCAGCAGCTCAGCGGCCAATTCGACTTCGGTCACGCCCAGCCGGCCCAGGGCGAGCACCAGCTCACCCAGGTCGCGCAGGTTGCTGGCGTAGAGCGCAGTGAACGCCACGCTCTCCCCGCGCTCGCGGGCCATGTCCATGCCGTCGTTCCAGTCCGCGCCTTCCAGGAGGATGTTGCCGGCCGCGCCCACGTTGAAGAACGCGGTCAGATGCTGCACCAGCAGGTGTTCGAGCACGCTGCCGCGGGCGATCTCGCCGGTTTGCGTCCGCAGTTGGGTGCCCTGCTCCAGCGACCAGGCTTCATCTTTTGCCTGACAGCGATTGATGTGCGCGTCTTTGAAATACGCCTGTTCCTGGAGCAGGAAGCCCAGGTCGCCGCTGAGGTCGAGGTAGAGGCGGGTCGTCAGATAGGGCCACGCGCCGTGATCCATCCAGACACGCGGGATGTTATTGCGATCGGCCAGGAATTCGCCGGGCCGGCTGCCGATGATGGTGGCATTGCTGCCATCCACCCGCACGCCGGCAAAGCTGCTGAACAGCAGGTCGTGCACCGGCTCCGGTTCCAGCATCAGCAGCGCCAGGCAGTCCTGCCAGAGATCGCGCCAGCCGCGGCCGCCGCGGCCGTAGTCGTGATAGGGCACGAATGAGTTGCCGAACAGCCGACGCAGGAACGGCTGCACGGCCACCCACTTCAGCCACCGACCAAAGCCGGGATCGGCCGTCTCAAAGGCCAACGGCGCCACCATAGCCTGCCAATGGGCGCGCGTGGCATCCAGCCAGTGCGCGGCCTGTGCCTCGCTGCCGTAGCGGCCGACCAGCTCCTCGACTGGCTCGTCATGAGCCAGCACGGCCAGGATCAAAACGTAGGCGCGCGACTCGCCTGGGGCCAGGGTGGCATCCGCGAAGCGCAGCGCACCGATCGCTTCATAGCCGTCTATGGCTGTGCCCGCAGGCGCCCCGGCCATGCCGGGCTGCACCACCGCCGCCGGCCACTCCAGGTTGCCGCCCTCGCCGATGAAATCCTCGACCACGGGGAAGAAGCTCACCGGCGGCGCACCATCCCCCTCCACACCCAGGACTGCATAGGTCACAGCGTTGGGCCGGTGGCCGCGCTCATCGAAGGTGAGGGTGGGACACACCGTCACGCCGTGGCGGACGGTCCGGATGCGGTGCAGCAGCGAGGTGACGTGGCGGTGGTCCCGCAGGTTGTCGGCCGAGCGGCCGTAGAGCGGGATGGCCGCGGTGGGGGTAATCGTCAGCGCCGCGTTGCTGGTGTTGGTCAATGTCACCACCATCAGCTCCACTGGGTCGCCGGGCGCCCCATCCTTGCCCGCGGGGACGAAGTTCGTGATCTCGGCAGCCAGGCCCAGGCGCGCGTTGCGCCGCGTCACCTTGTGCCAGAGCAGTCCGGCATCCAGCGTGACCGTCTCATCGGGATCTTCCACAAATGTCCTTGCGACCTGCGGCGCCGAGTTGCCCGTGGCCGACCACGGATCTGCTCCCGCGACGGAGACCCAGAAATTGCGCGCCGAGCGGGTGTTGTGCAGATCTTCCACAGAGACAGGCGCCGTCAGGAAGGTACTCTGGCCCGTCTTGGTGTCGCCGTGCAGCGTCGGCGTCACGACCGACATCATGCCGGCCTCGTTGACCAACGGGAAGTAAAGATAGCTGGTTTTGTGGGGCGCGTCCAGACGAAACGTGCCGTCGTCGCTGGTGAAGCGCCAGCCCAAGGTCGTGTTCTCGGTCATGTCTTTGTCACTCCAAACACATCTCAATCCGCCCGATCTCGCCGCTGCGGACCATCTCGGCATAGGGCGCACCGATCACATCGCCCGGCAGGCTGACCTGGTCGCCATCTGCCAGGTGCAAGGTCACCGCAGTCACCTGCGCTCCCGCTGTGATGGGGTGTTGCTTGTGGTAGGTAACCGCACACCGCCCCAGAAAAGTGAAGGTCAAGGCGCCGTCCTCGCGGAACAGCCAGTCCGGCAGCGTCGGCCTGAAGGCCAGACAGAGCTCGCCATCTCGCATGAAGAACGGGCGGGGCCCGGCCGTCATGAAGGTCCACATGGTCAGAAACTCGGTGGTGGCGCCTGTGAGGCGCGCGACGAAGCCGCGGCCATGGAGCGATGCGTCGGGATGGGCGCTGCTGACAAGGAATGACGAGTTCTCCAACGGGCTGCGGCCGTAGGTGCGGGGATCAAGGAACGGCACCAGGCCGCGGCGCATGTCCGCAAAGAACTCATCGTACAGCCCTGCGCGCAGCACTTCCAGCAGATACTTGTAGGCCATGTGCAAGAACACGGACTCGTTCTCCAGCCAACCCGGCGTGAAGGCCCGCAACCGGCCGATCTCCCGCGAGCAGGCCGCCAGAGGCGCGTTGGTCTTGTACATGCCCAGCGCCCGGTCATACAGTGCACTTGCTCTGATCTGTTGATAGAGCGCGCGTGCGTTGGCAGCATCCTTGCGAGTCTTCAGGGCGTGCATTGGACCTTCCAGAAAGGAGGGTAACACGCTCTGCTCGAAGCGCTTCACGCGCACGGTGGGCCGGCCGTGAACGTCACGCTGCAGTTGCCCGCTGGCGTCAACGACATTCTCGTAGTCCTGGACTTCATAGGTGAAGTAAGTGGGCGGGACGTTGCCGGTGAGCGCCTCGGCCCTGGCGATGCCCGTCGCCACCTTGTCGCGAAATGCCTGCAAGATCGGCGCCAGGTCAGCAAGAGCAAGCGTTTCCGTGCGCCCATCAAAGCCCAAGCGAACACGAGCCCGATAGGCTTCGCGCGCACTCGCAACCCCTTCCCAATAACGAAAATCGCGCTCGTCATCGAAAGCGAGGTGATAGGCGGTGAGTTGAGCGACCACTTGCCGCAACAGATCGGCCTGCTCGGCGGGCACGGAGACAGCTTTGTGGGACAGGTTGCCAACCTGTTCTACACACCCCGGCAGCAGGAAATCCAGCAGCCGCAGCAGCTCGTACGTCTCGGACATGGATGAGCCGAACAGCCCGGGCAGGCCGTTGAGCGCGTCGCACCAGCCCGGCTTGCCCGCCTCCATCTCGATCCCCATACCCTGCGGGTCAAGCGTGGCAAATTTGACCAACGCCAGCCCCAGCAGCTTGCTGAACACAGTCGTCTGGAAGATCTCGCCGCGGCCGTGCTCCGCCCGCATCAGGTTGCGTGCGGTTGCGCGGGAGGCAATCAACTGCGCCACTTCTTTGTCCTGCAGGACGGCGCCGTACTGGCGCACCTTCCCGTCTTCCGCCAGCACAGACTTCCGGTCGCGCGGCTGCACGAACGCAAGGCTTTGGGTGTAGGGCACGGACTTGCCGAAGAGTAATTCATCCCTGTGATCGGGATAGACTGCCAGATACGCGTCCAGTAGATCGAGATTGTAGAACCAATGATCAACCCAATACCCTTCCCCAAAGTCCGCTTCAAAGCTCCAATCGGCCTGGGCGATCGCCGCCTCAACAAAAGCCGCGGGCGTCACAGCTAGACCGATCCCCTGGTCAATCACCGTTTTCAGAAGCCGGCCAGGGGTGAAGGGCTGAGCCAACAGCGGGCGCAGCGCCTCGGGCCGGTCAACCAGCGCAAGGACGGCCGCCTGATGGTCAGATGGCACGATGAAGCGGCTGCCTAGCACCGTCAGCGGGTTGTAGCCATCGGCCTGGAGCAGCCCTAGAAAGGCCAACACCTCCGAGTCACCGACCGCGGGGTTGAGCAGCACGTCGGACCGGCGATTCTGGTTGACGTCGCGATAGCTGGCGTTGCCTTGCGAGTAGAACTCCGCGGGCAGATAGAACGCGTTGTAGTCGCGTTCCAGATCGCCGTGCCGGCGACCATACAGGTGATAGACGTGTCCGCCCAATTGCACCGGCCAGCCGCCGCGCAGGATGTTGTCCAGCAGGCACTGCCGGCAGTAGGCGTCGAAACGCGGGTCGCCGGTCTGTGCTGCAATGGGATCGGTGAGGCCCTGGGTCAGCGCCTGCGCCTCGGCTCGCTTGGCCGCGAGGGTGGCCGGTTGCGCCAGGCGGTCCCGCTCGCCGTTGATCACCGCGGCCCGGCTGACATGGCCGATGATCGCGGAGAGGGTCAGGGCTTCGCCCGGCGCCAGCGTCGCGGACGCGCCGGAGAAACCGCACGGCGTCCGACAGACGGTGACTTGCGGTGTCTCGCGCAGCTCAGCGAGCGTTTGTGACAGGAAGCGATCGGGATAGCTGAGGGCCGTGTTAGCGCCGAAGATGAGGGCCGGGTCCACGATTGTCGTGAAGCTTGCCGGGTCCGTTCCCTGAGCAAACGCCAGGTAGAAGTGGCCCTCCTCGATCGCCTCCACTTCGGCCTCGTCGCCCACGCTCGCCTGCACCCGGTAGAAGGGGACGCCGGCATCCAGATTGAAGACCGCCATCCACGCCTCGGCGGTGCGGCCGATTTTTTTGAGCATCGTATCGTCGAGGCCGAAAGGAATGACGATGGGCAGCCCGTCGAGGATCTCCAGCGAGACGGGCTGTGCGGCGATGTTGCGCACGGTCACCTCGCGCACCAGACCGGCAAAGCCTTCACCCGGCAGCGTGAAGTAACGAACGTTGACCTGCAGGCCCACCGATGCGCTGCTTTCCTCCAGCTCGATCTCACTGGCGCCGATCGCCATTCGGCGAATGGGTGCGGGTCGTGCAGAAGCCGAAAAGGGCTCGTAGAAGCGATCCTCAGCGTCGCGCACCTTGATGAAGGTCCGAAACCCGGTGTATGGCACGGTCTGATAGGCCTTGTTCGCCGGCTGGAACTCCATGATCGGCGCGTCCTTGCTCTCGACGCCGAAGCCGGCGATCGCCTGCCCCCGGTTCACATAGAACGCCCACAACGGGATGCCCAGCGGCCCGGCGATGCCCGGCAGGAAGCTGGCGAACGGTGGCAACGCATCGTAATCCTCGATGACAAAACGGTTCAGAGGGTCGAAGTAGTGTGTATCCATATTGAACCTGCAGCACTTGGAGAGCCTGGTAGTGACGACTTCAATCATTGCCGTGCAGCCGGATGTCTGAAGTCGTCACTACAGGGCTATTGCTTGACCGTTGATAGATGATCGCGCCGATCGCCGGGCTGCCGGTCAGCAGCGGGTGTGTCTGGGTCGGCTCAGGGCGCGAAGGTCAGATCATCGAAGTAGTAGGTGGACGGGCCACCGATCTGCGCGCCGGTCTTGCCGAAGTTCGGGAAGACCGACATCCGGTTGTAGGTGTTCGCCAGGTTGAGCGGCGCGGTGCCCGCGGCCGGGCTGGCGAAGTTGAAGGTCAGCGTCTCCCAGGCGTTCGCCACGGTCGTGGTCGCCTCGGTCTCGCAGCTCTTGCTGCCGTCCGCCGC
>JAPKMS010000432.1 GCA_026645775.1 Anaerolineae bacterium
ATCGTGATGCTGTCGGTGGTTGATGAGCAGGTCGCCCCGGCGTTGATGCTGCTCACGCTGTCGAGCCGCGGGTTGCTGGTGCATTGGCGGTCATTGGCGCCGGCAGCAGTGGGACGGCCGCTGACTTTGCACTTGGCTTCGCTGGTGCGCATGTCGCTGGCGGTGTAAGTTGTCTTGCCGGTCGCACATTCGGTGGTGATGCCGCTGCCGATGGCGTCGTTGATATTGTCGCCGGCGGCGTTGCTGACCGACATGACCAGGAAGTTGACCGCGCTGTTGTTCGCAAGATCGGCCGGCACGCCCGAACCGCTGAGCGTCACCTCTATCTGGCGACGGCTGCTGACCACCTTGGTGACGACGGTGACCGTGGTGTTGGAAACCGAGTTGCGGCTGCTGTCATACAGGCCGAAACTCAGTGTGTCTGCGCCGCTGGGATACATGGCGATAAAGTAGTCGCCAGGGAAGGCCACGTTGCGCTGCCACGTGCCGGAGGAACTCAGGTCGATGGTGGGCGATCCCTTCGTTCCGGTGTCCAGGCCGATGATGTAGCCCTGCTGCGTCCCGCTTGTCAGGGATGCGCTGGAGTCGATGGTGAAGGACATGAACCACTTGCCGGCGGACGAGCTGGACGCGTCATACGAATACGCATTGAAGTCGATCAAATCGCTCTTCTCATCGCCTTCACAGACGTCCTGGTCGCCCGCTTTGCCCGAGGCCAGATCCACCATCCGGGTCGAGCCGTACTCCTCCTCGATGACGCCATCCGGCTGCACGGCGTAGGAATAGTTGCTGCTGCCGTTGTTGTTCAGGTTGATGGTGTAGTAGTCGGCATCAGCGCTGGCAATGGTCAACCCGTCGCCGGAGGTGAACAGGTAATACTGGATGGACTTGCCGTCGGAGTTGGCGCCGGCCGGAATGGACGCAGAGCAACTGCTGGCGCCGCCGCACGACATTTCGGTGACAGTCGAAGTCGCCCAGTTGTCATTGGTGTAGCGGAGATAAACACCCTGTCCCGTCGTTTGATTGCCGCTGAGCGTCGCGTTAATCGTCACGCTGCTGCCGGGCCACACAGTGCCTGACGGTGAGCGCGAGGTCGAGCTAATCGTGCGCACCGTGCCCTGGACCTCGAAGACGATGACTTTGCCATTGTTTGTACCGTCGGTCTTGAAGACGTAGTTGTAGGACGTGCTGGCGACGTTTACGAAGTAGGCTTTGGCGCTGCCTGAGTTCCAGTCTTGAAGATTGTTAGATGTCTTGATACCCAGGTTGATATCTGACGTCCCACTCGGCCCGTAGCGGTTGGTGTTGGTATCATTGGCAAAGCGCAGGTACTTATTACCGGTCGCGCTGCTGGACGTGGTCAGGATATAGGAGGTGCCCGCCGATGCGGTTAAGCTGGCATACGATCCCCATCCGGGCGCGCCCGACCAGGGGGCACCACTTTCCCACTTGACAGGGCGGTCGTTAGCTGCAAACACCGGCGCAGGCGCGGGCAGCGCGGCCAGGACAAGCCCCAGGATCAGCGCAAGGGGCATCACCCATCGGTATGTGCGTGTCAGACTCATGCTTTCCTCCGTTCGTCCTCCACGGAACAGCGACTGAAGTCGCCACTACGCCCCCTCAAATTCTGGGTGGCGTGGTATTCGGCCCACGCCACATCACGGTAGAGCACTTCGCCCCGGCTCACGCGCCAGGCCACTTGGAGATACCACCCCTGATCCCCGAGGAACATCGGGAAATGGCGCCACGCCCCGGCCGTCATGGCGACGAGGATGGCGCCCAGGCTGAGCCAGGCAGCGGCTGACCCGCGGCGGCTGTGCGCCATCCTCAATCCTTCAACCTTCAACCTTACAACCTTCAACCTTCTATCGTGCCAACGGCAGCCACGTGCGCCGCGCGGGCCGGTAGGTCACGCCGAGCGCCTCCAGGATCTCAGCCGTCCCATCGAGCGCCACCGCCTCCAGCCGATAGACGTAGGCCGTGTTTGCGGCCGCGGTCGCGTCGATCCAGGTGTACGCGTGCCCCTCGCTGGCCCCCGGCACCGCGGCCGGGATCAGCGCCGCGTTGAGCCGCGTCCACGGCCCGAGCTCGCTCTCGGCCCGGTAGACGTTGAAGCCCGCGTTGTCCGTCTCGGAGACGGTCTCCCAGGCCAGGGCCACGCCGGCCCCGGTCGCATCCGCCGTGAAGCCCGCCAGCGCGACCGCCAGCGGTTGCGGTGATTCGCCGTCCTCCACCTCGCCGCCGGGCGCGCCATCGTAAGAAATAGCATCGATGCCGTCGAGCACCAGCGTGCCGGCCGCGCTGTCGTACAACCGCGCCCGGTACTTGACGATCCCGGTCAAGCCTGCCGGCACGGGCACCGATAGGTCGTTGTCGCCGCTGACGGCCGCGGCGTTGATTACCCGCTCGTTATTGTCGAACACACCGTTGTTGTTCCAGTCGAACCACAATTTCAGCCAACGGCCGTTCGTCGGTGTACCCTGCACGTTGACCCGCACAATGGCGTTTTGCCCAGCAATGAAGCTGTCCATGAACGTCACGCCATCATCGGTATCGGCTCCGGAGCCGAAGGCTGTGTCGGCCGTCCAGGTGGGGCCGAGCCGCAACGTGCCGTCGCCCGCGTGCCAGGCGACGCCGTAGCTGCTGGTCAGGTCGCTGTAGTCGGCCGTGGTGGACGTCGAGCTCGTGCACACGTTCAGGACTACATCATCGATGAACAAACTGCTGGTGTAGGAACTATCCGTGGTGGCCTGGAACCGCACTTCAGGCGAGGTACCTTTGAACGAAAGCATGTCGTAAGTGGCCTGGGCGTATGCCGTCATGCCGTTGGAGCTGCAGAGATTATAGGTTGTCCGGGTAGTTCCGGCCACCTTCAGGTATCCGTAATCGTAGCCGCAGTAGTCGCCCGAGTTGATCCGATACCAGTAGGTCAACGACGCAGAGGTCGTCGATGCTGAGATCGTGGGCGCCTGCCACACCTGTGAATTCTCGCTGTCGTCCCCGCCCAGCCAGGCGAACCAACTGCCAGTTCGGGCGTAGCCGCTGGTGTTGTCCACCACCTCATATCCGGCGCTGGAGCTCTCCGACCAGGAAACATTCCGGCCACTTTCGAAATCTCCGTTGCCGATCACATTTGTGCAGACCGTGCCTCCAAGTGTGCGGAACGCATAGCTGGCTGAGGGCTTGCTGCCGCACCCGTTGACTGCGGTTACGCGCCAGTAGTAGACTGTATCGCCCACCAGCGCGCTGCTCGGCGTGAAGCTGGTACCGGTCAGGCCTGTGGCCGAGGCAACAACGGCCGCGAACACCGGGTCAGTCGCCACCTGGATGTCATAGCTGGTTCCGCCCGTTACCGCACCCCAGGTGAAGGTGGGCGTTGTAGCGACACCTGTGCTGCCATCCGCCGGTGAGGTCGGGGTCGGGGCGGCGGCCAGCGGGGTCGAGACGTTCACCATCACATCGGTCGAGTGGCTCAGGCTGC
>JAPKMS010000433.1 GCA_026645775.1 Anaerolineae bacterium
CAGGTCGCTCAAGACGCGAACGCCGTGCGCTGGCAAGTCTCTGTTGCGCGATTACTTGCGAGCCAAGTTGCGCAACCCGCGGATCCCGGCCTTGCAGCCGGCCTGAGCGAAAGTCCTAGATTTCTGAAATCGGCCCCACCGCGAAACGCACTTTGAGAGATCTGCCCTGGTTGACCGCGTAGGGGTTCGATGCTATTCTGTTGGTATGTACGCACGCACCCATCCACGACCGCACGCAAGATGGACGATCGGCCTGCTGACGCATGGCGCAGGAGATCCCAATAGCCAGGCGGTCTGGGAAGGCGTGCAAAGCGCCGCCCGCGAACACGACGCCAATGTGATCTGCTTCCCCGGCAAACCCCTCTGCTCGCCCCACGGCTTCGAAGCGCAATCCAACATCATCTACGATCTGGTCGGCCCTGAAAACGTCGACGGCCTGGTGATCTGGTCGGGCGCGCTCTGCCACCGGGTGGAGCTGCCGGCCATCACCGATTTCTGCCGGCGCTATCGGCCGCTGCCCATGGTCACCGTCGGGCATCCGCTGGTGGAGGGGATCCCAGGCGTGGCGCTGGACAACACCCAGGGCATGCACGATGTCATCACGCACCTGGTGGAATTCCACGCCCTGACGCGCATCGCGTTCATCCGCGGGCCGCAGCCGCAGCCGGAGGCCGAGCAGCGCTACCAGGCCTACCTGGCCGTGCTGGCCGAGCACGGCATTCCCCTGGACCCCGCGCGGGTCGTCGAGGGTAATTTCAAGGAGAGCGGCGGCACGGCCGCAGTCCGGGAGCTGCTGGACGTCCGCGGCGTCCGGTTCGAGGCCCTGGTCGCGGCCAGCGACAACATGGCGCTCGGCGCGATGAAGGCGCTCCAGGGCCGCGGGCTGCGCATCCCTGCGGATGTCGCGGTGGCGGGGCTCAACGACGAGCTCCAGGGCCGGTTCATCACGCCGCCGCTGACGACCGCCACCTTTCGCTCCCACGAGATGGCGCGGCGCGCCGCGGAGATGCTACTGGCGCTGCTGGCCGGCAAGCCCGTGCCCGAGCGGGTGCTGCTGGCCTCCCGGCTGTTGGTGCGCCAGTCGTGCGGCTGTCCCGATCCGCTGGTGAGCGAGGCGGCCGAGCTGCCGCCGCACGTGCACGACCACCCCCCGGCCGCGAGCCTCAGCGCGCGGCGGTCCGCCATCCTGGCGCGCATGGCCGAGTGTTGGGAGCTGATGGCGGAGGCCGCGCCGACGCCTCAGATCGAGAAGGTGTGGGCTGCCTTCACCGCAGAAACGGCCGGCCGAGCGCGCGGGGCCTTCCTGGCCGCGCTGGCCGAGACTTTGCCCCTGACGCTGGGCGCCGAGGGCAGCGTCTCGCGCTGGCAGAGCGCGCTTTCGACCCTGCGCCGCGAGACGCTGCCCTATCTGCGCGACCGGTCGGCCTGGCTGCGGGCCGAGAACCTGTGGCAGCAGGCGCGCGTCATGCTCGGCGAGGCCGGACAGCGCGCCCAGGCCTATCAGGCGCTCCAGGCCCAGGAGGAGACGCGCATCCTGGCCGGCATCGGGCAGGCGCTGGGCAATGCGGTGAACCACGCCGATATCGAACAGGCGATCATCGAGGCCCTGCCCAGGCTGGGCATCCGCCGGGCCTATCTCGCGCGCTACGCCGATCCGGCGGCCGGGTCTCGCAACGCCCGCCTGATCATGGGCTGCGACGAAAGCGGCCCGCTGGCGCTAGAATATGAGGGGCAGATGGACATGCGGCGCGCCGCGCCACGGCCGATGAAGGAGCCAAATCAGGCCAATCAGGGCGATCTGCGTCCGCTCTTTTCAGAGCAGCCGTTCCCGGCGCGCCAGCTTATTGCCGCCGTTTTGCCGGCCGAGCGGCGCTGCGATCTGGTGGTGGAACCGCTCTTCTATCGGGATGAGCAGCTCGGCTTCGCGGTCTTTGAGGCCGAGCCGCACCTGGAGGAGGAATGCGATATCCTGCGCGAGCAGATCGCCGGCGCCCTCAAGCGGTCCGAACTCTATCGGCAGGCCGAGCAGGCGCGCAGCGTTGCGGAGGAGGGCCGGCGCCTGGCGGAGGAGGCCAATCTGCTCAAGAGCCGGTTCCTCTCCACCGTGAGCCACGAGCTGCGCACCCCCCTGAGCCTGATCGTCGGCACCATCGAGATGCTGCTGCGCGAGCGCGCGGACCGGCCGGCCGACTTGCCTGCTCCCTACCAACGCGATCTGCGCAGCATCCGCACCAGCGCCCAGCACCTGGCGCGGCTCATCAGCGATGTGCTCGATCTGGCGAGCAGCCAGGCCGGCGAACTCCGCCTGGTGAGCGAGCCGCTGCGCCTGGGCGAAGTATTGGCCCCGGTTACCATGCTCGGCGAAACGATGGCGCAGGAAAAAGGTCTCTCCTGGGAGAGCGCTCTCCCGACCGACTTGCCGATGGTGTCGGGCGATCGGACACGTCTTCAGCAGGTGATCCTCAACCTGATCAGCAATGCCGTAAAATTCACCGAGCACGGGTACATCCGCCTGTGGGCCGAAGCGGGCAAGCAGCAGGTCGTCATTGCCGTCACAGACAGCGGCATGGGCGTCCCGTCGGCCGAGCAGGAGTTTATTTTCGACGAGTTCCGCCAATCGGAGCGTGCCGCTCGGCGCGGCTACGGGGGGATGGGCCTCGGCCTGGCCATCAGCCGGCGCCTGGTGGAGCTGCACGGCGGCTCCGTCGGCGTCCTCTCGACCGGCGCTGATGGAGCTGGCTCGACCTTCTACTTCACACTCCCCGTCATGCCGGCCGACATCAGCACGGTGCCTGGAGGCGCGGATCGGACGGGCACGGTTCTTGTGTTGACCGAACATGCCGGCGCCGGGGGGTGGCTGGCAAACC
>JAPKMS010000434.1 GCA_026645775.1 Anaerolineae bacterium
ACAGATCAAAGAGCATCAAATCCGTGAAATCTGTGTGAATCTGTGTCCGAAAAATTCTGCCGGGGCTATTCCCGAAAAAACGGTGGTACAATAATGGGTAGTCGGGTGGAGGGGAATCATTCCGATGAACAACATCCATGGCCGAATCCTCCGTTTCGCGGGCACGCCATACGAAATAGGATTTGCCGCGGGTCGCGCGCTCGGCGCCAAGATCGAAGAGACTATCCACCACTATATCGCCAGTCTGGAGAACTCAAGCGATATGGAAAGACTACATGCCGGAGCATTACCCTGGCTGCGCGGTTTGCCCCAGCGGTTTCAGGAAGAGTGTGAAGGCCTGGCTGAAGGAGCAAACCTTTCGCTGCAACGCCTTGCGGAATGGTCGTATATTGAAGAATGCGAGGCAAAACAGTGTAGCGGTGCGGTGTACCTGTCAGAAAATCGCGTCTGGGTTGCGCGCAACAATGACACCTATGTGCCTGAGCTGTGGGGCTATGCAACCATACGGGCCGTTAACGGGCGCATTCCAACGATCGGCTTCTCGATGCAGGGGGATGTCTTTGCGCCAACTGGCATCAACCGGGAAAGACTATGGCTACACTACAATTTTTTGCCCGTCTGGGATAAGCCTGCTCCGGGTAAGCCACACGTCCCGGGTTACGTGTTTCTGACTGAAGCACTGGAGCTTTGCCGCAATCTAAACGATGTCGAGGCGTTTCTCAACACAACCGATCGGGATGGCGGGATGTTGTTGTTTGCCGTGGATGGCAAAACCAATGAGGCGGTTCTTTTCGATTGCATGTGCTCGAAACACTACCGGCGCAAACTAACGGATGGCTGGCTTGTCGGAACGAATCACTATTGCGCTTGCAAGGACGAGACCTTGACTGATGATGAATCGTCTGTCAGCACCGTGGATCGGTTCCGTAGGATGGAAGACCTCCTTCAGGCATTATCCGTTGCACGGACGCCCGTGAATTTGCCCGCTGATCTCATACACATTCTGGCCGACGATAGAATCGAACGGCGCGAGCGTCAATTGGTGACAGCTTACGCAAACGTGGCCTGCCCGAACACGGGCGAAATCTGGTACACATTTGGCGGCTATCCGGCCGCGAGCCAAGGGCATTGGCAAAGACTTGAATGGCCGTGGGCTGCCTGGCGAACGTAAGCTCGCCATCCGGGACGTACGTGCTGCGCACGCCGGTCAGGTGGGATCGCCCCGCAGGGTTGCAGATCACCTCGGTGAGACGGCCTGCTGACCGCCGCAAGCGTCACAGGGGAACAAGTATCCGTTTTATAGCTGTGCCGCGAACATTCTCGCCATGTAGTCGTACTCGCTGTTGCGCTCCAGAAATAGAATGTGCGCGGCGGCAAACTTCGTCCGATCCCATGTGCCGTCGTCGTACTTCTTGCGCAGGTCGTCGTAGGCCGTGGCCGAGATGATGTAGGAGTCCAGCATGACATCTTTCTGGGTGCTTCTTGCGGCGAATTCCTGCCCCAGTCCGGGGAGCGCTTCATGCAAGCGGGCCTTTGGATCGTTTGCGTACGGCCCTTCGCGCAACATGCCGTGCGGCTCAACGAAGACGATGCGCTGCTTCTGTCCGTTCACGATCCACAAGATAAAATCGGGGTAGAAGCCGCGCTCCTCGAAGAAGCCGATGCCGCTGCCCCGGCTCAGGTTCCGCAGGAGGTACACCTGTCGTCCGGCCAGCGATTTGTCCTTCTCTTTGACCCAGTGTTCTTTGAGATCGCTAACAAAGCGCGCTTCGCTTGGCGCCAGGATCGGCGGCGCGATACCCACGATGGCCTCGTGTTTCAGCAGCAGGGGCTGATACAGGTGCCGGTCGAAATGCAGGTCCGGCAGGCCGGTGGCTTCTTCCCTGGCAAGCGATTTCATGTCGGCGTCGAGTTTTTCAATGGCTTCGATCAACTCCCGCTCTGAGCGCCGGACTTTGACGACGTATCCCCCCGTTATGCCTTCCTTCATGGCCTGCCGGTTGAAACTGAGATTCGGATCGTTCTCATCCAGCGTCCGGTAGACCATCCGGCGCGACTCCCAACGCTCACGCCTGATGCGGTAGAAGTCTTCGGTATACTTGCGCAAGATGTTCGTCACCGCCTCTTGCAGCAGGAGCCTGCCGCCGAACGATGCTGGCTTGACCACAGACTCGTCGGCTACCAGTCGATAAAGCCGCGCGGGTTCGGTGTGCTCAATGATCCGCCTTGGCGCGTCCGGCGTAACCACCAGGTTTGTGAGTTTCTTCCGTTCTTTGTGCTCCAGCAGATCAAGGTAGGCGCGCTCCCAATCTACCAGCGAGAGGCTATCGGCTGGAATCGGCTGTGCACGACCGGCCTGGCCCGTGACGACATTGACGTTTAGCTCGGCGCCCAATTTGCTGCTTTGGATCGCCTCGACCTTCAGCGACATGTCCACGTGCACCTGTATCGCCGGATCGGGCGCCAGCACCAGCGTCGCCCCGGTGATGAAATGGCTGTCCTCAGGCAGCCGCGGCACCACCAGCCCCTGGCGCAAGAACTCCTGGTTAGCCAAGACGAAGAGCGGCAGCTCGATTGCCTCCTCGGTCTCCACCCCTTCCCGTTCCAGGTACTCGCGGAATTGGCCCATGTAGTTGGCCCGCACCGCGAAGATATTCAGCGTCTCCAACTGGCGGATGTGATCGGGATGTGGGCCATCGAGCGCTGCGCTCCGTTTTAAGCTGAACTCTTTGCCGCGCAGCCGCACCCCGCGGCCGAACAACTGGATGATCTGCGAGCCTTCCTGGCGGCCGATGTTGAGCAGGCCCATGGTCGCGACGCGCCACGAGTTCCAGCCTTCCATAAACTTCTTGGCGCCGATCAGGATTTCGATGCACGTGTCCGGCCGGCCGATGCCCTCGAACAGCGAGCCCGCGATGGCATCCTCCTCCAGCGTAATGCCGGAAGCATCCTCCTCCACAAGGCTCTTGAACGCGCTGGTGTCACCGATGTAAACAAGGCCGAAGTAGTCCTCTGCGCCGCTGGCCTTCAGGCCGATCTCCCCCGCGGCCCCGCGGATGTCGCACAGGTGCAGGCCGCCCGAGGCTGGCGTGTGGAGCACCCGGCTGAGGATTTCCCCATACGCTGCCTCCGCGGAAAGGCCGCATTCCCGCAGATACGCGAACTTGCCGACAAACACATCCGAGCCATCGGGGGTCATCAGGCCGGTCTTGCCGTCCAGCAGCTTCTTAATTGTCTTGACGACCCAACCGCGCCGGTTCTCCAGCACGTGGTGCAGGAAGCGGACCACGGTGAGGACGTCGCTGCGTTTCTGTTTGTCTTCGGTATAAACCGCGTTCACGGTGCTGCCGACGAAGACCCACAGCGGCGGCTCCAGGTTATACGGCCGCAGCGCTGCGGCCTGTTCCTCGAAGATCCGCTGCTGCTGGTAGAACGACAACAGGTTGCCTAACAGCAAGGTCTCGGCCTGTTCCTCGGTCGTCTCCTGCTTCAAATTGAGGATGCGAAAGTCCTTGCCGTAGCCGTCGCCGTAGAAGTAACGATAGGAGTAGTCGAAGACGATAGCCTTGCCGTACTCCGCAGTCAGTTGGTCGTTGCGCGCCGCGGTGAGCGCCTGGCCGAAGGTCGCGCTGTACTCAAAGGTGAAGCCCGTCTCTCCCAGTGCATCGCGGTATTTGCGCCAGACCTCGCCGCCCGAGCCTTTGTGCCCCTCGTCCACGAAGATCAGGTTGACCCCCTCGAACGCCTCCACCGGCACGCTGACCCCGCCCCCGCGCTTTCGCTCTGCGTCCACCAGCTTGGTGATCTCGATGACCCGCACCGCATTCCTGGACGCCAGCCCGAGTCCGCTCTCGTTCAGGTCGAAGCGCCGGGCCGGGATGCTTGAGGCCGCCAGCTCCTCCAGATGCTGGTCGGTCAGCCCCTCGTTGGGCGTGATCAGCAGGATGTTGTCCAGCGGCTCGGTGTTGTAGTGCAGGAACTGGCGGTAGTTGAGGTGCATGATCAGCGTTTTGCCGCTGCCGGTGGCCATCCAGAAGGCGAGCTTCTTGAGGTCCGTTTCCGCAAACATTGCGTCGAGCGGCTCACCGGTCAGCTTCTTGGCGTTGCGGCCGGCCACGAAGTCGTTCAGCGAGCGGAGCATCTCGGCCCGCCGGTTGAAGTAGAAGTCCAGGAAGACTTCGGTGAAGAGCGCGGCCAGGTGCTGGAAGTAGCGCAGAGTGATCGGCTCCGGCCGCCGCGTGTTCATCGCTGCCAGGTGGCTGCCGATGTTTTCGTCGTAGCGGGCCAGGTCGGCCGGCGGGATCAGGAGCTTGGACCCGCGCGCGATCAGCCGGTGATAGACGAAGCTGCGGCCCGCGGCGTCGAACCCTTCGTCCGCCTCCTTCATGTCGGCAAGCAGGTCCAGGTTGCTCCGGTAGCCGAAGCGGTCGTTCAGCCAGGCCAGCAGAACCAGCCGCTCTTCAAGCTTCACGTATTGCTGGATGCCGTTTTGTGCCGGGGCCATGAGCTACCCTTCCTCGACGATCTGCTTCAGCTCGGCGATGAGCGGCGGCAAATCCTCCCGGACGATATCCCACAGGATGTCCAGGTCTACCTCGTCGTACCCATGGATCAACCGATTGCGCAGGCCGACCATCTGCCGCCAGGGGAGTTGGGGGTATCTGTCCTCCGTCTCTTCGGATACAAGATTGGCGGCCTCGCCGATGATCTCCAGCAGGCGCGTTAGCGCGAGCTCCAGCAAACGATCGGCATCCAGATCTTCGCGCCGTTTGCCCCATGTCAGATCAACCGCTTCCTGGGCATGGTCCAGCATGTGGCGCAAGCGCAACGTATCATCATGCTGCGACATAGGCCACCTCGGCTTCGGCGAGCACCTGGTCCCGGAAGTACTTGCTCAAGAATCCTGGCGTGTTCAGGTCCACCTTGCGTCCCAAAAGCTCGGACAACTCCTCCTCGAGGGCAAAGAAACGCAGCCCCACCCGCGTGCCTGGCTCGAATTCTACCAGCACGTCCACGTCGCTGTCGGGGGTGAAGTCATCGCGCAGCACCGAGCCGAACAACGCCAGCTTGCGGATGCGATTGCGCCGGCTGAACGCCGCGAGCTCCTCTGTGGGGATTTCGATTCTCACAGTCATGGCTATGCCTCCACCATCGCGAACATACGCGCCTTGAAAAGCGGCTCCAGCGCCCGTGCGCCGGGGATGAGCGAATCGCCGTTGACGAAGACCTCGTCGGCGCCCTCGACCAGCTTATGCTCGGCGACGAACTGCCGGTCGCGCTCGTAGTCGGCTTGGCCCCACCCCTCGGTCTCGCGCCAGATCACGGCGACTTGCCGGCCGTCAATCGCCCCGCGGTAGACCAGGTAACGCCGGCCGTCGTCGTCGTGCGTGCGCCGTGTTTGGACGTGCAGGCCGAGCAGGTAGTTGAAGGTTTCGGGGATGTCCACGGGCTTCACCCCCGTCTGGCCGCCGGCGTGAAGGTGCAGGGTGTAGCGGAAGGGGCTGGCCAGCTTTTCGACGTCCAGCAGCGTCTCGCTCCGGCGCGCTTCCCATTTGAGCATGTAACGGAGCAGGTACAGGTCGTCCTCGAACTGCATGGCGCTCTGGCCGGCCGCGGCGTCGAAGGCGATGTTGTTCAGGCTGTCCTCGTACGATTCCAGCCGGATCACCTTGACGATGCGCGGGCCCCGCTCGGCCTCTTCGGCCGTGACCATGCGTTTCGGCTTGCCGTCCCGCCATTCGGGCGTGTAAGTCACCTTCTTGATGCGCGGGAGGAGGACGGTGTCGAAGTAGTCGGCCATCTCGACCAGGATGAAGTGACGCCGGCCGCCATCCTCGCGGTTGAGGTTGATGATGGCATGGCTAGTAGTGCCCGAGCCGGCGAAGTAGTCAAGAACGACTGGTTCTGAGTGATGCCAGGTCATGGCCTCCAACGCATCCATGACTGTATAGATGGATTTTGGATAGGAGAATAGATCGCGATACCCCAAGATTTCTGCCAGAAGAGCAGTGCCGTGGGGGCCTGCATTGTACTTACTGTCTGTCCAGTTACTCATCAGATTGGAACGCTTGCCAGTAGTATTTACCACCAGCTTGAGAACGCCGCTGTCACTCAAGACAATCTCGCCCTTTGGTAGCGCCTTAACCGCCGAATCAAAAGACCGACACCACACCTTCTCTTCACCACTAGAACTGAGCGGATACCGCCGGACATAACCTTGTGATGTGTTTGTCGTCGGATAACTCTCGCCTAATGGTGGCGGTGGCTCTATGCCTGCGATTCGACTCTTCTTCTCATCGATCAAGAAGGCATAAAAACTCCGCCATCTGCCACTCCGTGACTTATTCGCACCAGGGCCGCTCAACATGAAGCTGCGGAACTCGAATCCATCGGGCTTTCGCTTTCCAAACAACACATCAGAGTCTTCAGGGGTCATGACAAGCATGTACTCATGAGTCCTGGAGACATTGTCACTCATGCCACCTTGCGGATGATGGTTTACTACTATCATCTGGCGGTCGAAACCGCCGAACAAGTAATCAGTTAGCTCGCACAAGCGAGCCATTTCATAATCGTCAATGGCAATCGCAAAGCAGTCTCCAGGATTTAGAAGAGGCAAGGAGCGCGTGATGCGGTTTTCGATGAGAGTAAGCCATGACGAATGTTTATAGGAATTCTTGTAAACGATCTCAGATGAAGCAGCATTATACGGCGGATCGATGTAGACACAGTTGATCTGCTCTCGATACCCCTCTCCTAACAAATTCAACGCCTGCCAGTTCTCGCTGTGCACCAGCAATCCATCGGTCACTTCATCCAGATCGTCGAAGCTGCCCAGCAGGCGGTCCACGAAGGGTTGATCAAAGTGCCGGGTGTCCACCACCAGTGTCGGGTGCGTCCGCAAGAATGCCATCCGCTCTGCGTCTTCGCGCCTTTGCGTGAGGCCGACCTCAATGTCGAATAACGTCCGCCACTCTAGCCACTGCGCGTCGCACGCGGCGATCTCCCCGTAAAACGCCTCCGGGACGTTCCCAACCGTGACGCAATAAAAGGTTTCGGTGATGAACTTGCGCTTCTCCCAGAGCATCTTCTGGAATTCCTCGACCTGGGCCAGGAACTCGATGATGCGGCCGCCGACCGCGCGGATCGCGGCCATGATCTGGAACCACCCTTCGGCGCGGCCCTCGCCGGCGGCCTCCATCTCGTCCAGGCTCAGCACCTCGTTCTTCAGGTAGAAATCCAGCTCGCGCGCCAGGAAGCCCCGCAGGTCCTTGTGGATGAAGAAGTCCGATGTGTTGCGCCGGGTGTACTGCCGCAGGTGGTGCGCCAGGGCCGTGACCGGTTCGCCGTCGGCGGTGCGGCGCTTTTCCTCGCTCAGCGCGGCCAGCGCGGGCGCCGCGGTTACGGGCGACAGCCTCTTGGGGATGTCCGCCGTCGCCCTGGCCAGGATCGCCTCCTGTTGGTTCTTGCCGCCGTAACTGATGGCCTCCTGCGCGGTCAGCGGCCGGAACTCGAAGGGGATCACGAGTTGGGCCACGGCAGCGTCCCACGCAGTCTCGGCCGGCCGCGGCACGAAGAAGCGCTTCTCCCCCTTGACGTTGTTCTGCTCCACGTCCGCGGCCCGCAGCTTGAAATGCACGGTCACGCCGTTTGCCGCGGTGAAGGTGTAGTCGGTGAAATACTCGGCGGTCTTGACGTAGTACTGGTCGCGGTTGGCCCAGTAAAGGGTCACCTCTTCGCCGTTGTAGGGGATGGCGTAGCGCTCCTGCCGCGTCGAGTAGCGGCGCTTGGAGATGAAGTCGCCGTCCTGGTAGTAGTGGCTGAAGAAGGCGAACAAATGGTTGTAGACCAGGGCCTCGAGCGCGTCGCGGCTGCGCAAACCGGCAGCCTTGGCGCGCGCCGCCAGGTACTCCTTGCCGGGCTTGCTCGTACTATACATCTCCTCGGTGAAATCACCGTTGGCATCCAGTACATTGTCCTCGAACGCGTCAATAACTTTCTTCCTGGCTTCGGCTAGCTCGTGCGCGGCCTGCGCCCCCTCAGCCAGCGTGCCGTGTGCCAGCGCCTCAGCCACGCGCTGGGGCAGGTCCTCGCTGATGAACCGCTCAACCTCGCGGCGCTTTTGGTTCATGATCTGGTAAATGCCGAAGTCGAGGTCCGCCACGTCGAATTGGAAGAGCTCGCGGAGCAATCGTTGGAATTTGGTCAGAGAGTCAGACATCACGCCACCTTGATTCTCAGAGGACACGATCGGCCTGTCAGTGCAGCGAGGGTAATGCCTGCAACAGCCCTTCATCAAGGGTCTATGATGCCACAGATGGCAGGTTGCTGCAAACAAGCCTGCCCAATTGCCGGCCGCGCCTTTGGGAGAGAACTACGCCCGCTGGCCGCGCGCCATCACTTTCTGGCCGCACGCGAGGCCGAGGCCAAGGCCGGCGACGACGACGGGCAGATGAGCCTGTGGTGAGGGAACATGGCTCGCAGACTGGATCGCATCGGGTGGTGGACGTTGAGTCCACCTGTTAGGAGGTAGCCATCGTCTACGGCTGGTCGCGCGAGGTAGGGATGGGCGAGGCGCTGCAGCCGGCAAGGCCGGCGCGGCGTCGGTGGTGGTGAGCAAAGTGACCGTCATGGGGCCTCACCTTGGGTGTGAAATCGCATGTGAGAGCACATATTCGCACAAGCTGTGATGCCCCAAAACCAGCCCAAGTCTATAGTCCAACTCCAACTCCTCGCCGAGCGTGAGCATGATGCTGGCGATGTCCCGCACATGTTTGGGTTGGTGGCTGATGCGGAAGTAACGTAATTTGCAGAGGATCAGGTCCGCACGATGCGCAGCGCCTCGGCCTCGCTCAACTCCGGTCGCCGCTTACGCAGCCGATACGCGCCCGCCCGCT
>JAPKMS010000435.1 GCA_026645775.1 Anaerolineae bacterium
CAGCGCCCAGGGGCTGCTGCCGGTGGCGGTGGATCAGGTGGGCAGCGCCTGGACGCGCGCCGCGCAGGTGGATGTAGTGGGCGTCAACTCGATGGCGAAGACGCTGGTGCTGGGCGAGTGCAAGTGGGGGCCCGAGCCGAGCGGCCGCAGCGTCCTGACCGAGCTGGTCGAGAAGACGGCGGAGATGGTGCCCACCCAGGGCCAGTGGCAGGTCTATTACCTGGGCTTTGCCCGGGCCGGTTGGACCCCGGCCAGCCAGGCGTTTGCCGAGGAGATCGCCAGCGTCCCGCCATCAGGCAAGAACTGGCGCGCGGGCGGCATGCGCCTGCTGGACCTGGCGCAGGTTGACCGGGATCTGGCCGCGTGGATAAGTTGACAGGCAGTATGACGGGGGACACAGGCCCTGGGCCGCGTTCTCAGTCGACGCGCCGGCCTCGCGTGCCGCAACGACGGATCCGCGGCATGGGCGAGCAGAAGGGCTAATTGGATGTTGAAACCGCGAGCCGCGCGCACTTGGGTTCCGTGGCTGGTCGGCGCGCTCGTGTTGGGCGGCTGTGGGGGGTGGCCAGCGCCGGCTGCCGCGCCGCAATCACCGGCGCCGGCAGTCACTGCCACCCGCCAGTTCATGGCTGTGCCGCCTGACGCGAGCGGCGAGCCGGCCGTTGCGCAGCCGACCCGAACAGCGGCGCTGACCGCGCCACCGCAACCAACCGCTACCGCGACTTCGACGTCAATGCCGGCGCCGCCAGCGGCAACCGCGCCACTTGCAGCGGCTCCTGCTGCTGCGTCCGGGCAAGGGGCCCCCCTGACCCCGCAGGCCACCGCGCCGCAAATGCCGCCTCCCACGCCCGCCAGCCCGCCTGGCGTGACCGACCAGGCACTGGCCACGGGAGCGTCTGCTTCGCCCGGGACGCAGCGCTATACAGTGCGGGCGGGCGACAGCCTGTGGCAGATCGCGCGGCATTTCGGGCTGCCCGTCGACGTCCTAGCCAGCGCGAACGGCTTTGACGGCGGCAAGGTGCTGCGGGAGGGTATGGAGCTGGTGATCCCCTGGAGCAACGTGGCCGGCGCCGTGCGATACGGCGTTGACGGGCCGGTAGTCAAGGGGCCAGGCCTGCATTTCGTCGCGAGCATCACCGACCGGACCTGCTGGCTGTTCCGTGACGGCGCGCGCGTTGCCGGTTGGCCCTGCTCCCCGGGGCGGCCCGGATCGCCGTCGATCCCGGGCAACTACACCGTGAAAACCAAGGCCCCGCGCGCCTACAACGCCGCCGCGGATTTCTGGATGCCGTTCTGGTTAGGCGTGTATGATGCCGGCATCTACGAGAACGGCATCCACGGCGTGCCCTACAGCGCGCAGACAGGCGAGACGCGCTGGCAGGATCTGGTCGGGACGCCGATCACGTACGGGTGCATCATGCTCGACGACCGGACGGCCGAGGCGCTGTACGATCTGGCCTCGCTCGGTATGCCGGTCACCATTCTGCCGTAAGAGGGCGTGGCGGATCCCACGCCAAAGCTGCCGAAAGGCACCCAAGCATCTCCCAATCTGCCCAAGATAACTCGGAACGGGTCGCCGAAGGAGTTTTGTGACCCAAGATCATGTGAGCCACGCGCTCCTGCCAGTCGGCTTCGAAAAACGGCACGGCGGGTATGATCATCGCGCCCACTTGACAGGTGATCGCCCTTGATTATAATATAAACAGCTTATAATAACCTGCTTTTCTCTAGGAGCGAAAGCCATGCGCAAGTTCGTGGGCCGGGAGCGTGATCTGCGGGAATTGAACGAGTCGCTGGCGCGGCCGGGCGCGCACTTCATCCTGGTCTACGGACGCCGCCGGGTGGGCAAGACGACGCTGCTGCTGCACTGGGCGCAACAGACC
>JAPKMS010000436.1 GCA_026645775.1 Anaerolineae bacterium
ACGTTGACTCGTAGACCCGCTCAGGATGCTCGCTTGTTTTTAGGCAGGAAGTATATCGCGAGAGTCTGTGCAGGCGATCTTGAGAAATTCTTGAGATTCCCGGCGCACAATGCGCCTGTAAGGGTGAGACACCCGCTCATACTAAAAACAAGGAGTTTGTTGACATGTCACTGTTTGCAAAATTCAATCTTTCGCCCGCCCAGGGGCGCTCGTCTTTGGCCCGGCGGCTCGCAGTCGCGACCGCGGCCATTGTCATCGGTGGAATCGTCGCCGGCTGTGCGCCGGCGGCCACCACTGCGCCGGCCGCCACAACCGCGCCGGCAGCCCAAGCGGCCCCCGCAGCGACTGCGGCCCCCGCGACGCAAGCTGACCCCACCGCAACAGTTGCGGCAGCCGCACCCGCGATGCGCGGCGCCCCCGGCGGCGGCGTGACGCCGATCAAGGCCACCCCCACCTTCCAGGATGTTGTTTACGCCACAGCCTCGGCAACCCAGAAATTGGACATCTATCTACCGGCCGGGGACGGCCCGTTCCCGTTGATCATCAATATCCATGGCGGCGGCTTCATGATGGGCGACAAGAGCAACCCGGCCAGCGCGGATGAGTTCCTGGCTGCCGGCTATGCGGTCGCCAGCGTGGATTATCGCCTGAGCGGCGAGGCGCTGGCCCCGGCGCAGATCCAGGACGTCAAGGCCGCGGTGCGCTTCCTGCGCGCGAATGCCAGCACCTACAAACTCGACCCGCAGCACTTTGCCGCCTTCGGCCAGTCGGCCGGCGCAAACCTGGCTGCGCTGTTGGGGACATCGTGCGGCGCGGCCGCGCTGGAAGGCGCCGAGCTGGGCAATGCCGATCAGTCGAGCTGCGTCCAGGCCGTGGTGGACTGGTTCGGCCCCACCGATTTCCTGCAGATGGACGCCCAGTTCACCGGCACCGCGTGCCCCGTCACCCACGACGCCGCTGACTCGCCGGAATCGCAGCTCGTCGGCGCGCCGATCCAGACTGTGCCCGACAAGGTCAAGCTGGTCAACCCCATCACGTACGTCACCGCCGATGCGCCTGCCTTCCTGATCCAGCACGGCACGGCCGACTGCAACGTGCCGCCGCAGCAGGGGCAATTGCTGTACGATGCGCTGAAGGCCGCAGGCTCGGACAAGGCCACGCTGACCTTCCTGGAAGGGGCCGGCCACGGCGGCTCACAGTTCAGCGATGCTGCCAACATGCAGGTGGTGCTTGATTTCCTGGCGAAGTATTTGAAGGGGTAGGATTCTCTCCCGGTATGTTATACTCACGCTGATCGCTGTATGGCGGACAGCGCCGCCACGATGGAAGGGCCGCCTTGAACCAAGGCGGCCCTTTTGTAACCCAACAACCGAATCGAGGAGCCCGTCTCATGGTCAAACGCCTGGTTGAAGTCTATCGGATCGGCGACACGGTGGAGATCTTCTTTCAGAACGAGGAAGACGATGAATGGCGCCCGGCGCACATCGTGGCCTTGCAGCACCCCGGCGTCTGGGCGCAGACCGCCGACCGCCGGATCTGGTACGTCACCAACAGCAAACGCATCCGCCCTGTTTCATCCCCCCCGCTCCTGAGCCCTCTGTCCGGCTCAGGAGCGGGGGAAGGGGGGTGAGGTCATCCCAACGCCACATCCAGCAGCATCATCACCGCGAACCCGACCATCGCGCCGATGGTAGACATGTGGGTTTCGTGCCCCTGCTGCGACTCCGGGATCAGCTCCTCGACTACCACGTAGATCATGGCGCCCGCGGCAAAGCTCAGCGCGTAGGGCAGGATCGGACGCATCAACAGGACGGCGGCCGCGCCAATCACGCCCGCGATGGGTTCCACGAGGCCGGACGCCTGGCCGTATAGAAAGCTCTTGAACCGAGAAAATCCCTCGCGGCGCAGCGGCATCGAGACCGCCAGCCCTTCCGGGAAGTTCTGGAGGCCGATGCCGATCGCCAGCGCGACCGCACCGGACAGGGAGGCTGCCGGCAGCCCCGCGGCCACTGCGCCGAACGCCACACCCACGGCCAGCCCTTCCGGGAAGTTGTGCAGCGTGATCGCCGTCACCAGCAGCACGCTGCGCTGCCACGAGGTCTTGATCCCCTCGGCTTCTTCAATGGGCAACCCCAGGTGCAGGTGCGGCAGGATGTGATCCACCCCCCACAGAAACGCGCCGCCCAGCAGGAAGCCGACGACGGCTGGGATCCAGCCGGGCACGCCGGTCCCCTCCGACATCTCGATGGCGGGCGCCAGCAGCGACCAAAAGCTGGCCGCGATCATCACGCCGGCCGCAAAGCCGAGCATCGCGTTCAGCAGCGCCCGGTTCACGCTGCGGGCGAGAAACACCGTGGCCGCCCCTAACGCGGTCAGCCCCCAGGTGAACAGGGTCGCGAGAAGTGCTTGCAGAACTGGGTTGAGTGTGGAAAGCATGGACATCTCAACACCTCAGAACAATGATGGATCAAGCGAGGCGGATATCGGGAGGCCGAAGTGGTCATAATCACCATGATGACCGGGCGCACCGCCGCGCCTTGTGGGCCAAAACCTCAACGGAAATCTGTTGATTGTGAGAGGAGTATAACCCAGAGCCAGCGGCTTGGAAAATCAGCCCGCGAGCCTATTTCCGGGACAGAGACTTCAGGCGTAACAGATGGGCAGTGACGCCGAGGGCGACCGCCGCGAGCAGAATCCGGAGCCAGGTCGCGGCGCCGGCCGTCAGGGCCGTGTAGCCGATCACGCCCCACAACAGCGCCAACGCCGTGATCTTGGCGCGTACGGTCACACCACGCTGCTCCCGGTAATTCCGGATGAAGCCACCGAACAGCCGGTTGGACGTGAGCCAGCCGTACAGTGTGTCTGAGCTGCGCACGAAGCACGCCGCAGCCAGCAGCAGGAAGGGCGTCGTGGGGAGAATCGGAACGACGATGCCGATCGTCCCCACGACGGTCGCAAGGACACCTGCTGTGGCCAACAGCCACTTATTGAGCATGGTGTGTGTAAGTTGGGGGCGTGGGTTCGACTTCCTCCGGCACGCGTGCCAGCTCGCGGCGGTTCCAGTCGAAACCCAGGCGCGCCGCCGCCAGTCGTTGCAGGGTCGGGCCGTATTCCTTAATCAAGTGCAGCAGGGCCGGCAGCGCCGAGACCAGGATCACCGCCCCAACCACAACCAGGAAGTAGCGGTCGATTTCGGGGATCGCCTGCCCCAAGTAGTAGCCTGCAAGCGTCACGCCGACACCCCAGAGCAACCCGCCCGCCACGTTGAAGGTCAGAAAGCGGCGGTAGGGCATCGCGACCGCGCCGGCGACGATGGGCGCAAAGGTGCGGATGAACGGCATGAAGCGCGCCAGCACGATGGTCTTGCCGCCATGCCGGTCGTAGAACGTGCGCGCCGCCAACAGGTTCTTGCGCCGAAACAGAAGCGACTCGTCGCGGCTGAAGATGCGCGGCCCGGCCCGTTTGCCGAACCAATAACCGACACCGTCGCCCAGGATCGCCGCCGCGGGCAGGATGAGCAATAGGATCGCGATCTCCAGCTTGCCCTGCGAAGCCAGCAGCCCGGCGGTGAGCAACAGGCTGTCGCCGGGCAAGAAGAAACCGAAGAAGAGCCCCGATTCGGCGAACACGATCGCGAACAGGCCGATGTATCCCACGGTTTGAATGATTTGTGATAGGTCGAAGTGCATGATGTCCTCTCGAAACGGTGGTGTAGCAACGACCTCAGTCGCTCTCCACAGGTGATGTGCGGTTGAAGTTGTTATTTTGGGCCGGGCGAGCACCCTGTATCCTGACTGGCGAACGATAGACTCACGCGGATGCGGCCGGCGCTTCCGCGGCGTGATGCACAGGATTGCCGAGCCGGCGGGCACGCACCAGCGACGCCACGACCGCCACGGTCAACACCCCCGCAATGACCCCCAACGAAATGGCGACCGGGATCTTAAGGAAGTCGGCAATCAACATCTTGATCCCAACGAAGCCCAGGATCGCCGAGAGTCCCAGCTTCAGGTAATGAAACTTCGTCATCGCGCCCGCCAAGAGAAAATAGAGCGCACGCAGCCCCAGGATGGCGAAGACGTTCGAGGTGTAAACCAGGAAAGTGTCCTGCGTGACCGCCAACACCGCGGGGATGGAATCCACGGCGAACACCAGATCAGTGGTTTCCACGATCAACAGCACCAGGAAGAGCGGGGTCGCCATCAGCTTGCCGGCGTGGCGCACGAAGAAACGCTCTCCCTCGAAGTGCTCGGTGACCGGCATGATCTTTCGGAAGAGCCGGATGGCCGGGTTGCGCTCCGGCTTGATTTCGGTCTCACCGCCTCGGGCCAGTTTGAACGCGGTGAAGAGCAGGAACGCGCCGAAGACGTACATCAGCCAGTGAAACTGATGCAGCAGCGCCGCGCCGGCCGCGATGAAGATGCCGCGCATTACCAGCGCGCCGATCACGCCCCAAAAGAGCACTCGGCGCTGGGTCACCATGGGAACGCCGAACATCGAAAAGATCAATACAAAGACGAAGAGATTATCAACGCTCAACGCCTTCTCGATCAGATACGCGGTGAAAAACTCCAGCGCAGGTTCCGCTCCCCGCCAGAGGTAAACGCCAACGTTGAACAGCAACGCCATCCCGATCCAGACCGCGGTCCAGATTGCGGCAGAACGTAACGGCATCGCCCTCGCCCTGCGCCGCGAGACGCCCAAATCAACTGCCAGCATCGCCAACACCAGCGCAAAAAAGCCGATCCACATCCACACCGATACGGTTCCCATGCTACCTCCTGAAGCGGCCGCGGGGCACAAAAAAGGCGAGACCCCACGGCTCAAAGTCGTGGTGGTCTCGCCTGTCGTGCCAGGGCACTTGGTACAGCCGAGAGCAGATGCTCCGTATTGACGACTGTACTCCTCTTCAAATCATGAAGAGGTGGGCTACTCCCCAACCAGGGCGGAAGCTTACCTGATTACGGTCGTTCTGTCAAATCGCTGCGACTTCACCGCAGCCACCCGCGGGCGCGCGCGAACCGCCAGGCCGCGCCGCGCGTGGGTGCGAAGAAAAGCGCCAGCAGGAAGAACGCGGTGCACACCAACACGATCGCCGCGCCCGAGGCGACACTGACGGTGTACGACAGGTACAGACCGATCACGCCGGAAAGCGCGCCGATCGTCGCTGCCGCCACCATCATCACCGGCAGCCGGCGGGTCAGCAGGGACGCGGTCGCGGCGGGGGTGATCAGCATCGCCACCATCAGCCCTACGCCTACGGTTTGCAGCGCGATCACGATAGTGACGGCCAGCATGACCAGCAGCAGATAGCGGAAGAACTGGGCGGGCAGGCGCAGGATGCTGGCCAGCACCGGGTCGAATGAGATGACCAGGAATTCTTTGTAGAACGCGATCACCAGCGCCACCACCAGCGCACCGAAGATCGCGGTCAGCCACAGGTCGGCTGTCGACACACCCAGCACGTTGCCGAACATGAAGTGGGTCAGATCCACGCTGAAGTTGCGCACGGTGGAGATCAGCGCAACGCCCAGCGCAAACATCGCGGCAAAAAGGATGCCGATCGCGGTATCTTCACGAATCTGTCCGCTTTTGCTGATGGCGCCGATGCCCAGCGCGGTGCCGATGCCGGCCACCAGCGCACCCACGAACAGCGCTCCCTGCGCACCGCCGGCCACCAGGTAGGCCACAGCCACGCCCGGCAGGACGGCGTGCGCCAGCGCATCGCCGAAAAAGGCCATGCCGCGCAGCACGACGTAAGTGCCCAGCACCCCGCACACCGCGCCCACCGTCACGGCCGCCAGCAGACCCCTGACCATGAAGCCGTATTGCAGCGGCGCCAGCAGCCACTCAATCATGGTGATGTTCCTCCTCGTCATCTCCCGCGCAGCAGGTGTCGCTTAGCGCCAGCTCCCCTTCGGTCGCGGGGATGACGGTCATGTGTGAGCCGTAAGCCTGGCGCAGGTTCGCTGGGGTCAGCACCGCGGCCGCGCGGCCAAAGCCGATGATTTGGCGCCGGAGCAGCATCAACCGGTCGAAACGGTCGGCAGCCAGTTGCAAATCATGCGTCGAAACCAGCACGGTCAGCCCGCGCGCCCGCAGCAGGTCGAGGATGTTGAAGATGGCCTCCTGCGAGGGTGTGTCCAGCCCGGTGAGCGGCTCGTCCATCAGCAGCAGCTCGGCCTCTTGGGCCAGGGCGCGGGCGATGAAGACCCGCTGCTGCTGGCCGCCCGAGAGCTCACCGATCTGCCGGCCGGCCAGTGCGCGCATCCCCACTTGATCCAGGCTCTCGGCCACCAGCCGATGGTCATCCCGGCCGGCCTGGTGCAGGAGGCCGATGCGCGCGACGCGGCCCATCAGCACCACATCGGCCACGGTGACGGGGAAACTCCAGTCCACGTGGGAGCGCTGCGGCACGTAGCCGATGCAGATGTGGCCGCCTGAAACCGCTCCGTACACGTCCACGCTGCCGGCAGCGGGGGTGAGAATCCCGGCGATGGCCTTGAGCAGCGTGCTCTTGCCCGCGCCGTTCGGGCCGACAATTGCCACCCGCTCGCCGCGCGTGAGCGCAAATGAAACATCTTCCAGCGCGGGTTTGCCGTCGCCGTAGTGGATCGTGACCCCGCGGAATTCCACCACCGGGGCGTCGGGCCGGTGGTTCTCGGGTTTGCGGATGAAAGATCGAAGTGCCATGGGATTCCTTATTCCAAACGGGTCTGTTCAAAGTCAGTTGTAAGGGCCGTTTCTCCGCGTCAACGGGAAGTTAGCTGCTGCTGCACTTCTCCCATCTCAGGCAGAACCGGGTTAATCCTGGAGAACCTGCCCCTACGTCTGATGCGGAAAAACCTGCGCCTACTTCAATGCGTCGACAACCTTACGCACATTATAGCGCATCATCTCGATGTATGTCGGCGCGTCCCCACCGGCTTCCGTCACCGAGTGCGTGTAGAGACCGGTCACCACGGTGATCCCAGCTTCCGTGGCCAGTTGATCCGCCAGTTGCGGGTTGGCGTCGGTCTCAAGAAAGATCGCCGGGGCGCCGGTCTGCCGAATGCTGTCGACCAGCGCGGCCAGCTCTTTCGCCGAGGGGGATGCGTTGGTGCTGACGCTGGGGATCAGCGCGCCGACCAGGGTGAATCCGTAACGGTCGGCAAAATAGCCGAAGCTCTCGTGATTGGTCACCAGCAGCCGCCGCTCGGCCGGGATCTGCCCCACCTGCCCGGCGATCCAGGTGTCCAGTTCGCGCAGTTGGGTGATATAGCGCTCGGCGTTTCGGGCATACTGCTCTTTGCGGATCGGGTCGGCCTGGCTCAGCCCGTCGCGGATATTTTCGGTGTACTTAACGACGCTGATCGGGTCGAGCCAGAAGTGCGGGTCTATCTCGCCGTGATCGGCATCTACGATTTCGCCGGCGCGCGGCTGCCGGCTGGCCAACCCGGCGGCCGCTTCGACCACGAGCCGCTCGCCGCCCGCGTTCTCCAGGAGCTTCGCCAGGAAGCTTTCTAAACCAGCGCCGTTGGTAATCAGTACCTGGCTTCCGGCCACCAGCCGGATGTCGGCCGGCGCAGGTTCGAACGCATGCGGATCGATGCCGATCGGCATGAGCGCCGCGACCTTCAGGCGGTCTCCCGCCACGTTCTGCGCGATATCAGCCAGGAAGGTCTCCACCGCCAACACGTTTGGCGCGCCCGTTGCTGAGGTCGGTCCGGCCGGTGGACTTGCAGGAGTGCTGCAAGAGGCTAAGGCCAGGGTTAAGGTTAAGACCAGGGCCAAAGTATACCGTGAGATGGGACCCAACAGATGAAATGTCCCTGGCCGCGCGTTAATCGTCATTGCTTTCCTCATTCACACACTCTCCATGTCCCCGCGTCTCCGCGTCCCCCGCCGTCTGGCACTCCGGGCAAACGCCGAACATCTCCAGCCAATGCTCGCGCACCCAAAAACCGGTCTGCGCTTCGACCGAGGCAACGACGATGCCAAGGTCGCACCCCTCGAACTCCACCGCCTGGCTGCAGCGTTGGCAGATGATGTGATGGCTGTGGACGTGGCTCGCCTCTCGTTCTGCGGCGGCGTCGGGAGCGGCGTGCTGCACGGCAAGCGCGCTGATCGCGTAGCTGTGGCACCCTGCATCCAGGTGCAGCTTGCGCAC
>JAPKMS010000060.1 GCA_026645775.1 Anaerolineae bacterium
CGCCGATGCGTCCAACCGGCGCACCGGCTCGGTAAGCTGCCACTGCCAGGCTGGCAGGTAGACATCGAAAGCCTGCGCGGCGCGCAGCCGATACAGCCGCCCACCCGGCCCGATCTGCCAGGCCAAGGCATCGTCGGGCAGCCCCGCCGAACCCCAACGCCAGCCGGCAGCCGCATAATCCAACAGGGCGGTCACATCGGCGTAGCGGTCCACGCTGCCCAGGACCACGGCCAAGACCCGGTGGCCGCGGCGTGACACCGAAGCAACCAGGCACTCGCCCGCGGCCTCGGTCGTGCCGGTCTTGATGCCATCGGCCCCGCGGTAGCTGCCGAGCAGTTGGTTGGTATTGGTTAAAACCCGACCGGCGACCCGGGCGCTCGGCTCGGCGACGACCTGGGCAAAATACGGGTAAGCCAGGGCCGCCTTCGCCACCTGCGCCAGATCAGCCGCGCTGGTCGTTTGGCCCGGTGCATCCAGGCCGTGGGGGTTGGCGAACTGCGTCGCCGAGAGCCCCAGGACGGCGGCGGTCTGGTTCATCAGCGCCACGAACGCCGTCTCGCTGCCGGCCACGTGTTCAGCCAGGGCCACCGCGGCATCGTTGCCTGATGGCAGCAGCAGCCCCACTAACAGGTCGCGCACGGAGAGTGTCTCGCCGGCCACCAAGCCCATGCGGCTGCCCCCGGTGCCTGCGGCGTTGGCCGAGACCGTCGCCGCGACGTCGAGGTCGGCGTGCTGCAAGACAACCAGCGCGGTCATGATCTTGGCTGTGCTGGCCGGCGACACCGGATCGGCGGGGTGCAGGGCGAACAAGGTGCGCCCGGCATCCAGATCAAGCACCAGCGCGGCATCCGCCGTGACCGCGGGCGGCTCGGAGAGCCGGAGCAGCGCGCTCACCTCATCCGGCCCCAGCCGCAGCGGCGGGTAGCCGCCATCTGTGATGACGGGCGGACCAAATCCGGTGGTCGCCAAGATCACCAGCAGCAGCCAGGACAGGAGCACAGGACGCCGAATAGAGCCACGAGGCATTTGACGCACTTTCCCGGTTGGACTAAAATAGCCGCGCAACGGACGCCATTATACCAAAAACACCTGATTTGAGAGCAAGAGGAAGCTGATGCCTCTCTACGAATATCTCTGTATCGCCTGTGACAAACGCTTCGAGGCGTTGCGGCCGATGAGCCAGGCCGCCGCACCGATTGCCTGCCCGCGCTGCGCCGCGCTAACCGTCCAGCGAGCGATTTCCGTCTGTGCCGCCATCAGCAAAGAGGGCGGCGCCAGCCACATGGTCGCCGGCAGTGGCGGTGGCTGCGGCTCATG
The DNA here is from genome assembly GCA_026645775.1 of Anaerolineae bacterium. GTDB lineage: Bacteria > Chloroflexota > Anaerolineae > CG2-30-64-16 > CG2-30-64-16 > MO66. Next base: position 1,318 of record JAPKMS010000060.1, read on the forward strand.
CGGCGGCGGAAACTGCGCGACGTGCGGCAAGTAGCCTATCCGCGCCGATCCAAAAAGCAAGGGGCACCGATTTGAGGTGCCCCTTTGCCATGCATGAATCCGTCGAGCCGCCCCGAAAGCCGCCCGTCCAGTCTCCTGGGGCGCCGCGCGGCCGGTTATTCTACCGGGTGTCTCGGACGATGATGTCGAAGGTGCGGGAGTTGTCGTCCAAATCCAACTCGCCGGCCACCGGGCTGACCTCAACCACCAACTTGTAACGGTCCCGCACGGGCAGCTCAGAGACCTGGGAAAAGCGCACCACACGCACTTCGCCGGGGCCTAATGCTTTCGCCGTCACAGTCTCGTTGAGCAGTTCAACGGTCTGCGGGGCTTCCGCAGAATCCAAGAGGGTGGCCGTCACCTGAACCGCCGCCTCGCGACTGTGGCCCAAATTCCCAATCGCAACCAGCAGCGTCAACCCGCCGTTCGAGACGATCTGGTTGTAGTCCAGCGGCGGATCGAAATCAACGCCGATGAGGGCGATCGAATGCGCAGCAGGCACAACGGTCGCGACACTCGGCAAGGCGATCTGGCTGCCTGGCTGCAGAAGCTCAATCGAGGGCTGGCAGGCAGACAGTGCCGCCAGGATGAAGATTAAGAGCAGCCCCGAGCCAACGCGTCCGGTAAGCTTGCTCGAATGTGAAAACGTGGTTGTAAATGTCATAGTCGTTCCATGATACCCGTCAGGGGCCGATTTGTCAAAGTGCTCACAACCAACCATCCTCAGGGCCGAACCAGGACTTTTAGGACACCAGGAGTGCTCGCCCGCGCAAACGCGGCCGCGGCTTCGTCCAACGGATAGCACGCTGTAATCAACGGCTGCGGATCGAGCAACCCCAACACCATCAAACGCAGCGCCGGCGCAAATGGGCCGCAGCGCGAACCCACCAGGGTGATCTCGTCCACCACGAGCGCGCTCATGTCCACCGACAGCGCACCGTGATAGGTGCTCTTCAGCACCAGCGTGCCCCGCGGCCGCAGCAGCTTACATGCCTGCGCAAACCCGGCGGGGCTGCCGGTGCACTCCACCACCACGTCGGCCTGCCGATCGGGCAAGGTCTCGTTGGCGAGTCGAACGGGGATCCGCCAGCCCTCAGCGATTGCCAGCTTGTCGCGGTTTCGGCCCACCAGAGTCAGATCGGCGCCGGTAAGGCGCAGCACTGCGGCCACCAGCAAACCGAGCTTGCCGTCACCCAAGATGATCACGCGGTCGGTGGGCCGAATAGCCACCTGCTCCAGGATCTCGCATGCAGCAGCCAGCGGTTCTGTGAAGACCGCCTGCTCGTCCGAGATGACGTCGGGCACCGCGTGGAGGTTCGCCTGGGGCAGCAGCAGCGCATCCGCAAGGGCGCCATCGCGGCCGGCGATGCCCAGGGTCGTCCGGTTCGGGCAGTGAGTGTGCCGGCCGGCCTGGCAGGTGGGGCAGCGATAGCAGGCCGCGTTGATGTCGCCCACCACACGGCGGCCGATCCAGGCCGGATCAGGGCTGCTGACCACCTCACCCACGAATTCGTGTCCCAACACCCCGCGAAACGCCATGTAGCCGCGCACCAACTCCAGGTCGGTGTTGCAGATGCCGGCCAGCCGCACCCGAACCAATGCTTCCCCAGCCGGGGGGACCGGATCGGGGTAGTCGGCTATGATGTGTGGGCTGTCGGCACAGAGGAGGGCCCGCATGAAAGACCTCAAAAAAGAGTGACGAGTAATGAGCAATCGCTTGCCCGCTACTCGTCACAGACCCGATACGTCGGATTACGCGGCCTGCGCCTGCGCCTTCTTCAGCCCCAGCAAGTCACGCTCTTCCCAGCCCACCAGGATGGGCACCGCGTTGAAGAGGGAGGAGTAGGTGCCGCTGATCAGGCCGTAGAACATCACGGCGATGAATTGCTTGATGGTCGCACCGCCGAAGAGCAGCAGCGCAGCCATGACGAACAAGGCGTTGAGCTGGGTCGCCAATGAACGGTGGACCGTCTCGGCCAGGCTGCGGTTGGCGATTACGCTGAAGGGCTCGCCGCGGTACTTCGGCGTATTCTCACGGATGCGGTCGAACACCACAATGGTGTCCTGCACCGAGAAGCCGATCACGGTCAAGACGGCGGTCAGGAACAGCGCATCCGCCTCCCAACCGAACAGCAGGCTGCAGATGCTGAAGATGCCGATCGTGACCAGGATGTCGTGCAGCATGGCCACCACGGCCGAAACGCCATAGCGAAACGGATGCGGCACCTTGCGGAAGGCAATGATCAGGAAGAACAGGATCGCCAGGGAGGCCGCAATCACGGCCAACACCGCGGCCTGGGTCACTTCCTGCCCAATGGCGGGGCCAACCGCGCTGAACTGCTGCTCAACAACGTCGCCGTACTTCTCCTTCATGGCCGCCATCAATTGCAGCCGCTGCGTCTCGTCGATGGACTTGAGACGCACCTGGACCGACGTACCACCGCCCAGCGTGGTGACCAAGGTATCGGAGAAATCAGCGCCCACCGTCGGACCGGTTTCCACGAATAGCGTACGCACATCCGCCGGCTGGACCGCCTGCGGGAAGGAGAGCTCCCAAATGGAACCCCCCGTGAAGTCAATCGCCAATTTGAACGGCAGGCCGGTGGTGGCCAGGGAGTAGATCATCGCGATCAGGCCCGGAATGATGATCAGGGCTGACAGCAAGAAGAACCAGCGCCGTTTTTCTACCAATCGAAACATATTTCCCCCGCCTCTTTCAGATGCCCAGCAACCAGTGCTTCTGGCGCAGCGATTCGCTCTCAGGTCGGTCAAACGCAGCCCGCATGAACGTGCGCGTGACAGTGACCGCCGTGAACATGCTGATCAACACACCGATCGCGAGGTTGACCGCGAACCCCATGACCGCCTGCGCGCCGAAGGTCCGCCCGAACAGGATCAGGATCAGACAGGTGATCAGGGTGGACAGGTTGGAATCGAAGATCGATGTCCACGCACGATTGAAGCCGGCTTCCACGGCCGAACGAAGCGAACGGCCCCACCGCAGTTCTTCCTTCATGCGCTCGAAAATCAGGATGTTGGAGTCGACGGCCATGCCTGTTGACAACAGGAAGCCGGCGATACCGGGCAACGTCAACGTCACCGGGATCAGTTTGTACAGCGCCAGGTTGAGCCCGGCGTAGATCACTAACGCCAACGCGGCCAGAGCGCCCGGCAGCCGGTAGTAGACCACCATGAACAACAGCACCGTGATCAAGCCGATAAGGCCGGCCAGCACGCTGCTGCGCACGGAATCTGCGCCCAGGGTCGCACCGATCGTGCGGCGATTAACAACTTCCAGCGGGATGGGCAGCGCGCCATAGCGCATCTGCACGGCCAGGCTGTCGGCCTCGTCCAGGGTAAACTGCCCACTGATCTCGCCCTGCCCATCGGGAATCGCGGTCTTAATGTTCGGGGCAGAGAGTACCACGTTGTCCAGCACGATGGCCAGGGTATCGCCCACATGAGCGGCCGTGTAGTCCCCGAAAATCTTGGCGCCGGCGTCGGACAGCGTGAAGGAAATGCTCCGCGTGCCGTATTGATCGACCTGGACCTCCGCAGTCTTCAGGTCTGCGCCTGTCATAATCGTGGTGAAGACAACATCCGGGTACGGATTCGGGGTCGCGCCCAACAAATCCTCGGCGGGCAGCGTATCGTTGTTCGTCGTCCGAATATACACGCCCTTCGCGACGTTCGGGTAGGTCGGGGCAGTGGAAGAGCCGATCTCGACAAACTCGAGCTGGCCCGTGTTTCTGAGGGTCTGCACCGCCTGATCCGGCTTGTCGATGCCGGGCAGTTCCACAATAATGCGGTTTTCACCCTGGAGCTGCACCAGCGGCTCGGTGACGCCGAGGCCGTTGACACGACGCTCGACGATGGTCTTGGCTGCCAGCATGTCCTCACTGGTGACCGCCACGCCATTGGCCGGCTTCGCCTGCAACAACACCTGGGTGCCGCCCTGGAGATCCAGACCTTGCTTGAACCTCAGATCACGGTACTCGGCCGGTTGCTGCCAGACCAAGAGTTTTTTGGCCCAGGTGGGATGCGCAATCGGCAGGTCCACCCAGAGCACAAACAGGGCCATTAAGAGGATCAGGCCCAACACAATCGTGTTGCGATTCCGCATGCGTTTCTTCTCCCCGAAAAAGATCATTCTAGCGCCCGGCCGATCACGGGAACAGAAAGGCGCAAGTAACCCCGCAAGGGCCTTGCGGGGCAAAACACGTCGATTATACCCGCGTCGCAGATCGCTGTCAAAATGCGTTCTAAGAGCTGTACGCCTGTGCGTCCAGCCAGGTCCACGCGTCGTCGACGGTGAAGACCTCGCCCGCAGCCTGCGCCTCCCGCAACCCTTCCAACAGCTCGCCCACGCGCGGGCCCGGCGCCAGCCCCAGCCGGGCCATCAATTCGTGCCCGTTCACCAGCGGGGGCGGCGCGACCAGGTCAACGCGCTGGCAGAAATAGGCATCCAGCAGGATGCGGCTCGTTGCCAGGCGCCGCTCCCAGTGCGCGCCGGCCTGTTCGGCGGCGCGCGTGGCCATGTGGTCGGCCAGGCTCAGCAGCACGCAGTCCGGCCCCGTGGTTTCGGCCTCGCGGAAGAACCGATAGATCGCGCGGCGGGAAGGCGGGAAGTCATGGGCCAGGAAGCCGGGGCGCATGTGCTGATCGGTCAGCCGCGCCACATAGGCGACTTCCTCGCTCGACAGCTTGAGCGACTGGGTGCGCGTCTCCGCCAGCAGCGCGCCCCAGTGATCGTGGTCAAAAAAGCGAATTTGCCCGGCCGTGTCCACGGTGCGCTTGGCCGGCTTGCCCCAGTCGTGCGCCAAGGCGGCCCAGGGCAGCAGATCGCGCCGCGTGTGGCCCGCTGCCAGCCGAAGCTGGAGATGGCGGCGCAAGTCGGCGCTGTAGGACGCCAACATCGCGTCCGCGCTGGCCCACTGTGCCGATGTCGCCAGCACGGTGGGATCCTCCGGGATCGGCTGCGGCAGGCGATAGGGGCCCTGCGGCCAGAGCAACGCGTAGAGACCTTCCAGATGCGCGAGCACGCTGCGCGTGTGGTCAAACACGTCCTGGTAGTGCGGCGGCGATTGGGTGACGCCGATCTGCGCGGCCGACTCAGGCCAGACGTACGGGAGCAGGCCCAGGCCATTCAGCAGGCGCAGATGCTGCCAGGCGCCGGGCGCGGCCAAAATGCGCAGCAGCTCATCCCGCACGCGCTCCGGGGCCACAGTCAGCAGCAGCGGCGCATCCCGCCGGATCAGGCCAGCCGTGGCGGACTCGATGCGGAAGCCCAACTCCGCCGCGATCCGCACGCCGCGGAGCATCCGCAAAGGATCATCCCGGAACGTGCCCTCGGTCACCGCACGCAGCAAGTTGCGCGCGAGGTCGGCACGGCCATCGAAAGGATCGAAATATCCGGACGCGCAGGCCACGTCCAGAGCAATCGCATTGATCGTGAAGTCGCGCAACGCAAGATCGTCCAGCAGCTCCGGCACGCGCAGGCGGGCGACATCCACGTCCAGCGCCTCTCCGTCCGCCTCCTGGAGGATGGCGCGGCCAACGTCGCGCGGGCCATCGAGGACAAAGGAGGCACCATCGAACGCGGCCGCGATGGCGCGAGCCAGCCGCACCCCGCCATCGGGCACGATGACATCCAGATCGTGGTTGGGCCGCCCCAGCAGCAGATCACGCACGTAGCCGCCCACCAGCCAGGCCGGCTGATCAAGGCTGCGGATGAAGGCGATAACCTGGTCGACGAGCGGGCCGCGGCCGGGCGGAGTGGATGAATTTGTCGGGTGCGTGATGTCAGTCATTCTCTCACAGATCGGGTGTGGGGGGTGCGCTCCGCACATAGATGATCGTGGGCTCCTCGCGCGGCCGGGTATGATTCGCTGCGCGGCGGGCAGCGTCTGCCGTGCGGCCCACGCCGCAGACTTGGCCCCGCAACAACGCCACCCAGCAGCCTTCGTACGGGCTGAGGTCCAGTTCCGGGCCGGGTTCAGACGGGGGCTTTTCGGGCATTGCACAGGGCCTGGCAGGTTTCTGCAACCTGCCAGGCCGCCTCCTAGCGTATCAACGCCGCGACCATCTCGGCGATCTCACCGGGATGGCTGGCGACACGGACGCCGACGGCATCCAACGCAGCGATCTTGTCGGCCGCGGTGCCTTTGCCGCCGCTGATGATGGCGCCGGCATGGCCCATCCGCTTGCCGGGCGGTGCGGTCTGCCCTGCGATGAAGGCGGTGACCGGCTTGGTCATGTGTGTGCCGATGAACTCAGCGGCCCTCTCTTCGTCGGCGCCGCCGATCTCGCCGATCATCACGACCTGCTTGGTCTCGGCGTCGTTTTCAAACATCCGCAGCACATCCACGAAGCTGGTGCCGTTGATGGGATCGCCGCCGATGCCCACCGCGGTGGACTGCCCGATACCGCGCAAGGTCAACGCATAGACGACCTCATAGGTCAGCGTGCCCGACCGGCTCACCAGGCCCACGCTGCCGCGGGTGTGGATGTGGCCGGGCATGATGCCGACCTTTGCCTCGCCGGGGGTAATCAGGCCCGGGCAGTTGGGGCCGACCAGCCGGGAGCTGGTGCGATCGAGATAGGCCCGCACCCGGAGCATATCCAGCGCAGGCACGCCCTCGGTGATGCAGATGATCAGCCCGACCCCCGCGTCGGCGGCTTCCAATATCGCGTCCGGCGCGAAGCGGGCCGGCACATAGATGATGCTGGTGTTGGCGCCGGTGGCCGAGACGGCCTCCTGTACGCTGTCGAAAATCGGCACGTTGCCCACGCCCCAACCGCCGCCCTTGCCGGGGGTGACGCCCGCGACCACCTTGGTGCCGTAGGCGATCATTTGCTCGGTGTGGAAAGCGCCCTCGCGGCCGGTGATGCCCTGAACGACCAAGCGCGTGTCTCGGTTGACCAGAATGCTCATGCTATCCTCCCCTGCGCCCGCGCCGCGGCGACGGCCTTCTGGGCCGCCCCGGCCAACGTCTCAGCAGTCTCCATCTTGGCTTCGGCCAGGATGGCGCGGCCTTCCTCGTAGTTCGTGCCCACCAGGCGCACCACCATCGGCGTCTGGGTGGGCACCTGCTTCAGCGCCTGGAGGATGCCGCGCGCCACCTCGTCACAGCGCGTGATGCCGCCGAAGATATTGAGGAGCACCGCCTTCACGTTCGGATCGGACAGGATGATGCGCAGCGCGGCCGCCACTTTCTCAGCCTTGGCGCCGCCGCCCACGTCCAGGAAGTTGGCCGGGGAGCCGCCGTAGTATTTGATGATGTCCATGGTGGCCATCGCCAGCCCCGCGCCGTTGACCATGCAGCCGATCTCGCCATCGAGCTTGACGTAGCTGAGATCGTTCGCCCGGGCTTCGCGCTCCTCAGACGTTTCCTCGTCCTCGTCACGCATCGCGGCCAGGTCCGCGTGCCGAAACAGGGCGCTGTCATCCAGCACCATTTTGCCATCCAGCGCGACCAGCCTGTTGTCGCCCAGGATCGCCAGCGGGTTGATCTCGGCCAGGCTGGCATCGCACTTCATGTAGCACTCGTACAGGCCCTGGCAGATGGCCGCAAACTTGCCCAACTGCTCCTTGGGCAGGCCGATATTCAGCGCCAGATCGCGCGCCTGGTACTCGCGCAGCCCCAAACAGGGATCCACAGCCGCGGTGATGATCTTTTCCGGCGTCTGCGCGGCGACTTCTTCAATATCGACGCCGCCCTCGCTGGAGGCCATGATGACGACGCGGCGGCTGCCGCGATCCAGCACCATGCCCAGATACAGTTCCTTGCGGATATCGGCTGCGGGATCCACCAGGACCTTTTTGACCGTCAAGCCCTTAATGTCCATGCCCAGGATGCGGCCAGCGACTTGCTCGGCTTCGTCCGGCGACTTGGCCAGCTTGATGCCGCCGGCTTTGCCGCGACCGCCCACCAGCACCTGCGACTTGATGACCACCGTGCCGCCCAGCCGCTCCGCGATCGCGCGGGCCTCGGCAGGCGTTTCGGCGACCTCACCCAGCGGCACAGGGATGCCGAACTGCCCAAAGATGCGTTTGGCCTGGAATTCCTGTAGTTTCAATCTGGGACCTCCTTTGGTCGTAGGCTGTTTTACGGAACTATCACTCCAACGGCGGAAAGACCATGATCCGGTGCGAGTCGCCATCGGCGACGTAGACCTTGCCGTCCGGGCCGACTGCGATGCCGGTGGGCAGGGTGAACGACTCGGCGTCGATGCCATACAGCCCCCAGGTCGCTCGGAAGACACCATCCGTGCCGAAGGCCAGCACGCGGTAGTTCTCAGGATCGACCGCGTAGACCAGCTTACGTGCGGAGTCGACGGCCAGGGCCGGTTTATTGACCACCGATTGGCTGCCCCACCCGGACACCGGCCACTGGGCCACGTAGTTGAATGCCTCATCGAACTTCTGGATGCGCTTGTTCCAGGTATCCGTGACGTACCAGTTGCCATCGGCATCCTGCCCCAGGCCCACCGGCTCATCCAACCGGCCATCCACCACACCGCCGCCGCCCCACTGCGTGATGAAGTCGCCGTTGGGAGTGAAAACCTGGATGCGCTTGTTCCCGGTGTCCATCACCGAGAGGTTGCCATCCCGGCCGATCGCCAGCGAGCGCGGCCCGTAGAGCAGGTTGGACTCGCCTAACTCGCCGCCGGTCGAGCCGAACACCCCCCACTTCTTTACGAACTGGCCCTCACTGGTGAACTTCTGGATGCGGTGATTCCAGGTATCCGAGACGTAGACGCTGCCGTCAGCGCCCACGGCGATACCCCACGGCTCGTTGAACTGGCCATCGCCCGCACCCTGACATCCTTCTTGGGTGTCCAGCTTGCACAGGCTGCCCCATTGGCGCACGAAACTGCCATCCGGGTTAAAGACCTGGATCCGATTATTGCCGGAATCCGCCACATAGATCAGCCCCTGGCTGTCCACAGCGACGGCGCGTGGGAAGTTGAACTGGCCTGCTGCGTTGCCCGGCGTGCCGGCGTTGCCGATCTGCTGCACCGCAGACAGGGTGCGCTGACCCCCTTCGTACGGATTGACCACCTCAGGAGCAGTCGTGCCCGAGGCTGAGGCGACAGGTGCGCCCCAATCCCACACCTGCGCGGCGACATCCTTGCGCACAAAGACGCTGAACCGGTGCACGGGATCCCACTGCGCCGTGGCCGTGGCATATCGTCGATGGATCACGATGTTCCAGACTTGACCGCGCTGCACCGGGTCGCGCAGGCCATCCCGGATGCGCGCCCAGGTCAGGTCTTTATACGTCTCCCGCGGCCACCAGATCAGCCGATAGTTGAACTCGTAGTAGCGATCGCCCAGGTAGGGGCGCACCTTGGCAAGGTTCTTATCGCCGGCGATGACCACAGGCGCATCCATGTTGTCGCGGCTGGGATTGGCGCCGAAATAGACCTTGTTGGGGTAATCGCGCAGATACCACTCCAGCGGCCACGTCGAGTCATCGTCGTACGCGACCTTGACGCTCAGCTCGCCGCTGGTCTTACGAGAAATCTCTTCCAACTGGTTCAAGGCGAGTTTGATGTCCGGCGTGCCGTGCGCATAGACCATCGGCTCGGTCGCATAATCGTAGTTGATGAAGTTGAAACGGTAGGAAACCCCGACCGTCAGCACCAGCAGCAAAGCTGCCAGGCTGACTGCGATCGCAGCCAGGCTGCGCCGTGCGCCCAGGGCCACAAACCGATCGTAGATAAAGTAGATCAACACCAGGGCCACCACGAGCGCCAGCAGCCACTGCATGGTGTTACTCAGCCCGCCCACCGTCACATCGGTGAAGGGGCGGCGGGTTGACGTGGGCAGGATCGCTTTCAGCGCGATGAGGAACAGCGGCACCAGCGCCATCAGCCAGAAGATGCCCCGCTGCCGCGCCGTGCGCCAATCGATCCCGTCTAGCACTCGACCGAGCCACCAGCCGCCCAGCGGCGCCATCGACATGGCAAAGTAGACCGTGTGCCACGCCATCTTTTCGCCTACCCAGGTGAACACAGCCCACGTCGCCAACGGCCAGAACACCAGGAAGGCCTCGAACAGACGCTGAACACTAAACGGGGACGTGAAGGTCTCGAGGAACGGGAGTTCAGGCGCAGTGACCCCGCGCTTCCCCATCTCTTTCGCTCCCTGGCTCCCAGTTTCCCGGTCTACTTGTTTCCCCGTCCTCTTGTTTTCCCGTCCCCCGAACAGCCCGACCACCCACGCCACCGTCCCCGCGATGCTCAATACCCACGGCAGGAACTCATACAGCGGCACCAGCATGTAAAAGTAATACCACGGCTGGCCGCCCCGCATCACCTCTTGCTGATCGATCCAGTAGCCCAGCGAGCCAACCAGCCCGGTGCCCACGCCCTGGCCGTTGGTGAGGAAGGTGGTGAAGAACAACAGCTCGATCGCCCAGAAGATGCCCGCGGCAATGAACCAGCGTTGGCGCAGCCAGAACCAGCCCAGCACGCCGCTGAAAACCCACAGCAGGGCTAACACCAGCCCGCCCTGCCACACCACACTCAGGGTAATCTGGCCGGGGTTGTTGAACTGGCTGATCTGCCAGCCCATCAGCTTCAGCACCACGGCCGACAGGAACGGCATCACCAGGGTCAGCAGCAGGACGATCAGGTCGAGCTCGGCAAACTGCCGCAGCCGCATCCGCCAGGACGCGCCCACCAGCACCGCCGCCAAAAGGGCCAACACGACACCAAGGCCCAGCACGATGATCCCCGCCATCTTGTACTTGAAAATGACCAACAGGAGGCCGACGGCCAGCACGGGCAAGGCCACGCCCGCTAGGATGCGGAACGACGAGCGCCGATTGTCGGCATCATTGCCGGGCCAGGCGCTGGCCCAGAGCTGTGCGATCAGGGCCAACACCAGAAAGATGCCGAACAAGCCGCCGAAGATGAACGAGGCTTCCATCGTCAGGAAGGCCAGGGCCAGCACCACCGCGGTGCCGATCAGCCATTTGAGGCTGCGGGTCGCGAGATAACGAAACATCATCGCAACGAGCAGCACCAGCAGCGAAGTCAGGATCACCTCATCACGGATATAGCGGCTGTGATAGAGGAGCGCGGGCGAGATCGCGTACATCAATCCGGTGAGGAACGCACCGCGCTTGCCCAACCAGGGGCGCAGCAGCCACACAAACCCCACCATCGCCGCGCCGAACAGGGCAACCAACACACGAGCGCTCCAATCGTTGACGCCGAACAGGAAGTACATCACCGGATTCAGGATGAACTTCAGCGGCCCGTGCATCATCGGCTGGTGCTGATAGCCTCGCCCGTCGTAGAGCTGGTACGAGTAGACCGTATGCAGGCTCTCATCGTGGCTCATCGCGCGGTCGCCCAGCCCGATGACGCGAGTGAGCAAGGCCACGATCAGCAGCAGGATCCAAAGGATTTTCTCGCCATCCAGGCGTAGAAAGGTCACAAACGCCCGATCGAGGAAGCTTTGCGTTTTGGGTTCGGTGTTTTCCATATTCATTCCCTGTTATGTAGAGTGCTGAGCACCCTGGCAAGTCGTCACGTAATCACCGCACCCCTGTAACCCAGGTGCAGCGGCAGTCCTTACTGCAGCGTCCGATCCACCCAAACGATGACCGATTGGGACTCCGGCGCGGTCTTCGCCTCGCGGTAGAGCACCCAGCGCAACGCGGCGTTGAAATCGGCCAGGCCGGTGGGCTGCCAGCGGTCCAGCACCGGGAACTCGGCCCCGCTGTACCGATCGCTCAGGAGGGGTTGCTCCTCCACCGGCGTGATGACAATCGGCGCGGGGTCCGGCGGCACAGCCGCGACCACGCGCAAATTCACAAACTCGCGCAACAGCCAGCGCAGGGTCGGGCGGACCGGATCGTCCGGCCGGTCGGGCCAGACCAGGTCGATGCGGACCTCGCGGGACGCGCCGCCTTTCAAGGCGGACAGGTCGCGCAGGGTGGCCTGCAAGGCCGCCGCGGCCGGCGAAGGCAGTTCGGCCACTACGGCGGGTTCACGGCCCGGCGTCCGGCCAGCGCTGAGCGACACCATCTGCGCCGCGCCCCAGGTCAGCCCCAAGACCAGCAGGAGGATGGGCAGCGCACGGCGCACGGTGCGCCAGTTGCCCCAAATGCCGTAGACAAGCCAGACCAGCGCCGCCATCACGGCGGTAGCCAAGCCGACGCCGGTGTAAAGCGTCCGCCAGGGCTGGGTATTGGACGGCGACAAGGCGCTGGGCAGGCAGATCGCCGCCGAGCTCAGCAGAGCCAGGCTCACGCCGACCAACAGCGCGGCATCGACGTTGCGCCGTTCCAGCCAGGCTCGACGCAGGATCCGGGCAACCACGGGTCCAGCCAGCAGGGTCAAGCCCAGGGCCGCCAGCGCCAGATCGGCCGGCTGCCGCCCGCGGCCGACCAGGGCAAGGAGGAGCGCCAGGCCGGTCGCCGAGGCCAGCCCCAGGCTCCACCGGTCCCGGCCGCGCGCTGCGGCCACCAGGGCGGCAGCACCAAAGCCAAGCGCTAACGGCTCGCTGAGCAGCAAACGCCGCGCGATGTCCCAGGCGCCATATGCGCCGGCGCCCGGCAACAGCCCTCTGGCCCAAGCGCCCAGTAAATTGAACGCCGCGGCCAATCCTGATGGGATCAACAGAAAACCCGTCCCGCCCAGCACGAACGCGGCCAGCAGGCCGACCAGGGCCGCGCGGCGATGGTCCCGGAGGCCCGCCCACAACGCCGGCAGCGCACCCGGCCACCAGGCCGCGGCGATCACGCTCGCGACCAACGCCGTGTAGGCGGCCGGGCCGGAGAGGAGCAGCAGCCCCAGGCTCACTGCTGCAGCGGTGAGCCATCGCGGTGACCGGTGGGCGGCGTAGGCGCTCAGCGCGGCCGCCAGGGCCAGCGCCAGCGTCGGGACCAACCCTGCGCTCAGGCCCAGCCGGGCACTGAAAACGGCCAAGGGGGAAACGGCCCACAACGCCGCCGCGACCAGTGCGCCGCCGCGAGTCATCCGCCCGCGCAGTGCGTAGAACAGCAGCGGGGCCAGTCCGCCCAACAGCGCGGGCCAGACGCGTGCCGCAAAGTCGGTCGCGCCAAACGCGGCGAACAGGGCGCGCTGCAAGAGATGCAGCAACGGACTGAGCGCCACCAGCCCCGAGGTGAGGGCGTTGACACCCTCCGAGGCCGCGGCCAGCGCCGGGAGCGCCTGCGCCGCCTCAGCCGGCGTCAGCGGCGCCCGGCCCAGGCCATAGAGTCGCACGCCGAGCGCCAGCACCGCGATACCGGCGTAGGCCGCCTGCTCCACGGTCAGCCAGTCGGCCAGGCTGCCGCGCTGGGCGGCCCGATCCAAAGTGAGTTGACCTTGCATCACACACTCAACTCCATGTTGATCTTGACGAAGAGCAGTAACGACTTCAGTCATTCGTCGCCCACGAAGGGGCGACTGAAGCCGCCACTACGACCCCGCAAATTCTCGGTGGCGGGGTTGCTATCCTCAGCGAGCGTAAATCAGCACGCCGTCCCGGTCGTAGGCCCGGGTGAGCACGCTGTCGAGCCGGGCCAGCGCCGCCTCACTGATCTTGTATTTGCTCCGCTCGAGCCCGCCGACATACACGTAATCGACGCCCCATTGATCCAGCAGTGCGGGCAGTTCTTCGGTGCGTGCGGTCCGATAGACCTGCTCCAGCGCCTCGGGCCGGCCGGCCGCCAGCTTCTCGTAGCCTGCGTTGCCGCGCCACTGCCGCTCGTGCCAGTCCCACCCCAACAGGGTCGGGTTGCCGGTGGCCATGGAGACGCGGGCATACTCGGTGTACGCGCCCCCCGTCGCCTCGATCACGACCGCATCGGGCGCGACGCTGGCCCGCAGCCACTCGATAGCCGCCATGTCGGCCGGGCTGCTGCGCCGCAGATACGCCAGGCCATCCAGCGTGGGCCGCGGATCGCCGCTCGCACGGTCGACGCTGAAGTTATCGGCCTTGCTGGGGATGGCCGCAACAGGATACCACAGGCCGGCCAAAACCAGCAGCCCGGCCAGCAGCAGTGCCGGCGCCTTGAGGGCAACAGGGGTCTCCCGCTCGGCCAGCCGGCTCAGCCCGTACGCCGACGCCAGCGCCAACAGCACCCACGCCTGGTAGTAGAACTTGAACACCGTGTTCATACGGTTGCCAAACAGGTCGCGCAGGTAGATGAACTCCGGGACGAGTGTCAGCAGCAGCGCGATACCGATCATGATCACGGCAAATGAATCGACGGGGATGGGGCGACGCGGTGGCACGGTGACCGGGCGATCGAGGGCGCCCGCATCGTCCTGCCCACCCGGCCCCCTGTCGGCGCTGCCCAGGTGCGCCCAGAGCACGCCGGCCGCCCACGCGATCAGCAGGGCCAACGCGAGGTAGGTCCACGGCGTCGCCAGGCGCAGCCGGACAATCAGGCCCACCAGGTCACGGAGCGTGCTGGACCCGATGTTGGCCTGCACCGCCGGGTTGGCCAGCACCTCCTGAATGTAGGCCTGCCCCTGCGGCAGGACTGCCAGCCCCAGGACGATCAGGCCCAGCAGGAGCACCGGGATGAGCAGCGGCCACGGCAGCGCGACCAGCATGCCCCGCAGCACCCGGCGGGAAGGCGCGCTGCGGCCGGCGAGCAGCAGGAAAGCGACAGTGACGATGAGGAACGGCCCAAACATCACAAAAAACTGGCTGAAGCGCGCCGGGAAGAGCAGGTTTGGCAGCAGGCCGCCCAGTTGCGACTGGAACCCGATGTAGAAGGGCAGGTAGCACAGCCAGCCCAGCAGCGCGAAGACGACGCCGGCCGCCCCCGTGCGGCCGGCCACACCCCACGTGATCCCAGCTTGCTGCGCCAATCCCACGCCCAACGCCAGGGTGGCCAGGGCGAGGTAGATCGGGAAATCCCAGGTGTTCAAAAAGCCCAACGCACCCAAGATCACCGCACTCAGCAGGATGCCGGGCGTCCCCAGTCCGGTGAGCTCGCCCAAGGAACGCCAGAAACGCGAAAGGTGCAGCGTGAGCCGTGAAGTTTGATCGGTGGTCTCGGAGGCTGGCTGCCAGCGACGGGCCGTCAACAACAAATTCAGCGCCAGCGCAATCGCCAGCAGCACGAAGGGCAAGCCCAGCACGTGCGGGTGCATGTCACCGAGCAGATAGCTGAAGAAGGGGAACTCGTCGATGACCTCGATCGAGTTGCCCAACAGGTCCTTGTCGTGGATCACGCGCGACGCGTGCCACCACCACCAGAAACCGCCCGTCAGGCCGCCCGATGGTGCGCTGTCGGTCAGCCCCTTGATATCGAGCCACTGAATCCAACTCAGCGGGACCAGGCTCTTGTGGTACGCCAGCTCGATGATCCCTTCCAGATTGCCCATCACACCGACAAACAGCGCGCCCAGCAGCCCGTAACGGATGCCGCGGCGCTCAGACTGCGGATTGCTCCTGCCGTGCTCGTCGCTGCCGGCTTCCGGCGTCCGGCTCCCGGCGAGCCGCACCAGGTCATACACCACGCCGAACGCGCCGATCAGGGTCAGGGCGACCCACAACGCCGCGCCCAGGTTGAACCCGACCTCCGGCAGCACACCGGTCAATCGGATCAGGACGCCCAGCATGACATAGCCGAAGTAGTAGTAGCTGATGCTGTAGCCCGCGAGCCAGGGGTCTTGCGGCGGGAAGAACGTGCTGCCCAAGACGCCGTTGATGAAGGCAAGCTCCATCGGCTTCTCGGTGCCTGAGATATCGGGGTTATACGCGCGGAAGGCCGCCCAACCGACCAGTACCAGCAGGAACAGCAGCTCGGTCGCGAACACCAGACGCCAGTGGGCGCGCAACCAGCCGAAGAGAGGCCGCTCGCCCCCCGCCCCGCGGCTCAGCCCTGCGCGCCCCAGCCAGACCGAGAGCGCGGTCACGGCCAACAGCGCCGCCAGGATCCCGCCGACCGCGTTCGGCAGCACGCGGAAACTTGCGCCGAGCCAAACGACGAACGAGACCAACAACAGCCCGAGCGCCTTCGCAAAGGGGTAGCCGCGGCCCGGCAGCCGGGCGAACAACGTCCAGGCCAGCGGCAGCGCGGCCAGGGCAAAGAGCTGGATCACCAGCCACCAGAGAATCACAGCCAGCATTGACACGTCCTAACCAATAAGATAACGACTAAGCCATAGCCTGGTCAAAGGATGCGAACTTTGGATCCATTGGCTTTCGGGGACTGACTATAGCATGACTCCCGAAAGCCGCAAAAAGTCATACACTAAATCTTGCCCTGAACACCGTCACTCATCGGACGACCCGATAGATCGTCACATCCGCATTGCGGTAGACGACTGCAAGATCGCCCAACTCCGCCATCACCTCGAACTTGCGCAGGCTCTCCTCCCTGAACAGGATCTGCTCCAGCCGGCCCACGTAGACGTAACCCACCCGCAGGTCGTCCGTCAGCTCACGCGCCCGCGCGATGTCGGTTGTCTGGAAGAATTCCTGCCCCAGATCGGTGCGCGGGCCCACCTGGTCGCCGGGGCGCTGCTCAGATTGGTGTTGGCCGACAAAGGTAGGAAAACCGGTGAGGCTAGCGACGCGCAGCCCGCCGGCCCGGTAGTAATCGTAACCCACCGCCCCGCCCTGCACCTCGTAGCTGCCGGCCGGCGCCTCAGCGATCACCGGCGAGCCGGTCACGTGGTCGAACAGCCAACGGATGGCGTAGCGCTCGCCGTTGAGTGTGATGACGGAGTCGCTGCTCGGCCAGGTGTAGCTGCCGACGGTCATGTAGGCCGTGCCATCCAACGTGCCGAACGCGGGCCGCGCGCCGGGGAAACGATCCTCGATCCGCGTGCGCACGCCCACGGCCAGGAAGATGAAACTCACGGCCAACAGCGCCGCGGTCGCGACCTGCCAGGGCAGCCCCACCCACGCGGCGGCCCGCCGGGCGCGGGCCCACAGCTTCGCCAGCACGACCCCGCCGGCCACGCTCAGCAGCAGCCACGCGGGCACGGAAAACTTGAACAACGTGTTCATCCGGTACCAGTCGCCGCCTTCGAGGAAGTCGCGCAGATAGATCAGCTCGGTGCCGGCGACGATAGCCAGCCCCATCACCAGCAGCCACGCCACAAACGCATCCTCGGCCGCGGCGCGGCGGCGCAGGGCCAGGGGCAGCGCCAGACACAGCGGCAGTGCGGCCAGCGCCGCAGTCGGCCGCCCCATGCCGGCCAGGAGCACCAGCACGCCCACCAACGCCAGCAAACCGATCAGCCATTTGCGGTCGGCCGGCTGGATGGCCTCGGCCGCCACGGCCCGGCTGCGCCCGTCACCCCGCAATTCGGCCCACCCATAGCTCAACGCCATGAAGAGAAACACGCCCCAGATGTTGAGCCAGGGCTTGAGCGGGCTTGATGCATGGATCCAGCCAAGGAACCGGCCGATCACGGACTCCGTCCCGCCGCCAACCTGCGCCTGGTAGTGGGTGTAGAACGGCAGGTAGGCTGCGACAGCCAGCGCCACCGTCAGCACCGCCAGCAACAGCGCGCCCATCAACGCCTGCCAGCGCCGCGCCCGCCAGCCCGCCAGCCCAAGCGCCCCGATCACCAGCAGCGCATAGGTCGGCAGATCCCAGGTGTTGATCGCACCCAGGGCGCCGAGGGAGAGGGTGAGGAGGAGATAAGTAGACAAGGGAACAAGGGAATGGGGACTGAGGACTGGAGAACGGGGACTAGGAATTGGCCAACGCGCGCCCAGTTCCTGATCCCCAGTCCCTGGCTCCTGATCCCCGGCCCCTGATCCCTGGCCCCTGGCCCCTGGCTCCTGATCCCCGGTCCCTGGTTCCTGATCCCCGGCCCCTGGCTCCTGATCCCTGGCCCCTGATTCCCGATCCCCAATCACCCAGTTCAGCGCCAACCCCACCACCAACATCCCGAACGGCATGGCGATGAGGTGTGGGTGCAGATCGGCAAAGGTAAAGGTCCACAGCGGGAACTCGTTGATCGTGGCGGGGATAACCCGGCTGGCACCCCAATAATCGAAGGCCAGCGCCGCACCACCGCGGACCCATTGGCCCAGGCTACGCATCAACCAGCCGAACCCGCTCAGATTGCCCATCAGCAGCGCCAGCGTCGTCGACAGCAGCGCGATGGCCGCGGGCCGCGCCTCACCGCCCCGGCGCGTGATCCCTGCGGCCAGGGTGTAGGCCGCACTGAAGATGCCGACCGCAGTCAGCGCAAACAGCCCCGGCACCGCCAGGTTGAACGCGACCTCAGACGCGATGCCGGTCAGCTTGATGGGCAGCGTGACAAGGTAGAAGCCGTAGTAGTAGTAGTTGAGGGTGCCGCCGGCGAAATACGGGTCGTACGGCGGGAAGCCGGGGCTGCGGAGGGTCGCGTTGAGGAACGCGAACTCCATGAATTTCTCGCCCCCGTTCCACGGCTGCCACAGATCGGGGTTCAGCAGGCGCACGCCGACAAATGCCAGGAACGCGACTGCAAAGACCGCTTCCTCGCCCAAGAGCAGCCGGCGGCGCTCGGCCCAGAACGCTGCCAGCCGGCGGCGCTGCGCCCACCCCGCGGCCAGCCCGGCCACGGCCAGCACCCCTGTGATTGCGGCGATGGCGCCCAGGCGGTTTTGCCACAGTCCCAGGCTCACGCCAAGCCAGTGCGCCCAGCCGATCAACAGCCAGCCGGCAGCCCGCGCCAGCCCGTAGCCGCGATCTCGCAGGCCGCGGAGCAAGGGGAAGAGCAGCGGCCACGCCAGCCAGCCGAACAGGCCGATGACAAGCCACCACAACAGCACCGCCACTGGGACCGATTCGCTGGCCAGCCGGTTCCAGCGGAAATCGGCGACGACCGGGAGCGTGTCCACGGGCTGCGCCAGGGTCAACGGCGCGTCGGGAGCGGGGGCCTGCGGCCGCGGCCGCGCCAGCCCCGGCGCACGCTGGGCCAATGACACGGTGGTCGGCAAATATCGCCCCAACCGGGCCCGCAGCAGTTCCGGCTTCAACCGCCCCGTGTTCTCGAACACCAGCACGTGCGGATGATCGTACACCGTGAAACTCTCGTCTGCGCTGTCGTCGCGCACCGTCATGCCCAAGGCGCGCGGGTAGGCGGTGAACTCGCGCACGCGCTCGTAGCCCAGGCCACCATCGAATAGCAGGCGGTAATACTGGCTGGTCATCGGGTAACGGTCGCCCAGACGTTGCATCGGTGCGTACAGGCGGTTGCTGGCGAGCACGATGTAGTCCGCCGTGCTGAGTTCCGCCACCAGCGCATCGAGCTTATCCGGCGTGTCCGGGTCCCACAGCGGCAGCTCGACACGCTCGTAGGTGCGGGGCGCGGGCCGATCGGCCAACTCGTCGAGGGTCAGCGGCAGCGCGTCGTCCCAATGTTCGGTGAGCAGCTTGCTGCCGGCCGGGATCTGCTCGTAAATCCAGCGGGAGGCCTGGATCCACGGGTGCTCCTGGCCGTAGACGCCAACGAAGGTCAGCGCCCAGCCCACGGTGATGGCCGCCGTGAGCGCGGCCAGTCCGGCCCATGCGACGCGCCCACGGACGCCCCAACGCGCAGCCAGCCAATGCCAGCCTGCAACTGCCGCCTGGCTGCCAAAGATCAGCAGGGCCGGCAGCAGCGGGGCCATGTAGCGGAGAAATTTGGTATGGAAGCCGCCTGTCACGGCAAAATACGGCAGCGCCCAAGCCAGCATCACAACGGACGCCGGGCTGGCCTGCCGCCGGCCGGCCTTGACGATCGCCCAGCCCAGGCCGCCCCACGCGACCAGGCCCAGCGGCCAACCCAACCCCCACTGGCTGAGCTGCCGGATGAAGTACGCGTACGGCAGCGTGCCGATGTATTGCCGGGTGTACGGCGCATCCATGACGCCGCTGACCATCGCGTTCTGCGCCACGATCTGCCGGACGTATGCCGGGAACTCGATCAGCGCGAAGGGGTTGGTGATGGCAAACACCGCAGCGGCGACCCCAGCCGCGGCGGCCAGCCGGCCAATGACGCTGCGCGCCTGGCGCCACGCGGAACCGGCGGGCCGCCGGTAGAGCGCGGCCGCCAATAGGGGCGC
The DNA here is from genome assembly GCA_026645775.1 of Anaerolineae bacterium. Lineage (GTDB taxonomy): Bacteria > Chloroflexota > Anaerolineae > CG2-30-64-16 > CG2-30-64-16 > MO66. The sequence continues at coordinate 21,395 of JAPKMS010000060.1, forward strand.
CGCCAGCAGCACGGCGCTGAACTTGGAGCCAACCGCCAGCCCGGTAAAAGCCCCCGCAGCCAGCCAGCTCGCCCAGCCGCCCGTGGCGGCGGTCGCCCAACGCACAGCCAGCGCCACCGCCGCAGTGACGCAAAAGGTCAGCACCGCATCCACGGTCGCGAAGTGGCTGAGCTGGATCGGCAGCACGGCGAAAGCGTACGCGGCTGCGGCCAGCAGCCCCGCGGCCGCAGCCGCCGGTCGGCCCCGCACGGCGGCCTGCCGCGCCAACGCATAGACTAACAGCAGCGTGCCCAGGTCAGCCACAGCCGAGAGCGCCCGGCCGACCAGCGCCAGGTTGTTGTACTCGGCTAAATGCCGGCCGAGCACCTGGAACGGCTGCAGGAAAGCGGGAAAGATGATCGTGGTCTCGCCCATCCAGACCGCCACAGCCTGCGCCGCGTGTGCGACGCCCACCAACAGATAGAGGGGAAAATGACCGTAGGCATAGTTACGCGCCTGCCCGGCCAACGAGGCGTCGTCGCCCCCGGCCGGCCAGCGGAACGGATTGAGTGCGGAGCGTTCGGGGTCCAGGGCAGCCAACAACGAGCCGGGCCAGGCCAGCGTGTCGGCCACCCACACGATAAAACGCTCGTCGGGGTGGACGTGCTGGGCCTGATCCCAGTCGATGTGGGTGAAGCGGAGCGCGCCGCCCGCGGCAACCAGCACAACGAGCAGCGCCACGCACACCAAAGTCTGCCGGCGGAAGGGTGAGTTAGGCACTCGGATTATCTCGTATCCGTTCGGATTACTTCTGCGGCGACGTGAACGCGTCGGCTGTGGGCAGCACAGACTCCAGGGGCGCGGCCGATGGCAGCCCAGGCGTCGGCGTGGGCGCCGGCTGCGGACCGACGGTCGTGGTGACGGGCGACTGCACCGGCGAGCCGCGGCCAACCACCTCGTAAATCGTCACCGCGCCGCCGGTGTAGACCGGCCGCAGATAGCCCTGGCCGACCAACGTCTCGAACTTCGCCAGGCCCTCGGCGGTGTAATAGGCGCGCTCCAACGCGCCGACGATCACGTAGCTCACCCCGTAGGTATCCAACAACTTCTGCGCCCGCGCCAGGTCGACCGTGTTGTAGATCTCCTGGACCTGGCCCACGCGGCGCTCCACCACCTGGGGCACCACCGATCGCTGCTGGCGCTGATGCCAGTTCCACCCCTGCACCGTGGGGAGCCCGGTGTAGATGCTGAACCGGCTGCCCCAACGGTACTCGACCACCTGACCTTCGAGGATCACGGGGGAGCCCTCGACGTTGCGCAGCAGCCACAGCATGGCCGCTTTATCATCGGCCAGGCGCATATCCTGGCCGTTATCGGCGTAGACCGCCCGATCCATGTAGGCCATGCCATCTAAACCGCGCGGGGAAGCCTCGGCCGAGAAGCGATCGCGCATCTTGGCGCGCGCGGCGAAGGGCGGATAGAGCAGCGTCGCAGCGAACAGCACCGCGGTCACGCCCACAGCCAGCCGCCGCCAGCCCGGCCGCCACGTCACCGCGCGGCTGACCCAACCCGCCAGCCCATACGCCGTACTCACACCGAAGAGCACCCAGGCCTGCATCGAAAACTTGAAAACGGTGTTCATCCGGCCGATGTCGTCCCGCTGCCGGATGATCTCGATGCCCATCGTGACCGCCAGCGCCAGGGCGAGCAACAGCAACGCCAAGCGCCGCGCGGCCGGCAGATCCCGCCCGAACGCGAGCAGCACCGCCAACATGAAGAGCGGCAGCGCGATCAGCCAGACCCGGACGCCCATCGCCCACCCGCCGGCCAGGAGCACCCCGCCCAACACGAGAATGAACGGCCACGCCTCGCCCAACCAGTCGGGGAGCTGCCACCTGCGCACCTGGCTCCTGAGCTCGGCGATGAGATAGATGAGCCCCAGCGCGAGGAAGAACCCATGCACCGTCAGATAGTCCGAAATCTGGGTCTTGGCCTCGTTCCAGGCCTGCAGGCCGGCGTACGCGGTGGCATAGTTCTTGGTATACGGGTAGAACGTCACGGTCGCCACGACCAGGAGCAGGATGGCCCGCCAGAGCACCGCGACGACGGACCGGAACACGAACGCCAGCCGCTCATCCAGCGCCGAGGGCCAGGCCATGCGCGATCGTCGTGCGGCCTCCAGGACAATGAGCGCGGCCAGGCCGGCGAGGGTGTACGTCGGGAAATCCCAGGTGTTGGTGGCCCGCAGCGCACCCAGCACCAGGCCCAGCAGCACGATCGGCAGAAGCTCGCCCATCGTGATGCACCACGGCGATGGTTCCTGAACGGTGGCGGCCGGCCCCGCCCCGCGCGGCGCCGGGGCCAGGCGCACCAGGGCGACCGTCGCGGCCAGGGCCAGCAGCGTCAAGGGCAGCGCGATCATGTGCGCGTGCAAGTCGGCATAGGTGAAGGTGAAGAACGGAAATTCGTTGATGGTGTCGGGGATGACCCGCGACGCGTTCCAGAACCACCAATCGTTGGGGAAGTCGAGCTGCGTTTTGCCGCTCACCACGGCGATCAGGCCCGATGCCGCAGCCAGCAGCTTGGCCAGGGCGCCGCCCGTAAATGCGGACGTGGCCCGCGCGGCGAACTGATCCACGAGCAGCTTGAGATTGCCGAAGTTGCCGATAACCGCCACGAAGAAGACGCCTGCCAACCCGGCCAGCAGCGAGCCGATGCGCAGCCCACCGTAGGCCGCCTCTTCGCCGGGAAACTCGGTGTCCCGATCGCCATCGGCCAGGTTGAAGGCGACCGAGAACGCGCCCGCGCCGGTCAGCGCGAACAAGGTCGGCACGGCCAGGTTGTAGGCGACCCACGGCACGATGCCGGTCAGCTTGATCAGCGTGCCGACGATGACGAACCCGAAGTAGTAGTAGTTGATGAAGCCGCCCGCGTGCCACGGATCGTACGGCGGGAAGGTCGTAGACCGGATCACCGCGTTGAGATAGGCGAAATCCATCGGCTTCTCGCCGCCGCGCGCCGGGTGCCACAGGTCGGGGTTGCCGATGCGCACCAGCAGGAACAGCACGAACAGCGCCAGGAAGACCGCCTCCTCGGTCAGCAGCAGCGCGCCGCGGCTGCGCACGAAGCGCGCCAACGCGGCCCGCCGCCGCCAGGCAATCGCCGCCGAGATGCCCATCAGCAGGCCCAGGCAGAGCACGATCCACCACCGCTCGTACGGCACGATCTTCAGGCTCGGCCCGATCCAGCTCAGCCAGGCCAGCGCCAGCACGCCCAGGATCTTACTGACCCCGTAGCCCCGATCCCCGAGCCCGCGCAACGCCACAAACGCGATGGGGAACGCGATCAGGCCCAACAGTTCCACCAGCAGCAGCCACGTCACCGCCGAGGCGACCTGCGACCGGTTTACCAGGCCGTCGAGATCAAACATCTGCGACCAGGTGCCGCCCGCGCGCTGCGTCGCGGCCTCCGCGGGGCTCA
>JAPKMS010000437.1 GCA_026645775.1 Anaerolineae bacterium
GCGGTTCCTCCGGTCCATCCAGGTAGCCCGCGGGCAGATCGTACAACGGACGTCCGACACCGTGCTTGTATTGGCGCACCAGCGGGATGGCGCCGTCAGCCAACACGGCGACCACCATCGCATAGTCGCGGGCGCGGGCGCGCAGGTAGTCGGGGATGATCAGGCCGTTGGGGAGTTGGACGCGCTCCTCCCAGACGGTGAGCCAGGGCTCACGGTTGAGCAATGGGCGGGACGCCAGGGTTCGCCAGGGTTGCATGATCGGAAGCCTCTCAGCCTGCGGCGTTTGTGATTTGCAATCGGAATTTATAGATGCCCCGTTTCGTGTGCCTTGACACTGCGCGCGGTTTCGGGTATTCTTGCGCATGTTTGCAGGGGTATTTTACACCCGATCCTGCGTTCCAGGCGAGAATGCAGGCCGGGGTTTGGGAGGTCGAGATGCTGACAAAGTCTGAAGCGGGCCGGCGGATGCGCCTTTGGCTGGCTTTGTGGCTGTTGATGGCCCTGGTGAGCACCGGCTGGGTGGCCGCACCCCTCACTTCACACGCCGCGCCGGCTGCGCGGCCCTTCCAGGATGCGACTATCTACGTCGTGCAGTCGGGCGACAGCCTGCGCGCCATTGCGGCCCAATACGGCGTTAGCATCGGGGCCATTGTCCGTGCCAACAATTTGGCCAATCCCGATGTGATCTACCCGGGGCAGCAGTTGATCATCCCGGTCGGGGGCGCCAGCGCAACCGCCGCGCCGGCGCCGGCCAACACGGCCACGGCGGTTCCGGCCCCTGTTTTGCCGGTCAACACGGCCACACCGGTCCCTGCATCCGCCACGCCGGCCGGCGCAGTCGCTCCGACCAGCGCACCGATGTCCGGCACAGCGACGTCACCCGCCGCTGCCAGCACGACGGGCACGCATACCGTGCAATTGGGCGACACGCTGGAAAAGCTTGCGCGCCAGTACGGGGTCACCACGGCGGCGATCATTGAAGCCAACGGCATCCGCAACCCCGATCTGCTTTGGGTGGGGCAGAAGCTGATCATTCCCGCCTCGACCGCACCCAAGCCGACCGCGACCCAGGCCGCGGCCGGGCCAACGGTCTATGTCGTGAAGTCGGGCGATACGTTGGGCCAGATCGCGCAGCGCTTTGGCACCACCGTCTCGGCCCTCGTTGCCGCCAATAGCCTCCCCAACGCGAATAATATCACGGTGGGAACGCGGCTGCTGATCCCCAAAGCGGGTGATAGCAGCGGCGCCAGCGTTTTGGGTCAACCGACGAAGTTTGTGGTCAGCATTTCGCAGCAGCGCTGTTGGCTCTATCGGGGCGACGTGGTGATTGCCAAATGGGTCTGCTCCACCGGCCGCACCGGTTCCGGCACGCGCACGGGCACGTTCCGCATCCAATCCAAGATGGTCAAGGCTTTTGGCTCCACCTGGAACATCTGGATGCCGTACTGGCTGGGCATCTATTGGGCCGGCGCGAGCGAAAACGGCATCCACGGCCTGCCCTGGAACGCCAAGACCGGTGTTCAAGTGTGGACCGGCTACGTGGGCACGCCGATCACTTTCGGCTGCGTCATGTTGGACAATGTCAACGCCAAAATGCTGTACGATGTGGCGTATATCGGTATGCCGGTCGTCATCAAGCCATGAAACTGAACGGGTTTGAATTTCCCGAAGATCTCTACTATCTCGTCGATAAGCACGTCTGGGTGCGTCCGATCGGCGAAGGGCTGGCTCGGGTAGGGCTGACCCCGGTGGTTTACAAGCTGTTGCGGCACTCGCTGGTCGCCATCAGCGTGCGGCCAAAGACTCTGGGCCAAGAGGTGCCGCAGGGCAAGAGCGTGGCGATGGTGGAGAGTCTCAAGTATATTGGCCCCCTCGCCGCTCCGTTCACCGGGGTGGTGGAACGGGCCAATGCGCTGGCCGAAAGCAACCTTGAGGCTTTCATTGCCGATCCGTACGGCGACGGCTGGATCGTCGAGATGCGGCCGACCGATTGGGCAGCCGCCCGCGCCGCGCTCCTCACCGGAGACGCCGCGATGCAGGCCTATCGCACGCTGTTGGAAGCACAAAATTTGCAGGGCGACCTCTGACCGGCGCCGGCGTAGCGTCCGCTCCGGAGAACCGGGCCGCAAATTGTAAAGGCCCCGGAAGCCGTTTTAGGCTTCCGGGGCCTTTGCATGTCCCGACTCCGTCTTTTCAATGGTTGGGGATGAACAGCACCTGGCCAATATAGATCTTGTTCGGATCCTTGATCTTGTTGAGTTCAACCAGGTACTTGACCGGCCAGCCGTACTGCACCGAGAGCCGGGTCAGGGTGTCGCCTCGCTTGACCGTGTAGAAGAAGCCCGCCGGCTGCTCTTTCACGCACAAGGTCGAGCCCGCCAAGATCCGATCCGGGTTCGTGAGGCCGTTGAGGCTGGCCAGGTTGGCCACCGTGGTGTCGAAACGCACGGCAATCCACGAGAGGGTGTCGCCCCATTTCACCGTGTAGAACACAGCACAGCCGGATCCGCCCGCGGTCTGTGCCGGTTCAGCCGAAGCGCTCAGGGCCGGGATGGCTAAGAGCGTCACCAAGAGCAGTGTCGATGCCAGTAGCTGGACCTTGCGCATAGGTTACCTCCTTTGGTACCCACGGAACGCAACATGCCCACACGATAATCGAGGGAGATTTCATGTTGCGGCCAACGGCGTCTGCCGGCAGTTGAAACTGCGCCTACCTTCACAAAGTCCACCGACGTGGA
>JAPKMS010000061.1 GCA_026645775.1 Anaerolineae bacterium
ACCCCCAGGCAGGCTAACAGCTCGCGCGCCAGCTCGGCCTTATGCTCGGCGTCGCGGCGGCTCCAGGTGCGGCTCTTCTCCTCGATGAAGTGGCCCAAGTCAGGCTGGCCGATGCGATCCAGGTTCAGAGTCGCTGCTGATCTTAACCGCAACGAAACGCATGAACTCACGAAAACCGGTCAGCAGATCGGTCGAGAAGGGCGTTGAGATTACCTCATCCTGTGAGCCATCATGGAAATGGTAAGGGTAGCTGACGATGTCGCGCCAGGCCGTGTTGGGGAAGTTGTCGTAGCGATAGAACGTTCCATCCAGATGCCGGCGTTCCCAGTGGAAGCCGAAGCGCTCGTGCAGGCGACGGGAAAGCCAGAGGTCCACGTAGCTACTATCGCCGAGGAACAGGCGGAGTTTCTCGCCGAGAGGTTGGCTGTCCGCCACCAGGCTGCCGAACTCGATCTCGGCAATACGGCGGAAATCTTCAAGCGTAACCGTCATAGTTGGCTCAACAGCTCGCGCAACGACTCCCGTTCGCCTTCCAGGTAATCAAAGCGGAAGTAGTCTTCGAAGGCCTCCGGCTCATGGAATCGACCGGCCTGAACAGCCGCGTCGAGATCAAACACCGTTCGTACGCCGTACCGCTCGGCTAGCAAGAACAGCTCACTCTCCGTAAGGCGCAGCTTGCGTTCTAGATAGACACGCAAGCTATCGCGTTCGAGCTGCTCAGGCGTGGTATTGAGCCGTGTGGCAACCTGGTCAAGCAACATCTGAGTCCCTCTCGGAGCTGCGCGGCCCTTCATGAAATCGTAGCTCCCGCCGCGCGGCGAGAAATGTGATGGCGACAGCGCCAGTATACTGCAAGGAGCATGATCTCGCAATACGTACGGCGCTCATTCCCCACCCGCGATCTGCACGTAATCCTCCGTCACCGTATTCTCGGTCGCCACCCCCAGGCTCGCCAGCAGCTCGCGCGCCAGCTCGGCCTTGTGCTCCGCGTCGCGGCGGCTCCAGGTGCGGCTCTTGGCCTCGATAAAGTAGCCCAGATCCGGTTGCTCGATCCGGTCGAGGTTGACGTAAAACTCGGTGCCGCGGAAGAGCACGCGCCAGCGCCGGCGATCCTTCTGGATGAACACCTCGCGGGCCGGCTTGAAATATTCGCGATAGAAGCGCAGGCTGTGCGTGGCCGGCGCCAGGAAGCGGCTGCGCGACAGCAGCACGTCGCTCTCGAAGCGCCCCTCGCGCGCCGGGCCCAGCAGCGTCAGACGGGAGCGCACGTTGCTGACCTTGCCCTCGGCGTCAATGAATTCGTCCTCGCGGTAGCGCAACTGCCCCTGGGCCGGATCGGCAAAGGCGAAGTAGGTATCGTATTCTCGGTAGTGACGCTCGTGCAGGATCTCCAGGTCGGGCATGGCCAGAGCAGCCAGCGCTGGGGCGGGATCGGCCAGGCGGGCCTTGGCCTGCACCTCGAAGCTCTCCCCCTCCTGCGCGCCGCCGATCGCGACCAGTTTTGAGAGCACCGACTGCTCGCGCTCGATGAGGAACGCGTCGATGCGCCGGGCATACTCCTTGGCCTGGGTCAGTAGATCCGCTTCGTTTAGGGTTTTTAACTGCCGGTCTGTCATGACCCACCGGCCGTTCACCATGACATCGGTGACGTCGCCCGCGTGGCTGGCGTACACCAACTGCGCGTAAATACCCTCCGGCTCGCGGCGGAAACGGGGCGTGTTGTGGAGCGCGGCAATGTCCACCAGGATCAGGTCGGCGCGCTTGCCCGGCTCCAGCGAGCCGATCAACGCCTCCATGTGCAGCGCCCGCGCGCCCAGCCGGGTAGCCATCGCCACGGCCTGCGCCGCGGGCAGGACGGTGGGGTCGTTGTTGGCGCTCTTTGCCACCAGCGCTGCCAACCGCATCTCCTCAAACATGTCCAGGTCGTTGTTGGAGGCCGCGCCGTCGGTGCCGATGCCCACGGCCAGCCCGGCCTTGAGCATATCGCGCACCGGCGCGAAACCCGAAGCGAGCTTGAGGTTCGAGGACGGGTTGTGGCTGACTCCGGCGTTGTAATGTCGCAGCGTCTGGATCTCGCGGCCATCCACGTGGACGCAGTGTGCGGCCACCACCTTGGCGCCGAAGATACCGTGCTGCTCGACGTGCGGGATCACCGTCATACCGTTTTCGGCCTGGCAGTTGGTCACTTCCAGGGCGGTTTCGGCCAGGTGAATCTGCATGGGCACGTCAAACTCGACCGCCAGCGCAGTGCAGGCCCGCAGGACCTCCGGGGGGCAGGTGTAGGGCGCGTGCGGCGCGACCGAAGGCATGATCAGCGGGTGGCCCCGCCACGCCCGCAGGAACGCACGCGCCAGCTCTACCGACTCCTCATACGATGCGGCGTCCGGCGCGGGGAACTTCATCACGGTCTGGCCCAACACCCCGCGCAGCCCCGCGTCGGCTGTGGCCTGCGCCACGCTGTCCTCGAAGTAGTACATGTCGGCAAAACACGTTGTGCCGGAGCGGATCATCTCGGCGCAGGCGAGTTGGGTGCCCAGCCGCACGAACTCCGGCGAGACGAACGACCGCTCGACCGGCATCATGTAGCCGAGCAGCCAGACGTCCAGGCGCAGGTCGTCGGCCAGGCCGCGCAGCAGCACCATCGCCGCGTGGCCGTGCGCGTTTACCAGCCCGGGCATCAGCACCTTGCCACCGCAGTCGATAACCTGGGCGGCCGGGAATTGGCCGCGCAGGTCGCTCTCGGGGCCGACCGCGACAATGCGATCGTCTTGCACGGCGACTGCGCCGGGCTCGTATTGGGTCAGGGCCTCGTCCATGGTCAGGACGATGGCGTTGGTCAGGAGAAGCATAGCGTTGTCTGACATAGCGAGATCCTCAGGCCTCCTCGCAGCGAATCCAGTTTAACAGTGCGTGCCGCAATTATGCACGTATCTGCTGCTGTGTCAAGCCAAATTTTGCTCACTGTTGTTCGATTGCTTTGACAAGTGTCACGTAACGCGTTACAATGAACTTATGATTAAGACGTTTGCCGATAGAGAAACCCAGCGATTTTTCGCCACGGGCACATCCAAACGCTTACCACCCGACCTGGCGAAACGGGCGTTACGCAGGCTGGAATACGTTGATCTGGCAAGCGACCTGAACGATCTCAAAGTGCCGCCGAGCAATCACCTACATGCTTTGAAGGGCGATCGCGAAGGACAGTTCTCGATCTCGGTTAACGACCAATGGCGCGTTTGCTTTCGCTTCGTGAACGGCGATGCGTATGATGTTGAGATCACGGATTATCATTAAGGAGCAGGCTATGGAAATTATGAATACGGAGCCGCGCCAGATTCCTCCAACACATCCTGGAGAGATGTTGCGCGAGGATTTTATGCCTGACTACGGCCTGACTGCTGCTGCATTAGCGACAGCTCTCGGTGTTTCGCGCCAGACGATCCATGAGTTGCTAAGAGAAGAGCGAGCGATCACATCACTGATGGCTTTGCGTTTGTCTCGCTTGTTCGGCAATTCGCCTGCGTTTTGGCTGAGAGCGCAACAGGCTAGAGATCTCTGGGAGGTCGAGCGGAAACACCGCAATGAATTGGTACGCATCCAGCCGCTTCCGATCGCGGCATGACAGACTGACGGCTTTTAGATAACAAAATGGGCCTGCTGAATGCAGGCCCATTTTGTCTAATTAATTCCCGGTTTTATCGCAGCGCCAGCGTGCTCACCGCCTGGATGATGCTTTGCATCCACGGGAACTGCCAGATGCCCAGCAGCAGGGTCGCCAGGGCCGCGATGGCGATCGTCGCCATGACGGGCCAGCCCGGTTTCGGCGCTTCGGCTGCATCCGCGGCCGGCTCAGACATGAACATCGCAACCGTCACGCGCAGATAGTAGTATGCGCCGATGGCGCTGTTGATCACGCCGACGATCGCCAGCCAGGCCAGCCCGGCCTCCACCGCACCGCTGAAGACGTACAGCTTCGCGAAGAAGCCGGCGAGCGGCGGGATGCCAGCCAGCGAGAACATGAAGAGCGCCATCAACACGGCGAGCACCGGTTGACGGGCCGCCAGCCCGTGCAGCCGCTCGACCGAGACGTCGTTTTCTTCTCGGCGCTGCACAGCCAACAGCACGGCGAACGCGCCCAGGTTCATAAAGGTGTATGCCAGCAGGTAGTAGAGCGCGCCCTCGGCGCCCCGCGGGTTGCCCGCGGCCAGACCGGTCACGATGTAGCCGGCGTGTGCGATGCTGGAATAGGCCAGCATGCGTTTGAGGCTGGTCTGGCGCAGGGCTGCCAGGTTGCCCAGCGTCATGGTCAGCACCGCGAGGCCCGCCAAGGCCAGCAGCCAGGGCCGGTCATGGCTGCCCAGCGCGGCCAGCACCCGGATCAGCGCGGCGAAGGACGCCGTTTTGGTGCCCACTGACATGAACGCGGTCACCGGCGTCGGCGCGCCCTGGTAGACGTCGGGCGTCCACATGTGGAACGGCACCAGCGCTACCTTGAAGCCAAGCCCAACGAGCAGCAGGCCCACGCCCAGCGGCAGCAGGGGTGCGAACGGCAGTGAGACAGACAGCGGCGCAATGCCCTGGGCAATCGCCGCGAGGTTGGTCGTGCCGGTCGCGCCGTAGATCAACGCGATGCCATAGAGCAGGAAGCCGCTGGCGAACGCGCCCAGCAGGAAATACTTCAGCGCCGCCTCACTCGACCGGGCATCCCGTCGGTTGAAGCCGGAGAGGACGTAAAGCGCCAACGAGAGGATTTCGATTGCGACGAAGATCGTCATGAAGTCGCTGGCGATCGTCAACGCGGTCATGCCGGCTGTCGCCAGCAGGATCAGCGCGTAGTACGCGCCGGCGTGCCGGGTGAAGTCCGCTACGCGCTCTACCGATAGCAGCAGCGCCAGGGCAGCCGCTATCAATACCGCCGCGGTGGTAAACAGCCCCAGGCCATCGGCCAGCGCCATGTTCTGGAACGCGGGCGAGGCCGGGCGGTAGGTGAAGACCGTCGCCAAGGCGCCCAAGGCCGCGACCAGGCTGATCCACCCCAGGATGCGCTTTTGCACGATCACAAGGTCGGCGATCAGGATGACCAACGCGGCCACCACCAGAACGATCTGGGGCGAGATAACGGGAAGGTTGAGAGTTGGGAAAGTCATATGCGTTTTGCTCTCATGGGTGTGACGAGCGATTGGGGACCAGAGACTCGGGATTAGGGACTAGGAATGAGGGCTATCGGTTCCTGCCCCCTGGTCCCTGATCCCCGGTCACTTATCCACCACGATACTCACTGCCGGATTTTGCCGATTCAGCGCGTCTACCACCGCTTGCGCGGATGGGTTGATCTTGTCGAAGAACAGATTCGGGAACAGGCCGATGACGAAGAACAGGATCACCAGCGGCGCCAGGGTCAGTACCTCGCGCACCTTGAGATCCGGGATTGCGGCATTTTCGGGCTTGGTCAGCGGTCCGTGCAGCATCTCGCGCACGGCGCGGAGCAGGTACCAGGCGGCCAGGATGATGCCGAAGGTGCCGAAGACGGCGAACACCTTGTTGGCCTGGAAAGCCGCCAGCAGGATGTTGAACTCGCCCACGAAGCCGTTCAGCCCCGGCAGCCCTGCCGACGACATCGCCACGATCAGGAATAGGAATCCGTAGATCGGTATCTGCTTCCAAAGGCCGCCGAAATCGGCCAGGAGCCGGGTGTGCCGCCGGTTGTAGAGCATGCCGACCATCAAGAACAAGGCGCCCGTACTCAGGCCGTGGTTGATCATCTGCAAGGTCGCACCGGCGATCCCCTGTGCGCTCAGGGCGAAGACGCCCAGCATCACGAAGCCCAGGTGGGCCACCGACGAATACGCGACCAACGACTTGAGATCCTTCTGAGCCAACGCCACCAGCGCGCCATAGATGATGCCGATCAGCGCGAGCGTCGCGATCCACGGCACCAGCGTCTTGCTGGCCTGCGGGAAGAGCGGCAGGCAGAAACGCACGAAGCCATAGGTGCCCATCTTCAGCAGTACGCCGGCCAGGATCACCGAGCCGCCGGTGGGCGCCTCGACGTGGGCATCGGGCAGCCAGGTGTGGAACGGGAAGAGCGGCACCTTGATGGCGAATGCCAGGCCGAACGCCAGGAAGAGCCACAACTGCAGATTGGGCGCCAGGTTCAGCTTTTGCAGCGCCAGCAGGTCAAACGTGCCGCCCTGGAAGTAAAGTACGATGATGCCGACCAGCATCAGCGCGGAGCCGGTCAGGGTGTAAAGGAAGAACTTGAGCGCCGCGTAGATCCGCCGCGGGCCGCCCCAGACGCCGATCAAGAAATACATCGGGATCAGCGTCAGCTCCCAGAACACGTAGAACAGCACCAGATCCAGCGCCAGGAAGACGCCGATCATGCCGCCTTCGAGCAACAGCATGAGGAACAGGTAAGATTTCAGCCGTTTCTCAATGCCTTCCCAGGAGAAGAGCAGCACCAGCACGGTCAGCAGAGTGGTGAGCAGCACCAGCAACAGGCTGAGCCCGTCGACGCCCAGGAAATACTGGATCTTGAACTGCGGCACCCAGTCGAAGCGTTCAACGAACTGCATGCCCGCCTCGCCGGCCCGCCACCAGACCCACAGCAGGCAGGAGATGGCGAACGTCACCAGGCTGACCAGCAGTGCCCACCATTTCTGGAGCTTAGCGCCCGGCAGGAGCAGCAGCACCAGGGCCCCGGCGATGGGAAGGAAGGTGATGATTGAAAGTAATGGAATGTTTAGCGGATTCATGAAAGATTACCGATCCTACAAGCTGATTGCGAAAGCTCGCCCTAACGCTGTGATGAGCTAAGCATCTTTCCGAATAGATAACTCACCGCGAAGATGGCAAGGCTACCTGGCGCTTCAGAACTGCACTGGTAACGCCCTCAACTGTCACCAATTCCCATCCGTCTCGCCCCAAGAGTGCCAGTCACCTACCAAGAACGAGGCGCCAATTTTCGTTTGTGACCTTCGGGCGCGGATCAAGAGAGATCTCTTCAGCTCTATGGTTTCCATCAGCCGAGTAGTAATAGACTCTCAGGCCGAGCTGACTACTAGTCAGCCCGACGGAAGTCACCACGGCCCTACAGTATTCCCAGGTCTCCATTTTGACCCCCTCCGGCCCGGTCGTCCCACGCTCTCACATGGCCTCGCGGGCCATATCTAGGCGTAAACGAGCACCGGCTCAGACGTGCTCTTCCACGTGAGTCTGATCCCAGTAGTCGGCCAGGCTATGCGTGTCCCAGAACTCGCCGATTTGCCTGACTGAATGCGCTCGCGAAATGCTGGTTTCGTCTGCGGTTTTGCTTCTCATGCTGTGACAGGCTCAGGATGGAGCCAAGTAATCGGAATCGTCTCCGCGGCTGAAGGCGTGTAAGCCGACAACGACAGAACATCGCTCACCGGCGGGCGTTGGATGACCTCTAACACGAGTTGACGCAGCTCCTTGGAAAGTTGAGCCAGGCCGCTCATGGGAAAACTACGCATCCCCCATTCAGTTCGTTGCGCCAGAAGGGAATACTCAAAAAACGTCAATCCTACCGCACGCCGTTCAGCTTTGTTGATGCGCAGCAGAATGTGGTCATTCAACTCAATGCCCGTCGCCTTTTCACCAGGAGCAAACGACACGTAGAGCGTGTCGCTCATCTCATCGTAGTTGGTAACTGATCTGTCCATACTCTCACCCGATCTCTTTTTGATACGCTGTTGTGATGTAGTTATTAGCAACTGGTCGCCACGATTGGTCCTCACTGAACCCAAACAGCACGATTGCGACGATATGAGTATTATCTTCTGCTAAACTATCGCACGGCTTGACATATCGGTATTTGCGCGGGTTAAGTGGATCCTGCCTGCGCTCCCCTGTTTGAACAGTATCCTTCAATTGTTCTTCAAAGTCCGCCATTTCAGGATGATTGATCGGCTCGATTATGTGATCCCACCGCTCTTGAGTGAGATAGATCTCATTCCCATAGCGGTCATGGACTGTCCAGCGTCGTCCGCCAACCATGCCTTCCCTCCCTATCTTACCACCAGCCACGCCAACAACGCCACTGCACCGAACAGGATCGAGAGCGCGTACAACCCCACCAGGCCGGTTTGCAGCTTGCGGGCCTGCGCCCCGACCCAGCCGGTGACCGAGGCGACGCCATTCACGGCGCCATCGATGCCGCGCTGATCCACCGTGCGGGCGAACCAGCCCGCGATGTCCTTCAGCGGCTGGACGATGATAGCGGTGTACGCCTCGTCCACATAGTACTTGTTCTCGACCAACCGGGCGAACCAACCCAGGGATTCACGTACGCGCTTGGGCCAGTCGGTGTTGACCACGTAAGCGCGGTACGCCAGGTACGCGCCGCCCAGCGCCACCAGCGCCGACACGCCCAACAAGACCCACTCGATCGGGCTGTGCGCGGCCGTGGCCGCAGCCTCCGCTGACCCCGCGACCGCCGCCGCCGTTTCGCTCCCGTGGAAGACCGGCTCCAGCCAATGCTCGATCAGCGACAGCCGCGGCAGGCCGATGTAGCCCGCCAGCGCCGCGCCGATCGCCAGGATCACCAGCGGCACTGTCATCGCCTTGGGTGATTCGTGCGCGTGATGGTGCAGCTTTTTATCACGTTCCTGGCCCCAGAACGGCACGAACACCGCCCGGAACGAATAGATCGCGGTCAGCGCTGCCGTGGTCAGGCCGATCAGCCACAGCACCGGCGATTTTTGCCAGGCGTACCACAGGATTTCATCCTTGCTGAAGAAGCCGGAGAGCAAGGGAATGCCCGCCAGCGCGGCCGCGCCGACCAGGAAGGTCCAGTAAGTGGTCGGCATCTTGGCCCGCAGGTTGCCCATCTTGCGGATGTCGAGCTCGCCGTGCAGACCGTGCATTACGCTGCCGGCGGCCAGGAACAACAGCGCCTTGAAGAACGCGTGGGTGGCCAGGTGGAAGATGCCCGACGCGTAGGCGCCGACGCCGACCGCCAGGAACATGTAGCCGAGCTGCGAGATGGTGGAGTAGGCCAGGATGCGCTTCAGGTCGACCTGTGTCAGCGCGATGGAGGCGGCGTAGAGCGCCGTGACCGCACCGATGACCGCGACCCACATCGCGCTGGTGGGCGCCAGGCCGAAGAGCACGGCCGAGCGGGCGGTCATGTACACGCCCGCGGTCACCATGGTCGCGGCATGGATCAGCGCCGAGACCGGGGTGGGGCCTTCCATCGCATCGGGAAGCCAGACGTAGAGTGGGAGCTGCGCACTCTTGCCGGTCGCGGCCAGCAGCAGCAGCATGGTCACGATCTTGACGGTCGCGTTGCCGGCCCCCCAGACCTCAGGCGCCCGGGAGAAAACCTGGGTGAATTGGAGCGAGCCAAGCCCGGTCCAGATGAACATGATGGCCAGGGCCAGCCCGAAGTCGCCGATGCGATTGACCAGGAAGGCCTTTTTGCCCGCGTCCGCGGCCGATGGTTTTTCAAACCAGAACCCGATGAGCAAATACGATGCCAGGCCGACGCCTTCCCAGCCCACGTAGAGCAGGAGGTAGTTGTTCGCCAACACCAACGTCAACATCATCAGGATGAAGAAGTTCAGGAAGGCGAAGAAGCGCGGGAAACGGGCGTCATCGTGCATGTAGCCGACGGAGTAGACGTGGATCAGGAAGCCGACGCCGGTGACCACCAACGCCATGGTGATCGAAAGCTGGTCGATCAGCAGCGCGACGTCCACCTTGAAGCTGCCGGTGGCCATCCACTGCCACAGCGTCACCTCATGGCTGCGCTCCTCAGCGGGCAGGCCCAGCAGCGTGACGAATAGCCAGACCGCCACGCCGAAGCTCAGCGCGACCATGGCTGGCGCCAAAACGCCCACCACGCGTTTGCCCAAGCGCGTGCCGAACAGCGCAATAATCAACGTCCCCAACGCGGGGAATGCAAGCATCAACCAGGCGTATTCAAACATGGGAACTCCACGTTGGCAGATTGGGGACCGGTAGATTGGGGATTGGTTTACTAACTTACCGATTTACCAACTGACCCAACTCACCAGGGTTACCCGTTCCCGCTCTACCCCTTCAATAGATTCACATCCTCGATATTCGTCGTATCTCGGTGCCGCACGACGGTCATGACAATTGCCAGGCCCACCGCGACCTCGGCCGCGGCGACAACCATCGCCATCAGCATGAAGACCTGGCCGTTCAGGCTCAGGAAGTGCTTCGACAGCGCCGCGAAAGTCAGGTTAACCGCATTGAGCATCATCTCCACCGACATGAAGATGATCAGCACGTTGCGCCGCACCAGCACGCCGATGACGCCGAGGGCGAACAGGATGGCGCTCAAGATCAGATAATATGTAGTAGGAACCATGATGACCCCTCTGATCTGTGTGGGGGTATGGGGGTATGGGAGTATGAGGGCTTTCGCGCTCCCACACTCCGTTACTCCCATACTCCGTTACTCCCACACTCACTCGTTTTTCGCCAACACCACCGCCCCGATCATCCCCACCAACAACAGCACGGAGGCCAGCTCAAACGGCAGCACGTAGTCGGTGTAGAGCACGGAGGCAATGGCCTGCACGCTGCCGTTGTTGAAGGCGGCTGCGCTGCCCGAGGCGGAGTTCAACGTGCCGGTGATCAGCCCGTAGCCGATCGCTGCCAGCAACAACAGGGCCAACACTGCGCCGGTGACGCGCGGGGCTGTCAGTCGTCGCAGCAGGGTCTTGTTTGGGTCGCGGATATCGCGCAGCTCGCCGCCGCCGATCAGCATGATGACGAACAGGATCAGCACGACGATCGCGCCCGCGTAGACGATGATTTGCACCGCGGCCAGGAATTGCGCCTGGAGCATGATGTACAGCGCGGCCAGCGTGGCAAAATTCACCAGCAGGAACAACGCACTGTAAACCGGTTTGCGGCTCAGGATCACGCCCAACCCGGCGACGATGGCGATAAGTGCGAAAACGATAAACAGGAACATGCACGCCTCGTTCGGTCAGAAGGTTTGAGGTTGACAGTTGAAGGAAGCGAAATGCTGACTTGCAACCTTCAGCCTTGAACCTGGAACTGCTATTCCGCTCTCACGACCACATTCGGAGCCTTAGGATTCAGCAACTGCTCTTTTTGCAGGAGCAGTCCCGCGCGGTTGTACACTGCCAGCTCAAAATCGTGACCGAGCACCACCGCCTCCACCGGACACGCGGTCTCACAATCGCCGCAGAAGACGCAGCGCATCAGGTTGACATCGTAGACCTTGGCGTAGCGTTCGCCGGGGCTGGTCGGGTGCTCTGGATCGTTCTCAGCCGCCTCAACGTGGATCGCACCGGTGGGGCAGGCCGCCTCGCACAGCATGCAGCCGATGCAGCGTTCCAGGCCGTTCTCGTAACGCCGCAACTCGTGCCGTGCTCGGAAGCGCGGGTACACCGCGGCAGGCTGCTCAGGGTATTCCACCGTCAGTGGGCTGGACAGCAGCGCTTTCAGCGTCACGCCAAACGCCTGGGCGATCGCTACGGCGCCCCGGAAGACTTCATTCACATACGACATGCCTTCACCTCAGTTGCCAGTTGCAGGTTGCCGGTCTTTATGTGACCTTCAACCTGAAACCTTGAACCTTCAATTCAGAGCAACACCACACCCACCGCCGTGATCGCCATATAGATCAACGCCGCCGGGAACAGGAACGTCCAGCAGAACTTCAACAACTGATCATAGCGCGGTCTGGGCACGCTGGCGCTGGCCCAGATGAAGAGGAACACCATCGCCAGCAGTTTGATCGTGAAGTAGAGCAGCCCCAACCCCGGAAACTGCTCCACGAATGGGCCGCGCCATCCCCCGAAGAACACGGAGACGGCCACCCCGCTCGCCCCCAAGACGTGCAGGTACTCGGTCATGTAATACAGGGCAAATTTGATGCTGCCGTACTCGGTCTGGTACCCGGCCACCAACTCGTTCTCCGTCTCCGGAAAATCAAACGGCTTGCGGCCTGTCTCGGCCAACATGCAGATGAAATAGAGCGGGAAGGCCAGCCAGATCCACGCCCACAGCCACCAGGGCCGATCCATTCGCACGATCTCCACCAGGTTGAGCGTCCCGCTGCCATCGGCCGTGCCGAGCGCGGTGGTGAGCAGCAACGCGATGATCAGGATCCCCATCGGCAGCTCATACGAGAGCATTTGGGCGCTGGTGCGCAGCGCGCCCAGGAGCGAATATTTGTTGTTGCTTGCCCAGCCGCCCAGCACAGTGCCGTAGGTGCCGATACCGCCCACTGCCAGGACCCACAGGAGACCGATGTTGACATCGGCCACCACGAACGGGATATCCTTGCCAAACATCCGGAGGGTCGGCCCCACGGGGATGACGGCGAAGATCAGCAGCGAAGGGGCAAGCGCCAGGCCCGGCCCCAGCGCAAACAAGATCTTGTCCGTGTAATTGGGGATGGTTTCTTCTTTGAAGATCATCTTGAGCGCGTCGGCGATGGGATGCCCCAGGCCGAACTTCCACGCCCGGTTCGGCCCGATGCGCTGTTGGAACCGGCCGATCAGCTTCCGCTCCACCCACGTGAGGTACGCGAAGCCGGTCAGCAGGACAACGACCAGGATGACCGATTTGATCGCCGGAATGAGAATCAGATTGATCCAGTCCATAGCTTTAGTCCGTAGCTCGGTAGATTGGTAGGTTGGTCGCTTGGTGGGCTACACCAACTTGACTGCAACACTCACGGGCTCTCCGCGAACGGCCCCTAGCGTTTCAGCGGGCGCACCGGCCAGGTTCGCGGGAACCCACGCTGTGCCGGGCTGAACGGAGGCATCGGCCTTCAAAGTCAGCGTGACGTTGCCGTAGGCTGAGGTGACGGTCACCTGGCGACCTTCGGCCAGCGCGGCCATTGTCAGATCGGCCGGGTTAAGCGCGACGAACGGTGTTGGTGTCAGCTTGCGCACCTGTTCGGCGCCGTATGGCATCAATGGGCCGTTGTCCCACAGCAGTGGGCCGCTCACCAACGTGAAGCTGCCCGCGGGCGCGGCCGCAATCGGGGCGACGTCCACCGGCTCCACGCGGCGCGGCGCACGGACCAGGGCGCTGGTGGACCACTGCACGCCGGCTTCGCCCAGCGCGTCCCAGCGCAGCGAGGCATAGGGGGGCACGGCCTTGCCGATCTCGTCCAACACGGCCTGGGCGGTGGGGTAGTTCCACGGCTTGGGCGCCGGGCCGGCCTTGATCTTGCGCCGCTTTTTCTTCCAGTCAGGCTGCTCGATGGCCTTCGAGACCTCGCCGGTGTCAACAGTCTGGCTGGCCAGCCACTTCTCGGCCAGCGCTGCCAGGATCGCCCAGTCAGCCTGACTTTCGCCCGCAGGCTTGATGCCCTGCGGGCCGCGCTGCACGCGGCGCTCCAGGTTGGTGTACGTCCCGTCGGCTTCGGCGAAGCTCGTGGCTGGCAGCACCACGTCGGCCAACTGCGCAGTTTCGGTCAGGAACAGATCTTGCACGACCAGGAAGTCCAGTTTGTGCAGCGCCTCGGCGCCTGCGACGGTCGCGGCAGGGTTCGCGCCCATCACGTACAGTGCCTTGACCCCGCCCGCAGCCATCGCGGCGTACGATTGTCCGGGTTCGGCCGGCGGCTGGACGCCCCACAGCTTGCCCAGCCGTTCGCGCACGGCCGCATCGGTCACCGGCTGATGGCCGGGCAGCGTGTCGGACAGCAGCCCCATGTCACGCGCACCCTGGCTGTTGGCCTCTGCGCCCACGTACGCCAGCCGGTCGCCGAAGCCCAGGGCAACCGCCAGGTTGCTCAGCGCGGTGACGGCCAACTTGCCGAGCTGGCCGCGTGCTGCATCGGGGCCGTAAATGAAGAGCGGCGCCTTTGCAGCGGCCAGCAAATCGTAAGCGGGTCGTAGCTCGGCCATGACCGCCACTTTGGTTTCTAGCTTCGCTTTGCCGGTGGGCGCTGGCGCGGGCTTGCTGCCCGCCTGGTTGGCCGCCCTGGCTGCCTGGAGCGCGGTTGCAAGCCCATTCAGGTCCCACGCTTCGCCGCCCGGCAGCACCGGTAGATACGCGCCGGGGTACTTCGCCAGGGCGATGCGCCGCGGGTTAATGACCAGCAGCTTCGCACCGGCACGGCGGGCCGCGCGTTTGATGTGCAGATCGAGCACCGGGGCCGCCTCGCTCGGATCGAAGCCTACCAGGACGATCAGATCGCTCTTGGCGATGTCAGCGATGGCAGAGAGCCCGGTCGGCTGCGCCTTCACGGCCGAGCCATCAGCGAAATCGATGTTGTTGGCGCCGACCAGCGCCCGGAAAAATTTCTGAAACAGGTAGGCGGCTTCATTGCTGACGCGGGCCGAGGCGATGCCGCCGAGCGCGTTGGCGCCGTTGGTATCGGCAATGTCGCCCAGCTTTTCAATGACGCGGTGCAGTGCCTCGTCCCAGGTGGCCGGGCGCAGCGCCTCGCCCGCGGCATCCCGCACCAGCGGCGTCCGCAGGCGTTCGGGATGATCGACGTACTGATGCAGGAAGCGGCCCTTGTCGCAGAGCCACTCGTCGTTAACGGCCAGGTTCTCGCGGGCAACGATGCGGCGCAGCTCGTGGACGCGCTCATCCAGGCGCAGGTTGCAGCCCACCGGGCACAGGGTGCACACAGACGGCGTCTTCTTCAGCTCCCAGGGCCGGAAGCGGAAGCGAGAGACGCGGTTCGTCAGCGCGCCGACCGGGCAGATGTCGATGATGTTGCCTGAGGTGGCCGCATCCACCGGCTGGCCAGGGAAGGTGTCGATGACGGTCTCGCCGCCGCGCTCGAACAGGCCGATCTGCGGCTTATCTTCCCATTCGTCCAGGTAGCGGATGCAGCGCCAGCACAGGATACAGCGTTCCTGGTCCAGCAGGATCAGGTCGCTGATGGGGTAGTGCTTTTGCTTCTGGCGCTTGGCCTCGACGAATTGGCTGACGCCTGCCCCATAGGCCATGGTCTGATCTTGCAACGGGCATTCGCCGCCCTTGTCGCAGATCGGACAATCCAGGGGGTGGTTGATCAGGATGAAGCCCAGGTTGGCCTCGCGCACGGCCTTCACCTGCTCGGTGCTGGTGCGCACGGTCATGCCCTCGCTTACCCGCACGGTGCAGGCTGTGTCCAGCTTGCTGCCGCGCGGCCCGACGAACTCCACCAGGCACATGCGGCACGCGCCCAACGGGTCCAGCTTCGGGTGCGAGCAGAAGATCGGGATCTCGATCCCGGCCGCCTTGGCAGCATCCACCACCAGTGTCCCCGCGGGCACGGTTACTTTGACATCATCAACGGTCAGGGTGACCAGATCAGGCATAAGAATCTATCTCCGATGCGTCGGCGCGTTGAACTTTTCTTCCAATGGCAGACTGGGCGACGTCACCCCAGACGGCACGCCGGTGTCGGGCCGGTAGGTTGGTCGGACCGGGATGACCGGCAGGCCCGTGGCCCCGGCGATGGCCGCATCGAACTCGGGCCGGAACTTCGCCAGGTTACTCTGCAGGCCCCACACGGCCGCGTAGCCGAACGGGCAGAAGCTCTTGCCGCCGATCATGTCGGCGAGGTAGTTGAGCAGGGCGATGTCTGCAACGCGGCCCTCGCCGTGCTCAATGCGTTCCAGGATGGCTTCCAGCCAGGGCGTGCCTTCGCGGCAGGGCGTACACTTGCCGCAGCTCTCCTCGCGGTAGAAGGCCAGCGTGCGCCGCGCGATCTCCACCAGGCTCTGGTTCGCGCCGATGACGATCACCGCGGCCGAGCCGAGGGACGAGCCCTGAGCAGCGACGTTCTCGTAATCCAGCGGGGTGTCGAGCTGGCTGGGATCGAGCAACTGCACCGACAGCCCGCCCGGAATCACCGCCTTCAGCTCGCCGGCCTCCTCCGTGAGCCCGCCGCCGTAGGTGTAGATCAGCTCGCGCAACGTGACGCCGTGCGGCAGCTCGTACAAGCCCGGCTGCTTCACCTGGCCGCTGAGGCAGAAGACGCGGAACCCGGTGCTCTGCGGCGTGCCCCACTGCTTGTACCAGTCCGCGCCGCGGCGCAGCACGTGCGGCACGTTGGCGATGGTCTCGACGTTGTTGACGATGGTCGGCTTGGCGTAGAGGCCCTCGACCGCGGGGAAGGGCGGCTTGAGCCGCGGGTGGCCGCGGTAGCCTTCCAGTGACGTGAGCAGCGCGGTTTCTTCGCCGCACTCGTACGCGCCCGCGCCGCGGTGGACGACCACTTTCAAGGCTTTGCCGCTGCCGAAGATGTTTTCGCCCAGGAACCCTTTGGCTTCAGCCTCGACCACCGCACCCGCCAGCCGCTCGGCCGCGAAGTAGTACTCGCCGCGCACGTAGATAAACGCGCGCTCGGCGCCGATGGCGTAGCAGGCCAGGATCATCCCCTCAAGCAACTGGTGGGGATCGTACTCCATGATCATGCGGTCTTTGAAGGTGCCCGGCTCCGACTCGTCGGCGTTGACCACCAGGTAGCGCGGGTATTTTCCGGCGGGGAGGAAACCCCATTTGGTGCCGGCGGGGAAGCCCGCGCCACCGCGGCCGCGAATGTTGGCGGCCTTCACTTCATCGCTGACCTGCTGTGGCGTTTTTCCACCCGTCGTGACGGCTTTAGCTGTCTCGTATCCGCCATCGGCGATGTAGGTCTCGATCCGGTGCGAGTCGGGCTTATCCACGCGGGCCAGCAAGAAGTTGGTCTCCGGACTCCCGCCGTGCCGGCCCGGGCCGACCGGCCAGCGCTCGCAGGTGTCGAAGCCCTGGCCCGCGCCGATCAACGCCAGGACTTCGTCCAGCTTTTCCGGCGTGTCCAGCTCTTCAAAGTAGCGGATTTTCGCCGTGGCCTTTTCGGTGCACATGAACATCGGCGCGGTGGCGCACGCACCCAGGCATTCCACGTGCCCCAGCGAGAACTTGCCGTCCGGCGTGGTCTCCCCGAAGCCGATGCCTAGCCGCTCCTGTAATAGATCGCCCAGCCTGGCCGCGCCGCCCAGCATGCACGGCACGTTGTCGCAGATCTCGATGTGGTACTGCCCCGGCTCGCGGTGGGTGTTGTACATGTGGTAGAAGCTGGCGAACTCACCGACCTCGGTCGCGTCGAGCCCGAACAGCGCGGCCACCTCTGCCAGCACGGGGGGCGGCAGCCAGCCGATCTCGCGCTGCGCGACGTACAACGCCGACCCCAACGCCGAGCGGGGGACGGGGTAACGAGCCTGCAAGGCCCGGATTTCGCTCTTGGCTTGTTCAGACAGCACGCGTGCCTCCCGGAACGTTGAAGGTGACAGGTTCAAGGTTACAGGTTGCTATTGCTGGGCTTACCCGACCTTGGACCTTGGACCTTCAACCTTGAACCTTCAACGATCAACATCCCCTAACGTGATATCCACGGACCCGATGATCAGCACGAGGTCGGCGATGAAGCCGCCGCGAGCCATGAGGTCCGTTGCCTGCAGGTTGACGAACGATGGCGTGCGGAAGTGCAGCCGGTATGGGTTCGCTGTGCCATCGCTGACCAGGTAGAAACCGGTTTCGCCGCGCGGGCTTTCGGCGCACTCGTACACCTCGCCCACCGGCGGCACGAAGCCTTCTGTGTTCAGTTTGAAGTGATGGATCAAGGCTTCCATGCTGGTGTCGAGCTCCTGGCGGGGCGGCAGCGACATCTTGCGGTCGGCTGTCCACACCGGGCCATCGGGCAGGTTCTTCAGGGCCTGCTCGATGATGCGCAGGCTTTGACGCATCTCCGCAACGCGACACAGGTAGCGGGCGAAGAGATCCCCGTCGGTCGCGGTTGGGATCTCGAAGTCGTAGGCTTCATAGCCGCTGTAGGGCCGTGTCTTTCGATAGTCGAACGCCAGGCCCGTGGCGCGCAGCGCAGGGCCGGTGACAGACATCGCGAGCGCCTGGGCCTGGGTCAATTTGCCGATGCCGATGGTGCGCGACTTCCAAACTGGGTTGTGGGTGACCATCCGCTCGTATTCGTCAATGCGTTTGGGGAAGGCGTCCAGTACGTCCTGTACGCGTTCGACGAAGCTGGGCGGTACGTCTCGCCAGACGCCGCCGGGGCGGATGTAGGTGGTGGTCAGCCGAGCGCCGCTCACCAGCTCCAGAATGTCCAGGATCTGTTCGCGCTCGCGGAAGCAGTACATCAGCAGCGCATGGCTGACGCCGGCAGAATCCAGCACGCTGGTGCCCAGCCAAAGCAGATGCGAGGCGAGACGCTGCAGCTCGGCCATGATGACGCGGATCACCTGGGCGCGCCGCGGGATATCGACCCCCATCAGCTTTTCGACCGCGAGCGAGTAGCTCAGGTTGGTGCACATGGACGAGACGTAGTCTGCGCGGTCGGTGTAGAGGGTGAAGTCCTTGTACCGGATGCTCTCGCCCTGCTTCTCGAAGCCCGAATGGAGATAGCCGAGGTCCGGGTAAGCCGCGACAACCCGTTCGCCGTCCAGCTCCACGACCACACGCAGCACGCCATGCGTGGCCGGGTGGTGGGGGCCCATGTTCAGGATCATGTGCTTGTTGGCGTCGGCCTGCTTGGGCGGCACCTGGGGCACAGCCTTGGCTTCGACGATCTGTTTGCCGAAGGAAGCAAATTCCTCATCTTCCCAAGTCATCGAAAAAGGCACCGTCTCGCCGCCGCGCGGGATCTCTTTACGCAGCGGATGGTTGGGCCAATTGAAGGGCAGGAGGATACGGCGCAGGTCGGGATGGCCGTCGAACTTGACGCCCATCAGGTCGTAAACCTCGCGCTCGGGCCAGTTGGCGCCGGGCCAGAGACCGGTAAGCGAGGGCACGATCGGGCTGTCGCTGCTGGGTGCAGGCACCTTCAGCGTCAGGCGCTGACCGCTGCGGGTCGAGAGCAGTTGATAGACCGTGCTGAAGCGTTCTTTGGCCGCGTGACCGGGGTATTTGCTCCAGTCCACCGCGGTGAGATTGGACAAGTGATTGAAGCGCAACTCGGGGTCGTCGCGCAGGAAACGCGCCACGGCAACCAGGTCTTGCGGCCGGAGGGTCACCGTGGTCTCGCCGCGAAACTCGGACTCGGCCTGGATTGCGCCCTCGAACTGCGCTCGGAGTTTTTCAACCGCTGGATTTGTCTGGCTCATACTTTAAACCTGACGAATGACGAGTGACGAAAGACGAAGGACTGCGTGTGTGCATGGACGACAAAGGCTTCCCTTCGTCATCGGTCCTTGGTCATTCGCCCGTATGCTCGATCCCGGAACTTCTCTTTGCTGATTTTCTGCTGTAACAGCGTCAACGCGTACAGCAGCGCCTCGGGGCGCGGCGGGCAGCCGGGCACGTAGACGTCCACCGGGATGATCTTGTCCACGCCCTGGAGGATGGCATAATTATTGAAAGGCCCGCCGGCGCTGGCGCAGATGCCCATCGCAATGACCCACTTCGGCTCCAGCATCTGATCGTAGAGCCGCTTGACGACCGGCGCCATCTTATTGCTCACGCGGCCGGAGACGATTAACAGGTCGGCCTGGCGGGGCGAGGCGCGGAATACCTCGGAGCCAAAGCGGCTGATGTCAAAGCGGGCAACGCCCGAGGCGATCTGCTCGATCGCACAGCAGGCCAGGCCAAAGGTCAGGGGGTAAATTGAATACTTGCGTCCCCAGTTGACCGCTTGCTCGAGTGTGGTAGTGATAAACCCATCGTCGGGGAGACGTTCTTCGAGACCCATGATTGCTCCGAATTACGAATTACGAATTTGGGATTGAGGACTGGGGATTATGCAGGCTTCGCCCAATCCGGAATCATCACTGCCACTTGAACGCGTCGTTCTTCCACGCGTAGATAAATCCGACCAGAAGAATGGCCAGGAAGATTGCCATCTCGACGAGGCCAAACACGCCCAGCTTGCGTGCCGAGACGGCCCACGGGTACATCAGGATCACTTCCACATCGAACAAGATGAAGAGGACGGCCACGACGTAGAACTGGACAGGGATGCGCCGCTTCGCATCGCCGAAGGGGAGGATGCCCGATTCGTAGGTTTCGTGCTTGGCTTGGTTGTAACGTTTCGGCCCCAGGAGGGCTGAAACGACCAAGGCAATCGCGGCAAACGCGCCAGCGACAATGACCATCACCAGGATCGGCAGATAGCCTTCAGGCATATGTATCTCCGCATCAAGCGCAAATGATGGAGTATGTGAGGTATGGGTCTGGCATTGCAACCCATTGGAAAAGCTTGCAGAGTTTATCACGAACCTTTGGTCTTTGTCAAAACCGCTCCCTGGCGGGAGGGCAGAACGAAGGGCAAGTCTTCATAACTCGTGCACCTCTTCCGCCCGTTAGGGAGCTTCCAAGCCCTGATGAGCGTTCCTGGAACAGGCATCCGGCTTACATTCGCGCTTTGCATTCCCATTTGCGCTATGTTACAATGCGCACGCTCCGGGCCTGGCATATCAGATCCTCTGCCGGCGTTTGCGGTGCAAGTGATGTTTGGGCTCTGACTGACTTCCGGCCCGTTCCGGCCAATCCTCAGCGGGACGTGCCACCCAAGGGAGGGTGAACCGTGCTGTCGCAGTACGCATTCATCGGTGTTTTCGCCATTGTTGCTTTTGCACTACCTATCATCGGCCTCCTGATGGCGTGGCTGCTTCGCCCCAAAAAGCCGAACCCCGCCAAAAATTCGACCTACGAATGCGGCGTCGAGACGATCGGTGACACCTGGGTGCAATTCAAAGCCCAGTACTACCTCTACGCCTTGATTTTCGTCGTGTTCGACGTGGAAGCCGCGTTTGTCTTCCCGTGGGCGGTGGCCTACAACAAGCTCGGCGTGTATGCCCTGGTCGAGATGGTCCTCTTTGTGGCTATCCTGCTGGGCGGCCTGCTGTACGCCTGGCGGAAGCAGGCTCTCGATTGGCATTGATGAGAGCGGATTTGGGATTTCGGATTGTGGGCTGACTGGCCTTTTGGCATTGCGCAATTCGTAGTTCGTAATTCGCAATCTGGAGATAGTGATGGATTACATACGCGACTTCTTCATCAACTTCGCCCACTCCTGGACGACTTGGATCAGCGGCGGGCTGCCGGGCTGGGCTGTGACGGTGGTCAACTTTCTGCTCGGCGGCCTGATCCTGGTCATGATGCCGGTGATCGCGACGTTGGCGTTGACCTGGATGGAGCGCAAGGTCATTGGCCGCATCCAGAACCGCCTCGGGCCGAACCGGGTGGGACCCTGGGGCATCTTCCAGGCCATCGCCGACGCTGTCAAGATGTTGATCAAGGAAGATATCATCCCCGATAGAGCCGATCGGCCGGTCTTCAACCTGGCGCCCATCCTGATCTTTGTGGGCGCCGCTATGTTGTGGGCGGTGATTCCCTTCGGCCGCCGCATGATCGGGCAGGACTTGAACATCGGCGCGCTGTACGTCGTCGCGATCGGCTCCATCACGACGGTGGCCGTACTGATGGCTGGCTGGGCGTCCAATAACAAGTTTGCGTTGATCGGTGCGTTCCGTGTGGTGGCGCAATTGCTGAGCTACGAGATTCCGATGGTGCTCTCGATCGGCGTCGTCGTGTTGGTGGTCGGTTCCATGCGCATGGGCACCATCGTGGAAAGCCAATGGGTGCCATTTTGCCTGGTGTTGCCGGTCGCGTTCATCACCTATGTGCTGGCCGCCATCGCCGAGACCGGCCGGGCTCCGTTCGATCTGCTGGAGGCCGACTCGGAGATTGTCGCCGGGTACTTCGTTGAGTACAGCGGCCTGAAGTTCGGTTGGTTTTACATCGCCGAATACGGCAATCTGATGGCTGTGTCGGCCATTACCACCACGCTCTTCCTGGGCGGCTGGCGGGGGCCGTTCGCGGGCGCCGCGCCGGTTTTGGGGCCGCTCTATTTCATCATCAAGACCGTGCTTGTGATTTTCGTGCTGATGTGGATTCGCGGCACGCTGCCCCGTTTTCGCATCGACCAGATGCTGGCGTTTGCCTGGAAGGTGCTGGTGCCCGCTGCCCTGGTGAATCTGCTCTGGGTCGCGGCGGCGCTGAAGCTGCCCGTGCCGCAGGCAGTGCAGTACGCCGTCATGCTGGTTGGCAACCTGGCGATTCTCGGCGTCACGCTCACGCTGCTGGGGCAATCGGCGAAGCAGCATGCGAAACGACATGGCCTTGCGGGCGCATAAGGACTGATCGCTATGCAACACGTTATGTTCTTTCTTTTCGCTATCATTACGCTCGGCGCGGCGATCATGGTCGTGACCACCCGCAATCTGCTGCGCAGCGCGTTGTGGCTGATCCTGGTTTTCTTCGGCATCGCCGGCATCTTTGTGCTGCTGAATGCTGAGTTCCTGGCTGTGGTCCAGATTTTGGTTTACGTCGGTGCGATCGCCACACTGATCATTTTTGCGGTCATGCTCACGCGCCAGGTGATGGATCCGAAACAGCCGAGGTTCAACGACCAGGCTCGGGTGGTGGCCGGATTTGCGACGCTGCTGTTCGTCGTCCTGGCCGTGATTGTCACCCGGGTCGCCTGGCCGGTGGCAATCGGCGCGGCGCCCGTGGATGCTATCCAGCAGTTGGGCATGGACTTTGTCGGCCCCTACGCCGTGCCGTTCGAGGTGGCTTCGGTGCTGCTGGTGGTCGCGATGATCGGAGCGATCATCATCGCCCGGGAGCACGAGTAGATTCGCTGCGTGACGCGTGATCTTTGATACGTGGCAGGACGCAACCTCCGGTTTTCACGCATCAGCCATCACACGCACACTCCGTTTGCAGGAGCAGACTCCATGGTTCCACTCTGGTATTATTTGGTCCTTGCTGCAGCGCTTTTCTGCATTGGCGCGTTCGGCGCACTGGCTCGAAAGAATGCCGTCGGCGTGCTGATGGGCGTCGAGTTGATGTTGAATGCTGTCAATATCAACCTGGTGGCCTTCTGGCGTTACACGACCGCGGCCCAATTGACCGGTCAATTGTTTGCGGTCTTCGTCATCACCGTTGCTGCTGCCGAAGCTGCTGTGGGGTTGGCGTTGTTTATTGCCATCTACCGGCAGCGTAACACGGTGAACGTGGAAGAGTTTGACACGATGAAGGGATAGGAATCAACGAATCAGCGAATCATCAGCAATCCTTGATTCGTCATTCGCTGATCCGCTCATCTGGGGGCTTTCATGACCGAATCTGTGTCTTCATTTCCTGTGATTTTTAATCTTACCCCTATCCTGCCGTTGCTGCCGTTTGCGGCGTTCGTGCTCATTGTGCTGTGGGCGAACCGCAGCAAGAAGCTGAGCGCGGGGCTGGCCATCGGCGGCATCGGGCTGGCGTGGATCCTGGGCTGGGCCATTGCCATCACCACCTTCAGCGTCGAGCATTTCGGCGAGCACCCCTTCCGCGTGTTCCGCGATTGGTTGCCCACGGGGCGGACGTGGCAGGCGTTTGGCTTTGCGCTGGATCCGTTGGCCGGCGCAATGCTGATCATGGTGCCGTTCGTCTGTTTCCTGATCTTCGTCTACGCCGTGGGGTATATGGGCGTGGGCAAGCCTGAGAGTGCAAACGACGAACGGGGCAAGCCGGCCGAGCCGGGGCACGTCGATCGGCTGGCCAGCCGCTTCTTTGCCTACATCGCACTCTTTGCCACGGGCATGATCGGCCTGATCCTGGCTGATAACCTGATCATGCTGCTGGTCTTCTGGGAGATCATGGGCCTCTGCTCCTATCTGCTGATCGGTTTTTGGTTTGCGCGCAGCTACGATGACCCCAAGCAGATCACCCCGAAAGAGGCGGGGCTCAAGGCGTTTCTCACGACCCGCATCGGCGACACGCTGATGCTAGCAGGCATGCTGCTGCTCTACGCGCGCACTAATTCGTTGAGCTTTGCCGACATCTTCAAGCCCGAGATGTTGGAACAGCTTGCGACGACCACCGTGAATCTGCCCGGCGTGGGTGCAACGCCGTGGGCGACCCTCATCGCCATCCTGATCTTCTTCGGCGCCATCGGTAAGAGCGCCCAGTTCCCGCTGCACGTCTGGCTGCCCGACGCGATGGAAGGCCCCACGCCCGTTTCGGCGCTGATCCACGCCGCCACCATGGTCTCTGCCGGCGTGTACCTGGTGATCCGCACCTACCCGCTGATGGCCGCGGTGGAGCACGGACCGGCGTTGCAGTTCATCGCCTTCACCGGCGCCTTCACGGCGCTCTTTGCGGCCACCATCGCGCTGGCGCAGAATGACATCAAGAAGGTGCTGGCCTACTCGACGATTTCCCAGCTCGGCTATATGTTTGCCGCGTTGGGCATCGGCGCCTACGTGGCGGCCACCTTCCACCTGCTCACCCATGCCTTCTTCAAGGCGCTGTTGTTCCTCGGCTCCGGCAGCGTGATTCATGGGATGGAGCACGGGCATCATCATGGACACCAGGGGCATGGGGAAGCTGGTAAACTGGTAGATTGGGAAACCGGTGGGCACGGCCACCAATCTACCGATCACCCATCTACCAACTTACCGTCTTTCGATCCCCAAGACATGCGCAACATGGGCGGGCTGTTCCGCAAGATGCCGCGTACGGCCTGGACGTTTATTATCGGCGGGCTGGCGCTGAGCGGATTCCCGATTGTCACCGCCGGTTTCTGGAGCAAGGATGAGATCCTGGCAGACGCCTGGGCGCACAACCAGCTTGTCTTCGTGGTGCTGGCCGTTGCGGCGCTGCTCACCGCGTTCTACACCGCGCGGCAGATCGTGATGACCTTCTTCGGCCAGCCCCGCACCGCGGCCGCCGAACACGCCAGCGAGCACGACAGTATCTTCCAGTGGATGACGATCCCGCTGATGGCGCTGGCGGTCTTCGCAGTGGCGGGCGGCTGGGTCGGCATCCCGAAGGAATTCCCCGGGCTGGGCGCCCTTTCGGCCAACCCGTTCCACCACTACATCGGCAGCCTGGCCGAGGCGCTGCACATCGAGGCCGCTGAGCTGCCGTTCAATGCGGTGCCGCTGCTCACGTCGTTGGGGGTGGCGCTGGGCGGGCTGACGCTGGGCTGGCTGGTCTACCGGGGCGCTGGCAAGCTGCGGGCCGGACACCATCTGGCGTCGCCGCCGGAATACGTCGATCCGTTGGCGCGGCCGCTCGGTCCGTTGTACCCGGTGCTACAGAACAAGTATTACTTCGACGAGCTCTACCACAAGGTCTTCATCAAGGGCACGCAGCGGTTGTCCACCTGGCTGTTCAAATTCGATTCGAACATCATCGACGACACCCTCGTGGACGGCGTTGGCAAGGCAGGGCGCTGGCTGTCGGAAGTCGGTCGTTGGTTTGATACGCATATCGTCGACGGCGCGGTTAACGGCATCGGCGCGGTGACCGGCTGGTTCGGCAGCGTGATGCGCGAATTCCAGACCGGCAAGGCGCAGAATTACCTGCTGGTAGGGCTGGTCACGGTGTCGGTGCTGTTGGGCGCGTTCTTGCTGTTGCCGAAATAGTGTTATCCGATTATCTCGGAGGTTTTCTTATCATGACGAACTCACTCCTGACCATCATCACCTTCGTCCCCCTGGTCGGCGCGTTGCTGACCTTGCTGCCGTGGGGCAAGTGGCTGAAGCTGGACAAGGCCGGCGAAGAGCGCCTGATCAAGAACGGCGCGATTGCGATCAGCCTTCTGCCGCTGGGGCTGGCCCTCATGCTGTGGTCCGGCTACGACCAGGCTCTCGGCGGCTTCCAGTTCGAGATCAACGTGCCGTGGGTCAAGGCGATCAACGTCAACTACCATATGGGTGTGGATGGGTTGAGCCTACCGCTGATCTTCCTGACCACCTTCCTGACGGTGCTCGGGCTGTGGTATTCGGCGCGCGTGATCAAGACACGGGTAAGGGAGTTCTTCTTCCTGTTTCTGCTGCTCGAGATGGGCATGACAGGTGTTTTCGTGTCGCTGGACCTGGTGCTCTTTTACGTCTTCTGGGAGGTGGGCCTGGTGCCGATGTACTTCCTGATCGGCATCTGGGGCCAGGCGAAGGACCGGCCGCAGTACTCGGCGATCAAGTTCTTCCTCTACACCCTGGCCGGGTCGGTATTCATGCTGCTGGCTATCGTGGCGATCTACTTCACCACGGGTACCTTTGACATCGTCGAAGCGGCCAAGCTAAAACCGTTCGCCGACAGCATTCTGCTTTCCGGGCTGGCATTCTGGGCGTTTTTCATCGCCTTTGCCATCAAGGTGCCGAGTTGGCCGTTCCATACCTGGTTGCCCGATGCCCACACCGCGGCGCCGACTGCCGGCTCGGTGCTCCTGGCCGGCGTCTTGCTGAAGCTGGGCGCCTACGGTATCCTTCGCATCGTCCTGCCGATCTTCCCGGAGGCGTTCAAGCGATATGCGTTGATCGTCGTCGCCCTGGGCGTGATCTCCATCGTCTACGGCGCGCTGGTGTCGCTGGCCCAGTGGGACTTGAAACGGCTGATCGCCTATTCGTCGGTAAGCCACATGGGCTACGTGCTGCTGGGCGTTGGCGCGGCCGCCTACGCGATCGGTACGCCCAAGTGGGTGGATGCGAGCGCAATGGCGCTGAACGGCGCAGCGATGCAGATGTTCACCCACGGCATCAGCACCGGCGCCTTGTTCTTCCTGGTCGGCGTGATCTACGAGCGGGCGCATCTGCGGGACCTCAAGATGTTCGGCGGGTTCAGCAGCAAGTTGCCGTACTACTACGGTCTCTTCGCCGTCACCGCCTTCACCTCGCTGGGCCTGCCTGGCCTGGCCGGCTTCTGGAGCGAGCTTTTCGTTTTCCGGGGCGCGTTTGACATCGTGCCGATCTGGGCGGTGATCGGCGTGTTGGGCATTGTGCTGACCGCAGCCTACATCCTGTGGAAGATCATCCAGTACACCTTCCTGGGCCAGTATGACGCGCACAAGATCGCACACTGGACCGATGTGGAGACCGGCGCTGAGCTGCACGAGCCCAAGGATCTGGCGTTTTTCGAGAAGGTGACGCTTTGGCCGTTGGTGGCGTTTATGATCTTTCTCGGCATCTATCCCGCACCGCTCCTGAACCTTTTCAACACAGTGTTCGTGCGGCTGATGAGCGGATTCGCCGGGAAGTGAGCGCATCGCAAGCAACCAGTAACCCGTCGGAGCAAAGGCTGATCTGCTTACGCCTTGCACCTGATGGGTTGTGGACCGGGAGGCAGTCCCTTGAAACTAGCTGATCTGACTTATCTCTTGCCAGAACTGATCTTGCTGCTGACCGCCGCGCTGATCTTCTTGCTGGACCTGATCTGGTTCAAGCGTCCAGCGGTGTCGGAGCGTCGGACGGAATGGCTGCCCTATGTGGCGCTGGCCGGGTTGGGCGGAGCAGCCCTGGGCCTGCTCCCCAGCCTGGGCAAGACCGCGTCGGTTGCCACCGTGTTGACCGCTGACCCGTACGGCGTTTTCTTCAAGGCGTTGGCGATCATGGGTGTGGCGCTGGTGGTTTTGCTCGCGGCGCCGTACCTGCGCGGCCGCACCCCCTATCGCGGTGAATTCTATGCGCTGCTGCTGATCGTGGCACTGGCTATCTGCCTGGCCGTGGGCGCCACCAACCTGGTGATGATCTACCTGGCTATGGAGTTTCTCAGCATCACCAGCTATGTGCTGACCGGTTATCTGCGCAACGACCGCAAGTCGGGCGAGGCTGCACTGAAGTACTTCCTTTACGGCGCGACCGCCTCCGCAGTGATGCTGTACGGCATGTCGCTGCTTTATGGCGCTACCGGCACGGTCGATCTGGCGGGGATTGCCGCCGCGTTCCAGGGCAAGGCGCAGGGCACGCTGGCCTGGCTGTCGATGCCTGCGATCATCCTGCTGATGGCCGGCTTCGGGTTTAAGGCCAGCCTGGTGCCCTTCCACCAATGGGCCCCTGACACCTACGAGGGCGCACCGACGCCCGTTACGGCGTTTCTGTCCACCGCATCCAAGGCGACCGGGTTCGCCATCCTGATGCGCGTCCTTCTGACGAGCCTGGGGCAGGCCGATATTGCCCGGCAGTGGATCTCTCTGCTGGTGGCTATCTCGGTCCTCACCATGACGCTGGGCAACCTGACGGCTCTGCGCCAGACCCATATCAAGCGGCTGCTGGCGTATTCCTCCATCGCCCAGGCCGGCTATATCCTGATCGGCGTGGCGGCCGTGTTGGCCGGACCGGGCCGCACCTTCACCGGCATCAATGGCGTGTTGATCTACCTGTTAGCCTACTTGTTCACCAATGTTGGCGCGTTTACGGTGGTGACGGCGGTGGAAACGGCCACGGGCAAGGTGGACATCCGGGACTACGCCGGTCTGGTGCAGCGCTCGCCCTGGCTGGCCGCGCTTCTGCTGGTCTTTCTGCTGTCGCTGGCCGGCATCCCGCCCACCGGTGGCTTTATCGGCAAATTCTTTGTCTTCGGCGCTGCGGTGCAGAACCAGATGTGGGTGTTGGTCGCGATCGCGGCCGTCAACAGTGTGATCGCGGCGTTTTATTACTTGAACATTGTCCGCTACATATTCTTCACCCCGGCCGAGGAAGGCGCCGATCGGATTCCGGTCGCACTGCCCTTCCGGGTGGCGGTGGGGGTGACTGCGGCGGTGACGATTCTGCTGGGCCTGGCGCCCAGCCCGTTGATCGCATGGGCCACCCAATCGGCGCAGGCGCTGCTGGTGGCGTTGCGGTAGACCACCTATTCGTCAGATCGGAATCTGCCTGTGAATACATCTGGTCCCCCAAACCGACGCCAGCCCAGTGAAAGCCGCTGGCGTCGGTTTTTGCGAGATTATCGGTTTGAGATCATTTGGGCTGCGGTCGTTGCCCTGGGCCTTTTTCTGATCCTGGAACGGTTCAGCATCCGGCAAACGTTGCGCGCGTGGATCGCGACGCTGATGGAGACCAGCCGGGGAAGCATCGGGCGCCTGGCGGACGTGGTTCTGAGGTTTCTGGCGGCCACGACTCTCTCCGATGTCATCGGCTTTGTGCTGATTGCCGGGGCACTGGCCGCAATTGTGCTGCGCGTCCGCTGGCGACTGCTGCGCAGCCCTCAATTGGCTTTGCTGAAGTGTCCCGTGTGCGGCAGCGATCTGCATCGCGTCCACCGGCGCGGGCTCGATCACCTCATCAACGCCTTTGTGCCGGTGCGGCGCTACCGCTGCAGCAACCGGGAATGCGGCTGGCGCGGCCTGCGCGTCGGCGGGGGCCATGGCGCCAGCCACGCATCGACAGGAACCGGCAGGAGCGTGCGCGATCGCAATGCAACTCGCTGAGTTGTTGGCTGCCCTCCCGGCTGTGCTCGCGGTCACGGGCGAGCCGGCAGGCGCCATCACCCACATCACAGCCGATTCGCGCCAGGTCACGCCTGGCGCGTTGTTTGTGGCCTACCGGGGCGTCGGCGCAGATAGCCAGCGCTTCATCCCCGACGCGATCGCCCGCGGCGCGGCCGCCGTGGTGGGCGAGCAGCCGATGGTCGGCCTGTCTGTGCCGGCCATCCAGGTGGCCGATGGCCGCGTCGCACTGGCGTGGCTGAGCGCGGCCTGGTGCGGCCACCCCAGCCGATCGATGGCGCTGGTGGGCATCACCGGCACCGATGGCAAAACCACCACAGCTAACCTGCTCTACAGCATCCTGCGGGCCGCCGGCCGCCGCGCCGGGCTGATCAGCACCGTGAGTGCCGTGATCGGCGACCGCACCTACGACACTGGGCTGCACACCACCACACCCGATGCGCCCGACGTCCAACGTTACCTGGCACAGATGCGCGACGCGGGCGTCGAGATCGCGGTGCTGGAGACGACCTCGCATGGACTGGCGCAGCATCGCGTCACCGGCTGTGCGTTCGATGTCGCCGTGGTGACCAATATCACCCACGAACACCTGGATTTTCACGGCAGCTACGAGGCGTATCGCGACGCCAAGGCGCGGTTGTTCCGATCGCTGAGCGAACAGAAACCCGGTTTCTCGAAGAAACCGGGTTTCTCAGAACTGCCGAAGACCGCGGTGCTGAACCGCGATGACAGTTCCTTCGAGTATCTGTCGGCCATCCCGGCTGAGCGTGTGATCACATACGGGATCGGGCAGGCCGGGGGTGCAGGGCAGGGAAACGGCGCGAGCATCCATCTCACCGCCGCAGCCATCCGCCATGCGGCCGGCGGGACAGAATTCGACCTCCACTTCACACCCGTACCCCCTCACCGTGTCCCTGTGCCGCCTTGGCGCCTCGTCACGCCGCTGGTCGGTGACTTTAACGTCTCCAACATCCTTGCCGCAGCGGGCGCGGCGCTGGCATTGGACATCGAGCCGGAGGCGATCCGGGTAGGTGTGGCCGCGTTGGCCGGTGTCTCCGGTCGGATGGAGCGGATCGACCGCGGCCAGCCGTTCCTGGCGGTGGTGGATTTCGCGCACACGCCCAACGCCCTGGCGCGTGCCCTGGACACCGTGCGCGGTTTGACCGAGCGGGATGGCCGGGTCATCGTTGTCTTCGGCTCGGCGGGCTTGCGGGATCGCGAAAAGCGCCGACTGATGGGCGAGGTGGCGGCGGCGCGGGCCGATTACACCCTCGTCACCGCCGAAGACCCGCGCACTGAAGATCTGGCTGCCATCATGGCCGAGACTGCGGGCGCGCTGCTCGCTGCAGGCCGGGTCGAAGGGCACGATTTCGTCTGCATCCCCGACCGGCAGCGGGCTATCCTCCATGCCGTGCAGCATGCCCGGCCGGGCGATGTGGTGATCTGCTGTGGCAAGGGGCACGAGCAGTCCATGTGTTTCGGCGCAGTCGAGCATCCCTGGCGCGACCAGGAGGCCCTGCGGTGGGCGCTGGATCGCCTGGCCGGCGTCACCGATGACGCGCCGCCTTTTGCCTTACCGACGTGGGACAACTTGCCGGTTATTCCCGAATTTGACCGGAGATAAAGGCGTAGCTGCTTCCTGTCAATTGCTCGGATATTGCCCACAACCGGGACGCTACCGCCTGATCGTGGGATCGGGCGTTGGACTGCGCCTTGACCGGAAAGCCGCTCTGCCCCAGCAAGCCATCCGGGCCCAGGTAATCGCCGCCGCGCACATCGGGCGAAGTTGCCGCGTAGAGCATCGGCAGCGCACCCATCGCCGCACTTTGCGCGAGGACGCGGTTGGCTGCCGGCATGATCTTTGCCCAGAGCCGCGAACCCGCCATCTCGGGCCCAACGGCTTGCAGATTGGTGGCTGCGTAGCCGGGATGCGCAGCCACACTGATGACATCGCGGCCGGCCGCGGCGAGCCGCCGCTGTAACTCGTACGCGAAAAGCAGGTTCGCCAGCTTGCTTTGGCCGTAGGCGCCCCACTTGCTATACCCTTGTTCGCTCTGCAGATCGTCGAAATTGATCTTGCCCATCAAGTGCAGGCCGCTGCTCATGGTTGCCACGCGCGCGGCCGGCGTCATCAGCATCAAGGGCAGCAGCAGGCCGGTGAGCGCAAAGTGCCCCAGGTGGTTGGTGCCGAACTGCATCTCGAAGCCGTCGGCGGTCGTGCGGCGCGGGATCGCCATCACCCCCGCGTTGTTGATCAGGAGGTCCAGCCGGTCGTGCGTCTGCAAGAAAGCGGCTGCAGCGCTGCGGATGGAGGCCAGGCTGGCCAGATCGAGCGGCAGCAGCGCCAGGTCGGCTGCGGGCGCGCTGCGACGGATCTCCGCGATCGCCCGCTCGCCCCTGGCGGCGTCGCGCACGGCCAGCACCACGCGTGCCCCGCGCTGCGCCAGCACCTTTGCCATCTCGAAGCCCAGGCCGCTGTTCGCGCCGGTGATCACGGCAACTTTGCCGGTTTGTTCGGGGATGTTTTGCTCGACCCAACGATTGTAATCTGGCATGAATCTGTATCCTCACAGTTCTGGATGGTGTCTTCTCAAATCTCGGGGGCGTTGCTCGGCCGATGTGCGGAGAAGACGCCAGACAGGATGTCATCCTGTCTGACAAGCCACCATTGTACATTGCTTTCCTCAAGATGACGACAAAACCTGGGGCCATCGCGCGAAACCGCGGCCGGGAATCTGCGTAAACAAGAATGACCGCGCGCACTGGTAGGAGCAGTTGACGTTGAATCGCTCCTCCCGCACATCTGCGCCGAGCCATCGGCAGCTATCTGGAGGATTTCATGACCAATTTCCTGATCACCTGGGGGATCACCGCCGTGAGCCTGCTCATCATCTCCGCGCTCCGGCTGGGCGTCGAGATCAAGGGCATCGGCACCGCGCTCGTCGCCGCGCTGGTGCTCGGCGTGCTGAACGCCACCGTGCGCCCGATCCTGGGCTTCCTGTCGTTCCCGATCACCATCCTGACGCTGGGGTTGTTCGCTCTCGTCCTGAACGCGCTGATGATCATGCTGATGTCCGCGGTTGTGGGCGGCGTGCGGCTGCACAACGGCTTCTGGGGCGCGCTGATCGCATCGATCGTGCTGAGCATTCTCACCGCGATCCTATCCGCCATCATCAAGTAACGCGGCCATGAAAAGCTATCGCAAGGAGCTCTGGTTCAACATCCCGGGTCGCCGCGGCTTCCTGAACATCACGCCGCAGGTGGAGGCCGCGCTGCGGGAAAGCGGCGTCAAAGAGGGCCTCTGCCTCGTCAACGCGATGCACATCACCGCCTCGGTCTTCATCAACGACGACGAGAGCGGCCTGCATCACGATTACGAGATCTGGCTGGAGCGGCTCGCGCCGCACGAGCCGGTGAGCGGCTACTGGCACAACCGCACCGGCGAGGACAACGCGGACGCGCACATGAAGCGCCAGGTGATGGGCCGCGAGGTGGTGATCGCGATCACCGACGGCCGGCTGGACTTCGGGCCGTGGGAGCAGATCTTCTACGGCGAATTCGACGGGGGGCGGAGGAAGCGCGTGTTGGTGAAGATCATTGGAGAGTAAGGGAGCGGGGGAGCAGGGGAATGACGTGCCCGGCGACCTCCTGGTCGCCGGGCACGTGCGCGTCTACAGCTTGATCACGCCCAAGCCGTTCAGCAGGACGATGAACACCAGCACCGGCGTCACGAATTTCACGATGCCGATAAACAGGTTAACGATGCGCGCGTTGGTGAGCGCGCCGCTGTTTGTCAGCTCGCGGCGCATCTCGGCCGCGCCCCAGCGCCAGCCCGCGAACAGGCAGATGAAGAGCCCGCCCACCGGCAGCAGCAGGTTCGAGCTGGCGAAGTCGAATAGGTCGAAGAAGGTCTTGCCGAAGAGCTTGGTATCGGCCAGCAGGCTGCTGGACAGCGCCGCGGTCGAGCCGACCAGGGCCAGCAGCAGGCTGGTGCCGATCGTGGCGACCGTGCGCGACCATCCCAGCCGTTCGTTCAGGAACGCGACCGGCACCTCGAGCAGCGAGAGCATCGCGCCGGTGGCCGCGATCGCGGCCAGGATGAAGAAGAGCACCATGAAGGCTCCGCCCAGCGGCATCGAGTTAAACACCGCCGGGATCGTGATAAACAGCAGCGACGGGCCGGCATCGGGCTTGAACCCGAACGCAAAGACTGCGGGGAAGATGGCGATGCCCGCCAGGATCGAGACGAGCACATCGCCCAACATCACGCGAATCGCGGTGCCGGGGATGTCCTGGTCGGCGCGGAAGTAGCTGCCGTAGGTGGTCATCGTGCCCATGCCCACCGAGAGCTTGAAGAACGACAGCCCCATCGCGGCCAGCACCGTCGCTGCGGTGACCTTCGAGAAGTCGGGCTTGAACAGAAACGCCAGCCCTGCGCCCGCGCCCGGCAGCGTCAGGCTGCGGACGATGACGATCAGCAGCAGGACGAAGAGGGCCGGCATCAGCCGCTTGGTCATCCGCTCGATGCCCTTCGACACGCCCGCGATGATGATCACGCTGATGAACGCCAGCACGATCCACTGCCAGACCAGCGACTGGACCGGGCTGGTGATCAGGCCGTTGAACGCCTGTGCGGTGACGACGGGATCGTTCGTCGCCAGCCCACCGGTCGCTGCCTTGAAGATGTAGGCGAAGACCCAGGCCGCGACCTCGGTGTAGAACGCCAGGATCAGGAACGCCGCCAGCACGCCGGCCGCGCCGATGAGCCACCAGGGTTGCCCGGGCCCCAGCTTGCCGTACGACGTGACCGCGTTGGCCCTGGCGCGGCGGCCGACCGCCAGCTCGGAGATCATCACCGGCAGGCCGACGATCAACGTGCAGGCCACGTAGAGGATCAGGAAGGCCGCGCCGCCGTTCGTGCCGGTGAGCGAGGGGAACTTCCAGATGTTGCCCAGGCCGATGGCCGAGCCCAGGGTCGCGGCGATGACGCCGAGGCCCGTGGTGAAGCCATCGCGGGGCTTGAGCGAAGAAGACGATTTCACTGCAAAATCCCTCCCTATGGATGGAGATCGGGCGCACCCAGCCCGCAAAAAGACCCGGAACAAGTCTGCGCCAACGCGAGACCTGTCGCCGGGTCCGGGTGCCGAACTTGAGATCAGGGTTTGCCCCAGATTTCTCTAGCGGAAGCCATCCTACTCCAGAAGCGTTAGGCTGTCAAAAACATGCCTTCGCGACGCATCACGGTGATGTGTCTTTTTCCCCCGAAGCGCGCGGCAAGGGCGAAGAAAATGTCTGCTGCGCGGGTCATACGGCGGAAGTAGGGCGGCATCTCGGCCGGGTGCAGCGCGCGAAACCCGAAGCGGACGTAGTAGCCCTCGAGCTCGTTGCGGCACATCAGGTGCAGCGGGCCCTGTTCTGACGCCAGCAATGCCTGGATCAGCGCGCCGCCGATTCCTTCGCCCTGGCGGTCGGGGACCACGGCCAGGGATGCAAGCTCGCGGCTGCCGTCGCCGTGCGCCTTGATTTGCGCCACGCCGACGATCCGCGGGGGGACGTCGGCCTCGGCCACCAGGAAGCGCGGCCAATGGAGATTGAACGGGTTGATCCCCGCAGCGCGCACGATGGCGGTGATGGCGGGTTGGTCGGACGCGGTCGCGGATCGAAGGCGGTAGGCCATGGTTTTTTCGAGTTGTTCTTGATGCAGTGAACAGCGCCGCAGGCGGCAGAAAATCTCACCGCGGAGGCGCAGAGGACGCAGAGTATGTTAGATTTTCCCTGCGTTCTCCGCGTCTCTGCGGTGATTTACAGTGCTGGGTTATGCCAGTAGCTCGTAGCCGCCGTCGATGACGAGCGTCTGGCCCACGATCATGCGGGCATCGTCGGTGCAGAGCCAGGCGACGAGCTTTGCAACCTCCTCAGGGGTCACGAAGCGACCGGTCGGCGTGCGGCGCAGCCCCTCGGCCAGGATCGCGTCCCGGCTGGGGAAGAAGTTCAGCGCCTCGGTCTCCACCACACCGGGGCTGACTGCGTTGCAGACGATGCCCTGCGGCGCCAGCTCCACCGCCAGGTAGCGGATCAACGCCTCGATGGCGGCCTTGCTGACCCCGACCATGCTGTACTCCGGGAGCACGCGGCGCGAGCCAAAGCTGGTGATGCCGATGATGCGGCCCCAGCCGCCCTTCATCATATACCCGGCCGCGGCCTGCGCACCGAACAGGATCGAGCGGGCGTTGATGTTGAGCGTCCAATCCCAGCCCTTGAGCTCCTGCTCGATAACCGGTTTCAGCACCCCCGACGCCGCGTTGCCGACGAAGATGTCCACGCTGCCGAACGCCTCGGCCGTCGCATGCACCAGCCGCTGCACCCCCTCGATCTCGCCCACGTGCGCCTTGACGACCGTCGCCCGCGCGCCGAGCGCCGCAATCTCGGCCGCGGTCTGCTCGGCCTGCGCCCGGTGGCGGAAGTAGTTGACGCCGATGTTGGCGCCGTGGCTCGCCAGCTCCAGCGCGATCGCCCGGCCGATCCCGCGGCCGCTGCCGGTGATGACCGCGGTTTTGCCGCGCAGGATTTCATAGGGATTGTTCATGGTCGCTCCAGGCTGGTAACTTGGTAGACTGGTAACTTGGTAACTTGGTAACTTGGTTTCCAGAACCCGATGTACCAATCTACCAACCTACCCATGTACCGATGTACCAATCTACCAACCTACCCATGTACCGATCTACCCCACCACCGCCTCGCCGCCATCCACGAAGATCACCGAGCCGCTGACGAATCTCACATCCGGCTGGCTAAGCGCGACGATGGTCGCGGCGACGTCTTCGGGCGTGGTCATGCGGCCGGCGGGGTTGCGGCGCAGGGTGGCCTCGATCATCTTCTCGTTGCCCGGGATCTTGCGCAGCGCGGCGGTGTCGGTGACGCCCGCGTTGATGCAGTTGACCAGCACGCCGCGCGGGCCCAGCTCGAAGGCCAGTTGCCGGGTGTGCGATTCCAGAGCGGCCTTCGCCGCGGATACCGCGCCGTAGTTCGGCACCACACGCTGGCTGCCTTCGCTGGTCATGCTGAAGATCCGGCTGCCCCGGCCCAGCAACCCGCGGCGGACGAGATCCTGCGTCCAGTAGACCAGGCTGTGCGCCATGACGTTCGAGGTCATCTCCATCTGGGCCTGGTCGATGGCGTCTTCGGGTGTTTCGGCGATGAACGGCTTCAGCGTGCCGAACGCCAGCGAATGCATGAAGACGTGAACCGTCTCGCCCGGCGCCAGCGCGGCGGTCAAGCCATCCAGCACCTTCGCCCGCCGATCAGGATCGGCCGCGTTGGTGTTGAAGAAGAGCGCCTGGGCGCCGAGCGCCTCGATGTCAGCAATGGTTTGCTTGGCGATAGGCAACGTGGCGCGCAGGTCGAGGTGCACACCGGCGATGTTCATGCCGGCCGCGGCCAGCGCCTTGCCTGCTGCCGCGCCGAACCCGGACGATGCGCCGAGGATCAGGGCCCATTTGCCTTGGAGGGGTTTGTCGATCATGGAATGCTCCTTGAAAGATCAGGTATCAGGTATCAGGAGTCAAGACGATCCATCTATTATGTGCCTGAAACTACAGGAATTAAACCCCGAATTCATCGTTTGTCGCGACATCTTCGCACATCCGCGGCTCAAACGCGTCCAATCCTCCGACTCCTGTTTCCTGATTCCTGATACCTATGCCTAATTCCCCACCAACGCCCGCAGGAAGAACAGCAGGTTCGCCGGCCGCTCGGCCAGGCGGCGCATGAAGTAGGGGTACCAGTGCGTGCCGTACGGGACGTAGACGCGCATCCGGTGGCCGCGCTGCACGAGATCGGTCTGCAGCTCGCGGCGGATGCCGTAGAGCATCTGGAACTCGTAGGCCGCCGGCGGGATGTCGTGCTGGTAGGCGTAGGCGCGGACGAAGTTGATCACCTCGGTGTCGTGCGAGGCGATGGCGGCGTACGCGCCCTGGGCGCGGCCCTCCGGCGACAGACAAGTGCGCGCCAGCTCATTGAGCGCCTGCGTCACGCGCGACCGCTCGCGGTAGGCGATGGTCTCCGGCTCGTCGTACGCGCCCTTGCACAGCCGGAAGTGCCCCATCCCGTCGGCGATCAACGCCTCGACATCCCCCTGGCTGCGATGGAGATAGGCCTGGATGACGAGGCCGGCGTTGCCGTAGGTTGCGCGCAGCCGCCGGTAGATGCCGATGGTCCGCTCGGTGTAGGGCGAGCCTTCCATGTCCACCCGCACGAAGTTGCCCAGCTCGGCGGCGCGGGCGACGATGCGGCTGACGTTGGCCAGGCAGAAGTCGTCCCCCAGGTCCAGGCCCATCTGGGTGAGCTTAACTGAGACGTTGCACTCCGCCCCGGCCGCATTCAGCGCGTCCAGCGCGACCAGGTACTCATCCGCCGCGGCCACCGCCTCGGCCTCGCCGGCAACGTTTTCGCCCAGGTGATCGAGGGAGGCGAGGATGCCCTGGCTGTTGAGCTGCTTGACCACGGCGATGGCGTCAGCCAGCGTTTCTCCCGGGACGAAGCGCCGCGCCATCTTGCGAGAGATGGGGATGCGCACGATGAGGTCTTGCAGCGCCCGGTTCTTGGAAAGGGCGATCAGGGTGGAGCGCATGATGGACATCGTTCAGGACTCCTTTGTCTATACTTCCAGCACCAGCGGCAGGATCAGCGGGCGGCGGCCGGTGCGGTTGTAGCAAAACTGGCTCAAGGTATCTTTGATCTTGTTGCGCGCCGACGACGCGGCGCCGGGCATCCGGAGTACCTGCCACATCCGCTCTTTGGCGCCCTCGATCAGGTCTTCCGACTCGCCGACATAGACGAAGCCGCGGGTCAGGATCTCTGGGTCGGTCTCCACTTCGCCGGTCGCGCGGTTGATGGTGACGATCGCCACCAGGAAGCCATCACGGGCCAGGTGCTTGCGGTCGCGCAGCACCGCCTCGCCGACCTCGCCCACGGTCAAGCCATCCACGAGCACATGCCCGCCGTTGACCACCTCGCCCAGTTGCATCCGGTCTGGGAACACTTCAACCACTTGCCCGCTCTCGACGATTTGGATGGCAGTTTGGGGGAGCCCGACCTCGCGGGCCAGTCGGGCGTGGAGCACCAGGTGGCGGTATTCGCCGTGCATCGGGATAAAGAACTTGGGCCGGGTCAGCGTGAACATCAGCCTCAGGTCCTCGCGGCTGCCGTGGCCCGAGACATGCACGTCGCACAGGTCGGAGTAGATCACATCCGCGCCCAGGCGGAACAGGTCGTCGATGATGTGGTTGACCAGCTCCTCGTTGCCGGGGATGGGCGTGGCCGAGAGCACGACGGTATCGCCGGGCACGATTTCGAGCTGCGCGTGTTCCCCTGAGGCAAGCCGGGACAGAACGGCGCTCGGTTCGCCCTGGCTGCCGGTGCAGACGATCACCACCTGTTCGGGCGGCCGGTTGTTCATCTCCGACGTGCTTAGCAGATCATCGAACGCGATGTCCAGGAAACCCAGGTTGATGGCCATGCGCACGTTGTTGACCATGCTGCGGCCGATGACGCCGACGCGCCGGCCGTTGAGGCGCGCCACGTTGATCACCT
The DNA here is from genome assembly GCA_026645775.1 of Anaerolineae bacterium. Taxonomy (GTDB): domain Bacteria; phylum Chloroflexota; class Anaerolineae; order CG2-30-64-16; family CG2-30-64-16; genus MO66. The sequence goes on from JAPKMS010000061.1 coordinate 38,786, forward strand.
GCTGGATGCGGGAAATGTTCGAGGCGAAGGTGGCGATAATCACCCGTCCATGGGCTGTGGCGAAGACATCTTCCAGCGTGCCGTTGATGGACTGCTCCGACGGGGTGAAGCCCGCGGTGTCGGCGTTGGTCGAATCCGACATCAGCAGCAGCACGCCGCGATCGCCCAGTGCACGGAGCTTCTCCGTGTCGGTCAGCTTGCCGTCCACCGGGTTCTGGTCGAATTTGAAGTCGGTCGCGTGGACGACGGTGCCGACCGGGGTGTGCACGACGATGCCGACCGCATCCGGGATGCTGTGGCAGATGTGGAAGAACTCCACAGTGAAGCAACCCAGCGTCAGCACGTCATCGGTGGTGATGGTGTGCAGCTCGCTGTCGGCCAACAGCCCTGCTTCCTTCAGCTTGAGTTCGGCCAGCCCGCGCGTGAGCGCGGTGGCGTAGACCGGCACATCCAGGTATTTACATAAATACGGCAGCGCGCCGATGTGATCCTCGTGGCCGTGGGTCAGCACGATCGCCTGCACCCGGTCGGCGCGCTCGGTCAGATAAGTGATGTCGGGATAAACCAGATCGATGCCGAGCATGTCGTTTTCAGGGAACATCAGCCCGGCGTCGAGGATCAGGATATCCTGGTCGTACTCCAAGGCAAGCAGGTTCTTGCCGATTTCACCGAAGCCGCCCAGCGGGACGACGCGAAGAGGTAGGTCAGACAAAAGGGCCTCCGTTTTTAGAATAGGCTCAACTGCTCGAATTGCTCGCCATCTGCTTGCGGAGGCGCCGCAGGCTTGGGCGCACGCGCAGCCGCAAGCTCCGCAAGCAGCTCCGGGATGCGGCGGATGTCGCGGCCCATTTCCGCGCGCAGCTCGGGCGTGCGCAGCGCCGCCGCAGGATGGAACATCGGCAGATAATACACATTGCCGACGCGCTTGGTCCGGCCGTGGATGCGCGAGATCGACTGGCCTGGGAAATAGCGCGCCATTGAAAACCGACCCAGGGTGACGATGACCCACGGCTGGATCAGCTCGATCTGGCGGTCGAGATAGCCCTGGCACGCGGCCAATTCGGACGGCTCGGGGTCGCGGTTGCCCGGCGGCCGGCACTTAATCACGTTTGCGATGTACACCTGGCGCCGGTTCATCCCGATGCCCGCCAGCAGCTCTTCCAGATATTGGCCCGATGCGCCGACAAAGGGCCGGCCCTGTTGATCTTCGTGGAAGCCCGGCCCCTCACCGATGAACATGATCTGCGCATCGGCGGGGCCTTCGCCCGGCACGGCATGAACGCGGCCATTGCTCAACGGGCATTTCTGACACACGCGCACTTCGGAGCTGATCTGTTCGAGTGAGTCCGGCATGTGTACCTCCGCAAAAGACTCCAAACGATGGCGACCGGGCGACGGCTAGGGTTTATCGTCCGGAATGGACGCTCCATCAAAGCATTTCTGCAGCCGGGCCATCGTTTCTGCGCGTGCAGCGGCCAGTCGTTCCTGGATCGCTGTATCGGCAAGCGGCGGGGTGGTCATAATGAGCCCATCCTCGCCGTCGCGATAGTAGCGGCGGCGGCGGCCGGTGATCTCATAGCCCAGCTTCAGGTAGAGCTGCTGTGCGGGCTGGTTGCTTGCCCGCACCTCGAGCGTCGAGGTGGTTGCGCCGCGCGCGATAGCTGCATCCAGCAGTGCCAGCATCAACTGCTGGCCCAAGCCGCAGCCGCGCCGGGCGGGGTGCGAAGCGATGGTGGCGATATGGGCCTGGTCCACCATGAGCCAGAAACCGCCATAGGCCACGATCTCTGAGGTTTGGGTGCTCACCACCCAGGGCGAGTTGCTGCTGTCTGGCGTTTGCGGTTTGTAACTCACCACGCGCAGCGTCAAATAAGTCGCCATCTCGTTCTGGGTCAGGTCCGAGAGATACATGTGCCGGGTCCACGGATCGGTGAAGCACCGGCGTTCCAGCACCATGACCTCATCCAGATCAGCGGGCGTCATCGGGGTTACCACAGGTAAGGTCATTGCGCTGCCTGGCCTCCCGTTGGGATGGCGCCAGCCGGAGCGGCCTGGGCGCCATCGGGCTGTTGCAGATAGATCGGGCTGAGCGCCGTCGGGTCATCGGCTTCCCCCGCAGCATAGCGCGTCCAGGCCAGCTCAGCCAGATAGCCGGCCCGGCGCATGGCTAACGCCGGCGCCAGGAAAAATGCCCGCGGTTGGCCTGCCCACTGGATCAGGGTCGCCCGGTCCGCGGCGGTCACTTCTCCGACGAATGCGGTCGCGCGTGTCAGCGTGTTCGCCAGCACGGGGATCGTGGAGAGCGCATACGGCGCCTGGGGCGCCCAGCCGCCTGGCCCATGCGCGTACGGCGCCCAGTAGACCCGGCCGCGGCCGGCCTGCAGCAGGGCGACGACCGGCACCGGCTGCGCCTGGTGCGGGTAGGCGACGACATCCAGCGTGGGAACGCCCAGGAGCTTGAGCCCGCGGGACAGCGCCAGCCCTTTGGCCGCGGCCACGCCCACTCGCAGACCGGTGAACGAGCCCGGCCCCAGCGCCACCGCGACGGCCCGCAGCTCGTGCGGGGCAGCGCCGGCCTGGGCCAACATCTGAGCGACGAGGGGCAACAACTCCTCAGTGTGGCGATTGGCAGAGTGCCAGTTGTATTCGGCGATCAGCCCGCGCGCCCCATCGTACAGGGCGATGCCGGCTTGTTTGGTGGAGGTGTCTATTGCCAGTAGCATATCAGTCCGCGTTCTTTTCCAGGTGTTGCAAGAGCGTGACGTAGCGCGCGCCGTGAGCCGTCAAGCAAATCTGCCGCCGATCTTCGTCAAGATAGGCGAAGGCGATTTCCAGAAATTCCTCGGGCAGCAGGGAGGGGATGCGATCGGCCCATTCGACCACGACGATGTCATCGCCGGCAAAGAGATCACCCAGCCCCGCATCCCACATCTCGACCGGCGCATCGGCCAGCCGATAGCAGTCGGCGTGGTGCAGGGTGCGCCCCTGACCATCGCGGTAGCGGTTGATCAGCACAAAAGTCGGGCTGGTGATCGCGGCGCGGATGCCCAGTCCGTGTGCTAATCCCTGGGTGAACGTCGTCTTGCCTGCTCCCAGGTCGCCGACGAGGGCCAGGATGTCGCCCTCGCGCAAGGATTGCGCGACACGCGCACCCAAGGCTTGGGTCTGTGCCGCAGCGGTCGTTTCCAATATCAGTTGCATCGTTTTCATAGGCGGCGTGTATTATAACGCGTCCGGCCTCAAATCGAAAGCCGAGAACTGGAAGCTGGCGGCGGGTAGTGGTATGATAGACGCCAGTCAACAGAGGAGTGTGGCGGCTATGCGTGTATTGGTGCTTTCTGACATTCATGCCAATCTTGCCGCGTTGGACGCGGTGCTTGCGGATGCCAAGGAGCTCGACTACGAGACCGTCTGGTGCCTGGGCGATACGGTGGGCTACGGGCCAGAGCCGGATGAATGCATCACGCGCATCCGGCTGCTGGGTGCGGTCACCGTGGCGGGCAACCATGACTGGGCCGCACTGGGCCGGATGGAGGTGGACGACTTCAACCCGGAGGCGCGGCGCGCCGTGCTCTGGACGCGCGACAATATCGGCGCGGAGAATCTGGCATGGCTGAGCAGCCTGCCCAGCCAGCCGTTGGTCCAGGGTGAGTTTACGCTGACGCATGGCAGCCCGCGCGATCCGGTGTGGGAGTACGTGCTCTACCCCTCGACGGCCACGGCCAACCTGGCGTTTTTCCCTACCCCCTTTTGCCTGGTTGGCCACACCCATGTGCCGGCATTGTACGTGGCGCAGTCGGAAGACCAAAAGGCAAGCCTGCTAAGACCGACCTTCGGCAAGCCGATGCCGTTGCGCGGCGGTACGCGTGCGATCTTGAATCCCGGCAGTGTCGGCCAACCGCGCGATAACGACCGCCGCACAGCTTACGCGATCCTGGACACCGATGCGCTGACCTGGCTGCCGCGCCGCGTCGCCTATCCCATCGAAATCACCCAGGCGCACATGCGGGCGGCCGGCCTGCCGGAGCGGCTCATCAACCGGCTGGCGTTCGGGTGGTGAGGCGAAGGGGCGAAATGATGGAACTTACGGGGACGTGGTTGCGTCTGACGAGCAGTATGTAGCGTTCTTCAAGAGGAGGAGCACCCATGAGAAAACTTGCCCTGGTCATCATCCTGTTAGGCCTGTTGGTCGCAACGGTCGGCTGCGGCGCCGCGGCGTTACCCTCGCCTGCGCCGGCCAGCCAGGCGGTTGTTGTCGAAAAGATGGTTGAAGCGCCTGCCGCTGGGCAGGAGTCATACGCCACGTCCGGGGGCAGCGCCGGTGACATCGCGAACGACGCTGAGCGGATGATCATTCGCACCGCCGATCTCAGCGTTGTAGTCACGGACGCCGTGCAGACGCAGCAGTTTGTTGTCGACACCGTGAACGGGCTGGGCGGCTACATTGCCGACTCGACGTCCTGGCGCGATGGGGAGCAGTTGCGGGCGCGCATGACCGTGCGCGTCCCGGCGGAGAAGCTGGATGCGCTGTTGGCGGCCATCAAGACGCAGGCCGTGCGCGTGCAGCAGGAGAACATCAAGGGCGAGGACGTGACGGAGGAGTACTCCGACCTCACCGCCCAATTGACCAACCTGGAAGCCACCGAGGTGGAGCTGCGTGAGCTGCTGGCCGAAGTGCGGCAGAAGACGCAGAAGGCTGAGGATGTGCTCGCCGTGTATCGCGAGCTGACTACCATCCGCGGCGAAATCGAGCGGGTGAAGGGGCGCATGCAGTATCTGAGCACCCTGACGTCCCTTGCAACCGCCAACGTCGAGTTGATTCCCGATGTGCTGGCGAAGCCGGTGGTGGAACCGGGCTGGCGGCCGTTGGAGACGCTGAAGAATGCCGGTCGATCGCTGGTCAATATGCTCAAAGGCCTGGTGGATGCGCTGATCTGGCTCGTGGTTGCCATCCTGCCGGTGCTGCTGCTGATCGCGATCCCGGTCGCCTTGGTCATCTGGCTGATCCGGCGGCTGGGGCGACGCGGTCGTCAGAAGATGCAGCCGCCGGCGAAAACTGAAGAGTCGTAACGCTTAACGCACATGCCAGGCACTGCCAAAGTGCCTGGCATGTTGCTTGAATCCCGCTCTCTACGAGAAACGCACCGGCGTGCCCTCCCGCTCCCCCATTCCGCGAATGTCATCGTACACCTGCAAGCTTTCGATCATCTCGCGTTGGCGATCCTCCGCCTTCTTGGCTTCCTGCCGTTGACGCAAAGCATCCAGCTTTTGGAAGACGACCTCTTGGACGTGTTTGGGATTGGGGACCATGATGAAGTCGTAGCCCTCATCGGCGGCCGCGGTGCGGATGGTGACAGTGCCGTAGTTGAAAATCACCGACAGCAGCCCCAGCCGCTTGAAATCCACCGACTGCACCCGTTCGAGGTTGCCCTCGCGCCGCTTATAGTCCAGCCCGAAGGGTTTCATCTCGATGTCGATGATCTTGTCGTCTGTCAGCACATACATGTCGTTCCGATAGTCTGCCACCTGGTACGCCAGGATCCCGATCGAGGCGATCACCATCAGCAGCAAGGGCAACACCAGGCCCATCCTGTTTAGACCCAGCACCGCGGTCAACTCGGTCAACTGCTCAAATTGGAACAAGGCCGCGAGCAGCACGACGCTGATCAGAAACGGCGCCCAGGCGCGTTTGAACAATGCAATGGGGTGCCTGTGCCAGATAGTCTCTCCTGAGAGCGGCTGCGGGGTTGGGGGCGCCGTGACAGCCAGCGCCTTGCGCATCCGTTCGGGCAACGGCTGGGTGATCCAGCGCAAGAAACGTTTCGGCCAAGCGCTTTGCGACACCGGCAGGGCGCGGGGCGCTCGCGGGTGGCTGCGCCAGGGCCACCGGAATCGGGCAAGAGGGCCATAGGCCGGAGGCTGCGTAATGTTGCCGAGCGCACGCTGGCGTTCCGGGATCGGCAAGACCAGACGTAAGTTTGAGATCAGCAGCCGGCGCAGAACTTCTTTCTGTTGGCCGCGGGCCGCGGCCGCCGCCAGCGCCTTGCCTTCCAGGATGTTTTTCTTGACTACCTCCGGTTCGTCAATGTGTGCGAAGACGATGGCGCCCACTTTGGCGGCCGTGCGGATGGTTAGGTCGCCCCAGTCGAAAAATCGTCCCCAGAAATCCGCTTTCACCGTCACATCCTGGATCGTCTCGATGGGCGCTTCCATCAGGGTCTCGGAGAGGGCCAAGAGCTGGCGGTCGTAGCGCGTCACGCGGCGGTTGGTGACGACGTAGTGATCGTCGTAG
>JAPKMS010000438.1 GCA_026645775.1 Anaerolineae bacterium
ACCGGTTGGACGTTAGCCGCCGGCAATGTGCAAGATCGCTGGCTCACCGAACTGCTTTTGAGCGCCCGCGCTGGGCACGCCCAGCTAATCGGCCCCCAGAAGCCCACCGGCGAGCCGCGGGTGGAGCCACCCACAGATTGGATCGGCCCCGTACAGAGTTGTGGGACAAACAACCACCGGCTCATGATTGGCGATCCCGGCTACGATGGCCAGTTCTGGCGTGAACACTGGGCCCAGGACTATGCGGCCCAGGTCGTCACCTTGCCGAGCGAGACGGATCACCCGTGGTTCAGTGCGCTCCGCCAAGTGGTAGAGACGGCGTTTGCCAATCTGTGCGGCAGTTTTGGCTTGCAGTATCCCGGCGCACATACCGCCTGGGGGTTGATTACGCGCATCGCTGCCAAATTGGCGGCCTACGCCCTCGGCATCCAGATAAATCGGGAGCTGGGCCGCCCAGATTTCGCTTTCCCGACCCTGATCGTCTGATCCGGTCGGTCAAACCATATGCATCAAGCGTCTAAGTGTGCGGTGTATCCGCCTACTGCTGCGTGACGTCGAGGGTGTAGCTGGCCGGTTCCGTAGTGACGGGGGTGAGGGCTGAGATCACCAGCACGGCGTCCTGCAGATTGCCCATGTCCGGCACCGTGATTTGCCCGCGACCGTCGGCGCCGATGACCATGCGTTCAACCGTGATCTGGCGATTGCTGGTTGTCACCAGTTGCACCAGCCACCGCTGCCGCAGCACGTTATCGGTCAGCGCCCAGCCGGCCGCCTCCCAGCCGCCCGCGCCGTTTTCGGCGTCATCGCGATACCCCAGCTCGGGGATGGCGATGTTGTCCAGCAACATGCCGGGACGATTTACGGCGTCATCGGTCACGTATTCGAAGCGCACCAGGATCTCCTGGCCGGCGAACGGGGTCAGATCGACTGCCTCATCCACCCATTCCGACGTTTCGGTGCGCCCGCTGTTGCCGGTCCAACCGGCTCCGAACCCGTTGCCCGACGTATCTTCGTCGGTAGTGTAACGAGCATTGAGGATCTGCCACTGCTTGCCGCCGTCGGTGGAGACCTCAACGTAGGCATAGTCCCAGCCATCTTCGATGTCGTACCAGGTCGAGAAGGTGAGCGTGGCCGATTTTACGGAGCGTAAGTCGAAGGCGCGGGTCAGCGTCGAGTTGCTCTGATCTCCCCGGTTCGACCACCAGGAATAGGCGCCCTGCGGCGTGGCATCGACCAGGCCGACCGCCTGCTGGCCCTCGAAGGCGATGTTAAGCATGCCGTCGCCGCGCAGCTTGATGTAATCCGCGCCATACTGGTTCACCTCGGCCTGTGTGGCGGCCGGGTAGCTGCGGAAGGTCTCAGCGACTGCCATGTTGTCCGGGTCGAGATCGGAATAGCCGAAGCGGCCGTCATCGGTTGCGGTGGGTGCGTCCAGGTAGTTGGCGATCACCCAGTCGGCGAAGATATCATCGAAGCGTTCCGGGCGGCCCGCGGCTTGCAGCGCATCATTGTAGCCGGGGATGCCGTTCTTGGGCGAGGCCACCACGGCCTGCGTCAAGCTTTCGCCGAAGCGATCCAGGAAATATGCGGTGAACAGGTACGATGCGCCGTAGTGTTCGATGTTACTGTCGCTCTGCTCCGCCCAGGTGGTGAGCTGAGTGTCCGGTTTTTCGCTGTAGGCCATATCCGCGCCGCCCGCGTCGAAGCCGTTCAGGTAGCTGGCGAGCTCAGACATGCCCTCGTTGACCCAGGAGGCCTCGTTCCGATCGTTGGCCCAATGGATCATGTGCTGAAATTCGTGCGCCAGGGTGCCGTCGTAAAAATCGCTGTTCGGCTTGGCGTTGCCTGAATCGGCGGAGATGTAGAACATCTCACGCTCGTTGGAATATTCATTGATCTTGCGCGAATACTCATCGGCCGACGAGTAGTAGCCGGCCACCGTCTCCCCCAGGCCGCGTGCATGCAAGATGTGCAGACGCACGTCGTTATCGACGCCGGGACTCCATTCGCTGCCGAAGAACTCGCGATTGGTGGGATACGTCTTTTCTTCGAAGCGCTTTGCCGAGGCCTCCAGATCCCGCTGATTGAACTTCACGCCTTCCTCCACCCACATCGCCACATGCGCGGTCATATAGCGCAACACGGCGGTGACCTGGTGGTGTTCCAGCGTGTCGGAGTTAGCGACCCAGAACTTCTGTGTATCGCCGACTTTGTAGCTCGGCGCCTCGGCATTCACGACGGTGGGAATGTCATCCATGCCAGTTTGCAGCCGCCTGGCCAGGTCAAGGGCATCGGCAGCGGGCATCTCGTTCGCCATCAGTGCATCGGCTTCGGCGTCGTCGGCCATTGCTTCCGCCGCAGGCGTGACCGCGGGCTGGGCGCCAGGGGCGGCCGCGTCAGTTGGGGTGGATTTCGGAAGCCGCTCGCTGGGGGTTGCCGTCGCCAGGCGAGTGACAACAATGGCGGGTGCCTCCCCCCCGACCTCTGAACTGGTCGGGGCCAGGAAGAAATAGGCGCCCACGCCGCCGATCACTGCGCAACAACAGCACAGCAGGATCAGGACGCCCGCAAGGATGATCAGCAGATTTCGGGTGTTGCTTTGCATAGGTACCTCCAGTAGACCTGAGTGGGTTGAATGACATCATGATGCCGCCGGCGGATCAGCGCCAGCAAGAGTCCGTCCTGGGCAGCACGCCGCCGGCGTTGCTGTGTACGCCTACTGGCGTCATGTCCAGGTACATGTAACCGACCGGCAAATAAAAGAACGTGTACGTGCGCAGGCACACGCGCATGCCGGATTGACCATCCGTCCGCGGACGGACGTCATCGAGCGCCACACGCAGGATCGGCAGGGGCGCAAGCTGATCGTACAGGTAGATTTCGCGCCGGGCATTAATGGCAATGCGCTGGGGATCACCGCGCACGTGGGCCTCTGGCGCCGGCAAGAAGAGCGGCCCCAGCGCAAACGGCGCAATCAACAGCGCACTGCCCAGCAAAACTCGGGTCAGCAAGCGTGTATGCGCTCCGAGTGTCAATTGTCGCAAAATCGCATGGACGACGGCGGCCCAGCCGAGCAGCAAGACCAGGTACACCAGGCTGTTTAGGATGAACCCGCCCGGTAGAAATTGCCCGCCGGCGGTCTCGCCCTGAAATGTTGGGATGGGCGCGCCGCGAAAGCCCAGGCACAGGCCATCGCAGCCGGACCGATAATCGGCGACCCGAAACGCCAGCCCCGACCACGCGCTGAACGCGGGCGCCAGCCCCACACAGGCCCCCGTCACCAGGAGCCACCGATCGTTTTGCTGCCGCCACCAGACGCTCAGGAGCACGGCGAGCGCAACGAGCGCCAGCCCCAGGGTCACGGCCTGCCAAGCGACGAGTCTGATCACTTCACACCTTTACGGAACACAGCCCTGGATCGGTTCGTCTTTGGCCGGGAAGAATGTGCGCGGGTCGGCGCCGTGCGCCCAAATGGTGGGATATGTCGTCGTGCCCGTTACATTGGCCCACAGATAGAGCTTGGCAGTGGGATCTGTGGCGCGCGCCACCGACACGTTGTGGAATTCCCATACCGGATAGGTGATCGCGCCGGATTGGCGGGTGAGGGCGACCGGCGTGCGCGAGAGCGCCCGGCTCACCTCCTGATCCCACGCGCCGTACAGGACGAGCTCGGCCGGCTGCCAGCCCACCGGAACCGAAAGGCGGGTGCCGTGTTTGAAGAGTGCCACCGCGATATTGGCGTGGGTGCCGTCGGCCACGGAGCGTGGATTGCCCGCGCCATCATGGGGCCAGACGATCTCGATGCGGGCATCGACCGCGTCGAGATCGTCTGTGGCGACCCCGCTGGGCACATCTTGCTGCGGAAAATAGGTGCGCGGGTCGGCGCCGTGCGCCCAGATGCTGGTGGCGGTGTCTACCCCGTCGACGCGCACCATGAAGTACAGCTTGCGCGCCGGATCGTTTGCCTGGCTCACGTCAATATCGTTCAGCTCCCAGTACGGGAATGGCTGGCCATCCACGCTGCGTTGTTTTGCATAATCCAGCGGTGCTGCTGGGCTGGTATCTACCGCCTGCCAGATGTTGACCTTGGGCTGCCAGCCACAAGCCGGCTGGAGCAGGCTGCCGGGCACGAAAAGCCGCAGGCCAAGATTTGCCTGCTTCGCCTCGGTCACAGATGCCCAGTTGTGCGGCCAGAGGATCTCGATCCGGGCATCGACGCCGGCCTGATCCTCGATATTGGGCAGCGGTTTCGGTGATGCCGAGGCCGGTGCGTTGGAGCGGAGCGCCCAGAAGCCGGCTTCAGCGGTGCCCATGGCCATGCCGCCCGCCTCGCTGTAATCGACGGCCAGCGCCGACGCCAGGTTATCGCCGACCCCCACGCTTACATTGGCCCAGTTTTCGCCGCGGTCCGCGCTGAAGTAGATACCGCCGCCATCTCGGGAAGCCCACAGGGTGTCTGGGGTTCTGTTGTCGACCGCAAAAGCCAGGATCGTGCTCTGCGCAGGCAGCCCCTCGGCAGCAGAGAACCAGCTCGCGGCAGCGGAATCCCACCGATAGATGCCGTCCCCAGATACGCCCGCATACAGCGTTAGCTTATCCGCCGCGCCAGAGACCACAAGGCCGCTGCTGCTGAGCGCCAGCCAGCGCACGGCCCGCCCGCTCAAGCCCACCGGCTGCCACGCTTGCCCGCCATCCCGGCTTTCGAAGACGCCGCCGCCATCCAGTGCGGCCCATAGGTGCCGCGCATCGGCCGGATCCACCACAAGGCCGGTCACATCCTGGGTCTGACGCGCCTGCCCTGCGGTGACGATCGGCATCGACTGCCAGGTGGCGCCGCGGTCGGTGCTGCGCTGCGCGGGCTGGCCGCCCAGGTAGATCGTGCTGGGGTCCGCCGGCGCGATGGCGATGGCTTTGCGTGAGCTTGTCTCCAGGCGAGTGATTTGCCAGCTCACGCCGCCGTCGGTGCTGCGGAAGAGGTAATCCCAGGAAGCGACATACAGGACATCGGGGTCTTTGGGGTCCAGGGCCCACACGGTCGCGCCGATCTCAGGCAGGCCTTGCGCCGCAGGCGTCCAATGCTGTCCGCCATCGTTGCTGCGCAGAACCATCGGCGGCGCTGCGCTGCCCCGGAACCGGCCATCGCTGATCGCGTAGACCAGGCCGGGCCGGGCCGAGTGGGTCAGCAGTCCGGCG
>JAPKMS010000062.1 GCA_026645775.1 Anaerolineae bacterium
ACGAGACGTTGATGGAGGCGCTCTACACCGAAGCCGCGCAGATCGCCGATCGGGCCGTGACGCGGCCCGACAAGCCGCCGCGCTTCGACCTCGATCGCACCCTCGATCGCATCCTCACCAGCCGGCGCTGGGGCTTCCCGCTGATGCTGGCGCTGCTGGCAGCGGTGTTCTGGATCACGATCACCGGGGCCAACGTGCCATCGGCCATGCTGGCCCGCCTGCTGCTGGACACCGGGTTGCCATGGCTCCATTCGGTGGCCGCCACGATCGGCCTGCCGTGGTGGCTGAGCGGTTTTCTGCTCGATGGCGTCTACATGGCGGCGGCCTGGGTCATCAGCGTGATGCTGCCGCCCATGGCGATCTTCTTCCCGCTCTTCACCCTGCTGGAAGATCTCGGTTACCTGCCGCGGGTGGCGTTCAACCTGGACAACACCTTTCGCCGCGCCGGTGCGCACGGCAAGCAGGCGCTGACCATGTCCATGGGCTTCGGCTGCAACGCCGCGGGCGTGGTCGCCACGCGCATCATTGACAGCCCGCGCGAACGGCTGATCGCGATCATCACCAACAACTTCTCGCTGTGCAACGGCCGCTGGCCGACGCAGATCCTGATCTCCAGCATCTTCATCGGCGCGCTGGCGCCGGCCTATCTGGCCGGTCTCATCTCGGCGCTGGGGGTGATGGTCATTGCGGTGCTGGGGGTTTTCCTGGCTTTCGCGGTGTCCTGGGGGCTTTCCCGCACCGTGCTGCGCGGCGAGGTTTCGACCTTTCACCTGGAGCTGCCGCCCTACCGGCCGCCGCGCATCTTGCAGACCATCTACACGTCGGTGATTGACCGCACCCTGATCGTCCTGTGGCGCGCCATCGTCTTTGCGGCGCCGGCCGGCGCAGTGATCTGGCTCTCCTCCAACATCACCATCGGCGGCGCCAGCATCGCCGAGCACCTGATCAACTTCCTCAACCCGTTCGGGCTGCTCATCGGGCTGAACGGCGTGATCCTGGTCGCCTACATCGTCGCGATCCCGGCCAACGAGATCGTGATCCCAACTGTGCTGATGCTGACGGTGCTGGCGACCAAGATGGCCGGCGTCGGCGCGGGGGCGGGCGTGATGTTCGAGCTGGAGTCGGACGCGGGCGTGCTGGCCGTGCTGCAGGCCGGGGGCTGGACGCTCCTCACTGCGGTGAACCTGATGCTGTTCAGCCTGATGCACAACCCGTGCAGCACGACGATCTTCACCATCTACAAGGAGACGGGCAGCAAGAAGTGGACCACGGTCGCCGCGCTGCTGCCGGTGCTTATGGGCTTCATCGTCACGTTCCTGGTGGCCCAGGTGTGGCGGCTGGTTGCAGGGAGTTAGCTGGCGCTGAACGGCGCTGGCGCTACACAGATCGGCAATTACCCGAAATCGAATGGGTGTATTCAATCTTAGTTCGAGGGGCGAGCATCTTCAGATGCGGCCTGCGTGACTGCCCCGTTCGCATCTGAGGATGCTCACTCCGCCGTAACTGATCTTGAATGCACCCAAATCGAATGGGGCAAAACCTTCGGGTCTCGTGCTGTCACAGCCCGACGTTCAGATGAAACTGAGACCCGAAGGATTGCGTGCCGCCCAATACCCCGCGTTTTCCCGGCATGAGACAAATCTCCTATGCACACGCGAGACATTGTGCTAACCTGCTTCCCGTAACCTATTGACTGACATACGGGGAGGGGAGCATGAGCGAGATCATCAACAACCGGCAGCAGCGCATCGAAATCATGAAAAGCCTGGTGCGCCGGCTGCACAGCGGCGCGGCCGAGGAGCAGATCAAGGCCCAACTGGGGGCCATGCTCGACGAAGCGGACTACAGCGACGTCTTCCTGATGGAGGTGCAGCTCATCCAGGAAGGGCTGCCGCAGGAGAGCATCCAAGAGCTGTGCGACACGCACACGCGGGTGCTGAAGCAACACCTGGACTTGCAGGAGACGCCGGAGACGATCCCCGGCCACCCGGTGCATACCTTCGTGCAGGAGAACCGGGAGCTGACCCGCACCACGAATCAGGCTCGGGTGCTGCTGGGCTGCCTGGACCGGCTGGCGGACAACGCCGACGCCACTGCCCCCATGCGGGAGATCCAGGGACTGCTGAACAACCTGATGGATGCGGACAAGCACTACCGGCGCAAGGAATACCTGCTCTTCCCCTACTTCGAGAAGGCTAACCTGCCCGGCCCGCCCGCGGTGATGTGGGGCAAGCACGACGAGGTCCGCCAACTGCTGCGCCTGACCATCGAGGGTCTGCAGCAGGTGGAGGCGCTGGACGCGGCGGAGGCCCGGGCCTACGGCCTCATGTCGGTGGGGCCGGCGCTCGACGCGGTGGATGAGATGGTGTACAAAGAGGAGAAGATCCTCTTCCCGACCGCGCTCAACCTGCTGACCGAGCAGGAGTGGTACCAGATCTATCTGCAGAGCAATGAGTACGGCTACTGCCTCTATGCGCCGGAGTTCGCGTGGCAGCCGGCGGGCGGGGTGCAGGGCGAGATCGGCCAGCCGGCCGCTCACGATGGCCGGGTGCAGATGCCCACGGGCAGCTTCACGCTGGCCGAGCTGATCGGCGTCCTCTCGACCCTGCCGTTCGACCTGACCTTCGTGGATGCGGACGACACCGTGCGCTATTTCACCCCGGCAAGGAACGCATCTTCGACCGTTCACGCGCCATCCTGGGCCGCAAGGTGCAATACTGCCATCCGCCGAAGAGCGTCCACATCGTGAACCAGATCGTGCGCGACTTCAAGGCGGGCAAGCAGGAGCGCGCCCGGTTCTGGATCAACCTGGGCGGCCGGCTGGTCTATATCTGCTACTACGCGGTGCGCGATGCGGCCGGCGGCTACCTGGGCACGCTGGAAGTGACGCAAGACCTGACGGAAGTGCGCTCGCTGACGGGCGAGCGGCGCCTATTGAGCTACGACGGCGACGCGCAGGACTGAAGGAGCGATAGCAGATGGAAATCACCGGTCGCACCAAGCTGATGGAAGTGCTGAAGGCCTATCCCCAACTGGAAGAGCAGATCATCGCCGTGGCGCCGCCCTTCAAGAACCTGCGCAATCCCATCCTCCGCCGCACGGTGGCGCAGCTCGCCACCATCGAGCAGGTGGCGCAGATCGGCGGGATGGACGCGGCGGCGCTGGTGCGCATCTTGCGCCGGGCAGCGGGACTGGAGGAGCTGCCGGCCGGCCCGGCGC
>JAPKMS010000439.1 GCA_026645775.1 Anaerolineae bacterium
ATCTGGACCCTGATCGGTTACCTGCTCGGCGCTCTGCCCTTATCGGTGTGGCTGGGCAAACTGGTGCTGCGCACCGATATCCGCCGCTACGGTGACGGCAACCCCGGCGGAACGAACGTGATCCGGGCGGGCAGCCGCACGTTGGGCGTGCTGGCGATTGTCCTGGACATGCTCAAGGCCGCTGTGCCGGTGGCGCTGGCCCATTATGCGTATGGGGTGAGCGGCTGGCCGTTGGTCCCGGTCATCCTGGCGCCGATCCTGGGCCATGCGTTCTCGCCGTTTCTCGGCTTCCGCGGCGGCAAGGCGCTGGCCTGCACGTTTGGCGCATGGTCGGCGCTGACCGTGCCGTTTGGCCCCCTCGTCATGGGCGGCGCGGTGTTCATCTTTTACAAGCTGCTGGACATCTCGGGCTGGGCCGTGATCGCCGCGCTGCTGGCGCTGTTGGGGTTTCTGCTGACGCCCGCGCTGCACTGGCGCAGCCCCGGCCTGGCCGCCGGCCTCACGCTCCCGCTGTTCGCCGCGTGGATCGGCACAGTGACCATCGTCGCCTGGACGCATCGCGCGGATCTGCGGCGGCGGCCCGGCCTGCGGTCGCAAGCGGGGAAGCAGGTGAAGCCGTGAGACCTCTCTGGCTTTACTTCGAGATCTCCGTGGTCGCCTTCGCGGCGTGCCTGGTGCTCATCAGCCTGAGTAACGGGCGCGTGCTGAGGCGGCTGGACCGCTACCGGCCGGCCGGCCGGCTGCCGCGCGTCTCGGTGCTGGTGCCGGCGCGGAACGAGGAAGCCAACATCGGCGACTGCGTGCGGTCGCTGCTGGCGCAGGACTATCCCGACTTCGAGGTGGTGGTGCTGAACGACGGCTCGACCGACCGGACCGGCGAGATCCTGGCAGACTTCATGGCCAGAGAGGGAGAGGGGGAGATCCTTCGACGCCGCTCCGCTTCGCTCAGGATGACAGAGGGCGGGGAAAAGGCGCGGCTGCGGGTGCTGGAGGAGACCGCGCTGCCGGAGGGGTGGCCGGGCAAGCATTGGGCCTGCCAGCAACTGGCCGATGCCTCTGACGGGGAGCTGATCCTTTTCACGGACGCCGACACCCGGCACGGCCCACGCTCCGTGCGGCACGGCGTCGCTGCGCTGGAGGCGGAGGGCGCCGATCTGCTGACCGCCATCCCGCATGAGGAAACGGGCACCTGGGCCGAGCGGTTGGCTGTTCCGGTCGTGCCGTGGAGCATCCTGACATTTCTGCCGCTGGCCCTGGCCTACCGGCTTCCCCACGCGACGCTCTCCGCGGCCATCGGCCAATACATGCTGTTCCGCAGGAGCGCCTACACGCAGATCGGGGGCCACGCGGCCGTGCGGGGCGATCCGGTGGACGACATGGCGCTTGGCCGGCGGGTCAAGGCCCAGGGCTTCCGCTGGCGCCTGGCGGATGCCACGCACGATGTCCGCTGCCGGATGTATAAGAACGCCGGCCAGGTTTTCGAGGGGTTCTCCAAGAACCTGTTCGCCGCGTTCGGCAACCGGTTGCTGCCGTTCATCGGCGTGTGGGCCTGGCTGAGCATCGTCACCCTGCTGCCGGTCGGCCTCCTGCTCGCCCGCCTGTTGGGTGCGCCCGTGCCGGCGCTCGATGCCGGCATCGCGCTGCTGGGGGTGGCGCTGGGCCTGGCCTCGTGGGGGCTGTGTCATCTGCGGTTCGGATTTCCGGCCTACCTGATCCCCTTGTACCCGTTGACAATTTTGTTAGCGTTGTTCATCGCCTTTCGTTCGATCGCCCTGGTCCGGCGGGGCCGGACCACCTGGAAGGGGCGGACGCTGGCGCAACACCGGGTGCGCTGGTGGTAAAGGAGAGGCGTTCTTCTTGAAATCGTTGGTGTTCTCAGGTGAGCGCTCGATTTTTTATCTTGAGGAGGAAAAATGCCACGTGTAGCTCTTGACCAAATCGCACCCAACTTCAGCCTGGCCGACCATCGCGGCAACAGGGTCAGCCTGACCGACTTCCGCGGCGTGAAGAACGTCTTGCTGGTCTTCAACCGCACTTTTGCCTGACCGTTCTGCCGAGCGCATATGGCGCAGTTGCGCCAAGATTACTCCCAGTTCGTTGCCCGCGACATCGAAATCGTTGTGGTCGGCCCCGAAGACGCCCAGGCGTTCGCCGCCTACTTCGCCAAGGAGTCGCTGCCCTTTATCGGCCTGCCCGACCCGACGGCCAGCGTGCTGAAGCTCTACGGGCAGGAAGTGAACCTGTTCAAGCTTGGGCGGATGCCGGCCCAGGTGTTGATCGACCGGGCCGGGGTGGCGCGCTACGTCCACTACGGCCACAGCATGAGCGACATCCCCAAGAACGAGGAGCTGCTGGCTCTGGGGGATGAGATCAATATCACAACCCATAAGGAGAGTCTATCCCATGTCTAAACGTACAGCACCGGTCACAGTCGCAGCCGTTCCCGAGAAACAACTGAGCGGGCTGCGGCGCTTCAACCTCGTCATGGGTTTCCTGCACCTGGTGCAGGGGATCCTGATGATC
>JAPKMS010000440.1 GCA_026645775.1 Anaerolineae bacterium
CCTGGCCGCAGATCACGCGGTCCAACGTCATGCGCAGCGCCGCCTCGTCAAACGTGCCCTCGTAGACCCACGAGCAGCCGTCGATGTTGTAGCGGAGCAGGTAGCGCTCGCCCGCCAGGTGTTCCAGGTGATCCATCTCGCCCGCGCCCGTGTGCACCGCGCCGACGACCTCTACCGGCTGGATCGCCGGCGGATTGGCCAGTGGGAAGTAGCCCAGGCCGTAACGGTCGTCGAACAGCGAGGTGACAAACAGCAGTCCGCCCCCGCGCGTGAACTGTGCGCCGGCGATGGAGTTGAACGGCACAGTCTGCCCGACGGTGCGCTGCTCCAGGGGCACGCCGAACAACAGCCGACGCTCCGGCGCCTCGCGTGTCCACAGATAGATCACGTGGTCGCCCTGGGTGTAGCCGTCGCCCAAGGCGATCTGCGAGTAGTCGGCGTTTGCGCCCTCGTAGGCGTTGCCGTAGAGGCTGCTGCCCAGGTCTGTCAATTCCAACGTCGCGAGGTCGACCAGGAAGGAATGGTGCACCGGGTTGGTGCGCGGGTCCACGTTGAAGATGGCGATGTTGCGCTCGGGATCGCAGTGGCTGCACACCAACTGCTGGCCCGCGTAGCGTTCGCCGAACACCATCTCCGGGATGCCGCCATCCAGCGGGACGAAATGCGGCTGGTAATTCTCGTCGCCGTTCCGGTCGATCATCACCAGCACCTTGCCCAACTTGGCGAAGGCGTAGAACGGCTCGCCGCCCAACAGTTCGGGCGTCATCAACGCGACATCGGGCGGCAGCAGCGGCTCGGGCACGCTGCCGGCCCGGTCCATCGCATACAGGCTCAGCTTGCCCGACAGGCTGCTGAGAAAGAAGAGACGGTCACCGACGAGCTGCGGGCTGAGAAACAGCCGCGCCGCGAGCAGCGATTCGACTTTGAATGTGGCTGACATAACATATCCTTTCGAGAGGGCTATCCGCGTTCATCCGCGCACGTCCGCGTCCCGTATTTCGGGAAAGTCACCATTCGCCCGCGTAGAGCGTAGTGCGAGGCGCCGCCAACTGCGCCGTATAACCCCACTGCAATTCCACCAGTTGCCGCAGGTGCAGCACATCGTGTGCCGCCCACGCGGCCAGCATATCGCCGGCCGTGATGCTCCAGCCCCAGGGCGTCTCGACCCTCGCGTCCCAGTCCGGCGCGGTCAGCCCGCGCAGCCAGGCCAACGAGGCGGCGCGTTCCGCCAGGAAGCCCTGCAGCGACCCCGCAAGATCGCGTGTGTTGTAATCGCGGGCCGTCACCCAGCCCCCGGGATCGATGGGCGGCCACGCGGCCGCGGGATCGTGCAAGATCAGGTTGAGCCGGACGCGGAAATCCTCGCGCTCCTCGTCCCACAGGTGGTTGATCGTTTCCAGGATCGACCATGCCTCCGGCGCCGGCCGCCACTGCGCCTGCTCCGCCGTGACACCCGCCACCAGCGCGGCGATCCGTTCGCCATCCAATGCAAGCTGCCTGATCAAACCCTCAGCATCCATATGCCCCCCATCGATAGCTAAAAATCAGCAATCGGCAATCAGCAATCATCAGTAGGCACGCCGTCCGGCTCGCCTCCGCGCTTTCTTGATCCACGGTATGCACAGCAGCAGGCCGGCCACGAACCCGCCGACGTGTGCGAAGTAGGCGACGCCGCCCATTGCCGCGCCCGCGCCCACCGACATGACACCGTTGAAGAGCTGCAGCACGAACCAAAGCCCCAGCACCAGCACCGCCGGCAGCGAGGCCATCCGGCCGAAAAACCCCAGGAAGATCAGCGTATCGACGCGCGCGGCCGGGTAGAAGAGAAGGTAAGCGGCCAGTACGCCCGCAATGGCGCCGCTGGCGCCGATCCCCGGCACGTTCGAGCCCCACGATACCACAACCTGCGCCGCGCTGGCCGCAAAGCCGGCCACGAAGTAAAAGACGGTGAACCAGAGCGACCCCATCACATCCTCGACGTTGTTGCCGAAGATCCACAGGTAGAGCATGTTGCCCAGGATGTGCATGAACCCGCCGTGCATGAACATGGACGTGATAAAAGTGAGCAGCGTCAGCGGCGCGATCGGGTCCGAGGCCACGCGCGCCGGCACCACGCCGAAGTCATAGACCGCCTGCTGCAACGCGTTCTCGCCGCCTGTGCTCAGCACCAGCATCTGGAGCGCAAAGACGATGATGTTGACGGCGATCAAGGTCACGGTCATCACGGGGAAGCGGTAAGTTGGGATGCGGTCACGGATGGGAATCATGGGTTTTCTCCGTACAGTTGATGGCGCGTTGCGAGCATGCGGCATTGGCGCACGCGCGGGCATTATACATCGGATGGGGCGGATTGGGCCATCGCGCGCGGGCGCAAGACCGTGTCGTCAAATGTAGCACTTGGGGAGTGGATCATATCGAAAAATACAGTAAAGCTTACGAACTAATTTGATAGCAGCATTGCCATTTTGCTTGACACTGTCTTTAAATAGGCGTATGCTTGATCGCCGAGATCAACCACTCGTGACCGCCTCTCGGCGCCGCCTTCATCGTTGCCCACATTGCTGCGGGGGACAGAAAAGGGACGCCTATGGTGTCAGACCACCGGAACCTCCTCCGATCTTCGATGCATTTGCTTGACTTGCCTGTTTAAGGAAAGGGGCATCACCATGCGAAAAACGAGGACGTACATGATGTGCGGTCTGCTCCTCTGCTTGCTGCTGCTCATCCCAGCCGCACAAGCTGATGAGCAGGGAGTCTTGGCAAACTTACCTGCATGCCACGACCTCGGCTTCTCAACCGAGGAAGATTTTGTGATCGAGAATGGGACACAGGTCGTCTCCGATGGTGACCTTCTGAGTCGCAGCGGCGCGGTATGCGCACGAAATTTCGAGCTCTTGACCCCCTGGCAGGTGAAGGAGGATCTGGGGCTGGATGCCGTGGATATTGTCATAGCTGATATGAAGCCCGGCCTGGTCGCCTTCTCCACCGAACTGGACGACCCGCGCGGCCGTTTCGGCGCCGGCGACCTGCTGGCGACGAACGGCACTGCCATTCCCAACAGCGTGCTGCTGCAGAAGTTCAAGATCGGCTACGACATGGGACTGGATGGCCTGCAGTTCATCGGGTCAGTGCAGGGGATCATCGGCTTCTTGACGGCGACAGCCAACATCTCCGAGGCCCAGTGGTTGGCGGACCCCGGGATGCTTTTCGAGGGGCTGGACAAATTCAAGGTGGATATCTGGATCTCCACCGAGAGCACCCAGTATACATCCGATACGATGCAAATCCTGGACGGCGACGTGCTGTCGGTCGGCACGGGCGCCATCGTCGTGCAGCAGGCCAACCTGCTGCCGTTGAACGTGCCGGCCGGCCTGCCGGTGCGCGGCGTTGACTTCGGGGCGGACGCCCTGACGGCCAACCGCAACGGCGACATCCACACCCTCCGCTTCTCCACCGAGATCCTCTACCGGGGCAACACGGCGGCCGCGCCGTTCACCGATGGCGATGTGCTGAAGATGGGGAACAACGGCATTGAGACGCCCAACTCGTCCTTGATCATACTGTTTGGGCCGAAAGCCCGCTTCCTGGGGCTGGACGCGCTCCACATCAACTTTGCTGACCCGGACCTCGACCATGACTATCTGCCCTCTATCTCTACAGATTGACGACTGCGCGCTGACGCGAGAATGGAGTATAGAACGATGGCTACCCAAAAACTTTCGCTGCTGCTGTTGATAGTGCTGGTGGCGGCATTGTGGCTGCCGGCCACGTCCGCGTCTGGCCCAGCGGCTGCCGAACCGGCAGCGGGGCCGCCGGTCGGCAAGTGTGCCCTGGGCGGCTGTGCCCTTGAGGGGAATTCTGACGCCGGGAAGTTGGCCGAGTTGTCCTTTGCCGGCAACGCGACCATCTCTAACGGCGACATGCTCAACATGTGGCTCCCGGACACGTCCGCGTCCGGCTCAACGGTTGAAGAACCGGCAGCGGGGCCGCCGATCAGCGAGTGTGCGACAGGCGCCTTCTCCACCGAGGAGGATTTTATCGCCCATACGGAACCGCTGCCCTACCCCGGCAACGCGTACGTCTCCGACGGCGACATGCTCAGCCTCGCCGGCAAGGTGTGCATGCGCAACGCCGACCTGACCACGGCATGGTTCGGGGGCCCAGTCGGTCCCGACCTGGGTCTGGATGCGTTGGACATCCTGGATATCGAGAAACCCATCATCGCCTTCTCGACCGAGGTGGATGATCCGAAGCTCCGCTTCACCAGCGGCGATCTGCTCTTCACCCCCGGCTGGGCCATCCCGAACATCGCTCTGGTCAAGCCGTTCAACATCAACTGGGACATCGGGCTGGACGGCGTGCAGTTCATCGGCAAGATCGAGTACATCTTGAACTTCGTGAGCAGCCTGTCCGACTATCCCCGCGATAAATTCCTCCAAGACCCCGGCCTGCTTCAGACGTTGCTGAACCAGAACAAGATCGACATCTGGTTCACGATAGAGGGCACGGCGGCGATCGGCTCGCATGGGCAGGTGCTGGACGGCGACCTGCTCTCCGCGGCCACCGGAACGATCGTCGTCAGCCAGGCGGCGCTGCTGCCGGCTAACGTGCCGGCCGGCCTGCCGGTGCGCGGGGTGGACTTCGGGCTGGATGGCGTGATGACTCCGCGCGACCCCGATCTGGCGCTCCAGGCACTCCGCTTCTCGACCGAAATCCTGTACAACGGGGAGACATCCTTCACGGACGGGGACATCCTGCTCCTGGGCGACGGCGTCGTGACGACGAACTCGGCTCTGATCCAGTCGTTCCACCCGGCCGCCGACTTCCTGGGGCTGGATGCGCTCTCGCGCGGCGTCGTCCCCCCCCCACCGCCGAATGCTCCGAACATCCAGAAGCTGTGTGGCGCCCACCGGTCTGTGGGCGAATTCGACGGCGGGCTGTCGCCGATCGACGGCGGCGGCACGGGCCTCTACCAGGGCCCCTATGGTGGCAGCGACAACTTCAACGGCCCCGTCAACGACCCCGCCCTTCATGATCCGCGCGGTCAGCCGTGCGGCTCGTACGTGCCTGTAGACGGCTTTGTGCCGCATGATGGCAGCGTGGACAGCTTCCGCGTGGCCTATCGGCCCTACCCCGACCCGTACTCAAGTACGGGTACTTACCCGGGCATCCGCACAAAGTGGAAGCTGAGTGTGTGGAACGGGACCTATTGCACTACTAACAATTCCCAGCTGTCCTTGGAAACCGACGCCGACGGCTGGATGGATGCCAGCGACTGGTTCGCAGCGAAGGCTGGCGACCCCCCCTACCAAGGCTGCACCAACACCCTGCTCATGGCTGTTTGGGACACCAATAACAACCAGCTATGGGGCTGGAATCCGCCTAACAAGGACGGCCACTACATCCTATGGCTTGAGTGGATAGACACAGCCGGCACGAAGCACCGTGAGCCGGTCGAGCATCACCTGCAACTGGACAACACATGGCCATCCATCGCACCCTATCCCCACGGCTTGCAGGTGTATGTGAACAACCCGGACGGCAGCCGAGGCACCCAAATCCTCGGGTGCGGCAGTGAAACGTCCGGCGCCACGCAATTCCAGATCTGGGGCCGGTTCTATGATGCCTACTACTCGCGATTCAGTGTGGGGATAACCGGCGGGGGTCCGCCAACGACGAGTGCCAGCTTCGGCACGTACAAGTGGTGGATGCCGAGCGTCAGCACTATCAACCAGAGGGGTACTACCCCGACAGGAACGACGGTGCACCTCCGCAACGTCGACTTTTCCACCACACTGGGCACTTCTTTCACGCGTTGCTGCTACGATCTCAATCTGACGGTCTGGGAAGCAACCATCCGCCACTACTTCGATACTGTGTCTGTCTCCCCATATAACTACTTCTCCACCCAGCAGAACATCACCTTCGGTGCTGGGCCCTGATGAGCTGACACCCGCGATGCGGGCGCGATGAACCCAAAAGGCCTGGCAGGGTCACCGAGACCTGCCAGGCCTTACATTGGGACATCAGTTCGTTCCGCGGTCAGCCTCTTCAGGTCCCTGTGCGTGTCCCGCGGGATACGCACAGGGGTGAAATGCAGAGATCAGGTCAATCAGGACAATCTGCGTCCCGTTCTCAGCCCAGTTGCGGCACGATGACGCCGAACAGGGCGTAGAGCGCGACCAGGGCCAGGAAGGCGTATGGAAACGCCAACGCGGCCGCGCGCAGCAGGACGAAGGCCCGACTCGCAGCCGGAAGGCCTTGTTCTCGTTGGCGTGCCAGCAGCGTCAGCCCCAGGTCGAGCAGGAGCGCGCCGACCGCCGCAGCGGCGGCGATTGCCACGGGCCACTTGGGCAGCCCAGCGCCGGAGATGGCGCCCCACCCGACCAGCCCCGCGGCGAGGATGGCCAGCCCGGCAGCCGCCCACCGGCCCGCGCCCGGCCGCACGATCCGATCCCACCCCGCCGCGAACGCCAGCGCGAGGGGGATCAGCGCGGTGAACAGATACCGCCCCTGGTGCTGCACGAACTGGGTGTTGTACCAGGCGTAGACCAGGAATGTAAGCAGGGCGGAGAGGGCGAGAAGACGAATGGCGAATGGCGAATGGCGAATGGCGAATGGCGAATGGCGAATGGCGAATGGCGGCCCACCCGCGCGGCCCAGGGTCTTGCCGGAATACGGAATACGGAATACGGAATACGGAATACGCAGTAGTCCGCCGCCAACGCCAATCCCGCCCAGTATCGCCAGCGCGAGGTAGACCCGGGTGTCCAGCCAGATGCCCATCCAGCCGAAGACGCCCACGAAGCTTTTGAAGGTCCACTCGACCGCGCGCCCCCAGTAGGCGGCCCAGCCGTGCTGCGCCACGAAGTCGGCCAGGCGCATCTGCCCGGCCACGATGGCGTTGTGCCGCTGCAACCCCAGGAAATCGGGCCAGCCGTAGACCGAGATGTCTCGCACGTACCACGGCAGCGCGATCAACGCCGCGGGCAGGATCACCGCCGCGGCCTCGCGCACGATGCGGCGCAGCCCGGCTCGCTCCCGCCACCACCGCCAAACGAGCACCCCGCCCACCAGCGGCGCCGCGATGTACGCCGTGGTCTTGGTGATCAGGATCAGGCCCAGGAGGAGGCCGAGAGCTGGAAGGGGGAAGCTAGTAGATTGGTAGATTGGTAGATTGGTAACATGGGAGTCCGCGCCGCTTCCTCCTCCCATCCGCTCCTCTGCCCATCCGCTCCTCCGTTCCCCAATCCCCAGTCCCCATCCCACCAGCACAAACAGCGTGGCAGCCAACAATAGCTCGGCCAGCACATCGTTGCCCACCTGCGAAACGGTCGCCAGGTGTTGCGGCAGGAACGCCACGAACGCGGCCGCGGCCAGCGCCAACCCCGGCCGCGCCGGGAAGACGCGCCGGCCGATGGCGAAGGTCAGCAGGACGATCCCCGCGCCCAGCAGCACCGAGACGAGCCGCAGCGCGGTCAGGCTGCCCTGGCTCAGCGTGTAGACCGGCGCCAGCAGCGCATAGTACAGCGGCGGTTGGTGGAACTCATAACGGATGGGATCGATGGACATGGCGGGCGGGAATTTCGCCGCCTTGATCTCTTCCAGGTACGCGTGGGGATAGTCGCCCATGTGCAGCACCGGGAACTGCCCCTCGTCGGCCAGATAGCGCACGTAGTTGTAGTGCGCCGGCTCATCGGGCGCCTGCCAGGCCGGCGTGTAGACGGCGAACAGGGCCCCGAGGACGAGGTAGAGCAAGAGGATGGACGCCAGGGCCGCGCGTGGATGAACGAGATTCATCTCTTTCTCCTACCTTCGCGTTTCAGTCCCCGGCGGCTCCGGCAGCACCTCGCGCCCGCGGCTGCCGCTTTGCTCCGGGCCGATGATGCCGTCGGTTTCCATCTGGTCGATCAGGCGGGCGGCGCGGGAGTAGCCGATGCGCAGTTTGCGTTGGAGCAGCGAGATGCTCGCCTTGCCCGATTTGCGCACCTCTTCCACGGCCTGCCGGTAAATGTCATCGCGGTCGCCGGCCGCGGCCGCGTTTGCGGCCACGTCTTCCCACAGCGGCTGCTGGAGCTCCTCCTGGCCGGGCAGCCAGGGCGGCTCCGCGGCCGCATCCTGCGGCTCGGCCGACGGCCAACTGGCCACGCGCTCGGTGCCGGGGTTCGCGCGCTCCTCCGGCCCGTCCGTCACGGCGAGATCCTCTGACCCGGACAAGGTGCGCGCGCCCTTCCAAAAATTCACCAGGCGGTGCGTCTCGCGATCGGAGACAAAACAGCCCTGCAGCCGCTGCAGCTTGCTCGAATCCGGCGCCATAAAGAGCATGTCGCCGCGGCCCAGCAACTGCTCAGCGCCGGGCGTGTCCAGGATGACGCGGCTGTCGATCTGCGAGGTGACGGCAAACGCGATGCGGGCCGGGAAGTTAGCCTTGATCAGGCCGGTGACTACGTCAACGCTGGGCCGCTGGGTTGCCAACACCAGGTGCATGCCGGTGGCGCGCGCCATCTGTGCGATGCGGCAGATGTAACGTTCCACATCTTCCGGCGCCGACAGCATCAGATCGGCCAATTCATCGATCAGGATGACGATGTACGGCAGCACGGGTTCGCCGCGCGCCGTGAGCTTCTCGTTGTAGGTCTCGATGTTGCGCGCACCGAGCTTGGCGAATAGTTTGTAGCGGCGCTCCATCTCGCGCGTGGCCCATTGCAGCACCGGCACCGCCCGCTCCACGTCCACCACCACCGGCGCGATCAGGTGGGGGATGCTGTTGTAGACGGTCAACTCCACCCGCTTGGGGTCCACCATCAGGAAGCGCAAGGTGGCTGGGGTGTGCGCGAGCAGCAGCGAGGTGATGATGGCGTTGACGCACACCGATTTGCCGGACCCGGTCGCGCCCGCGATCAACAGATGGGGCATGCGCGTCAGGTCGCTCACCGCAGGCTGTCCCGAAACATCGCGGCCCAGGCCGAAGACGAGCGCGCCCTTGCCGGCCGTATACTCCTCGGCCTCCATGACGCCGCGCAGCGACACCAATGAGATCTGCGCATTGGGCACCTCGATGCCCACGAAGTCGCGGCCGGGCACCGGCGCCTCGATGCGGATCGGGGAAGCGGCCAGCGCCAGCGAGAGATCGTTGGTGAGTTGCTGGATCTGGGAGACGCGCACCTTGACGTGCTTTTCCTCGCCCTTGCGATCCCGGCGCACGATGGTGCCCGGCCGCAGGCCGAACTGGGTGACGGCGGGCCCCTGGTTCACTTCCACCACCTGCACCGGCACGCCGAACCCGGCCAGCGTGGTTTCGATGATCTGAACGCGGCGGCGCACGTCTTCCTGCTGGATGTCCTGCTCGCTGTTGTCTTCCAGGATGTCGGCAAGGACCGGCAGGCGCCAGCTTTGGCCGGGGCCGCCGATGATGCGCGGCTCATTGGCCGAGGCCGTTGGTGACATCGGCTGCGACGACCGGACGGCGGGGGCGGTGGCGCGCGTCTGGGCCGCGGGTTCCGCGGCCGGGCGCGACCAGCTTGGCGGGGTCAGCGGCGCCGGGGTCTGCGCGGCCGGCCGCGGGGCTGTCAGCATGCGCCACCAGCGTCGCCAGAACGGCCCCCCGCTGCCCAACGGCAGCGGCGGATTGATGCGCAGGCCGTCTGGCCCGGGCGAAACACCGCGCAGCGACTGCCATGTCGCCCCCACCTTGTCCTTGATTTCCTCCAGCGTCAGGCCCCAGAGCGCGATCAGCGCGGCCGCGGCCATGATGAACAGCGTAGCCAGCGCCGCGGGCAAGCCCAGGGTCACGATCAGCCCCTGGCCCAGCAGCCAACCGACCAGCCCACCGCCTGATGCGGCCGTCTCCGCCGCCCACGGCTCGGTCACACCGGTGGCAATCTGGGCCGCGCCTTCGACCGCCAGGAACAAGACCACCGCACCGGTCACGCGCCAGGCCGCCAACCGGCTGCGCTCGGCCAACATGCCGCGCAGGGCCAGCCACACCCCCAGCCCGCCCACCAGGAACGGGACGAGCCAGACGCCAACACCGAAGACGGTGCGCAGCCCCTGGATCAGGGCGCTGGTCACCTGCCCGCGCGTGGGCGACAGCAAGCTGAGCAGTGTGAGGAATGCGAGCAGCACGAATACGCTGCCCACCGCTTCCCCGCGCAGCACCTGGCTCAGAGTCGGGGTGGGATTGGGTTTCGGTTTGGATCTGGTTTTACGCTTGGTCATCGTGGAAACCCCGCAGCGTTGCCCGAGCAAATGTTCTACCCGGATACGCCGATTATACAACAAAGCAGAGCAGAATGGCAACGGAGCAGCGAGAGCGTCACGTGCTGGGGACACATGCGGCCTGCGGGGTCTGGACCGGCCAGACAATGCTGAGGCCGGCGCAGATGGTCGCCATCGGCAACTGGCTGATGGCGTAGCCCGCCAATTGCAGCGGGCACTTGCCACGGATGGCGGGCTGGGCGTCTTGCGAGAAGGGGGTGAAACGGTAGAGCTTCTCAAAGACGGCCAGGTAGCGCTGCGCAGCGGCGATGGACTCGAAGCCACAGAAGTTTTGGTAGTGCTGGTCGAAGCGGCCGATGACGCGTTCGACGGTGTTGTTGGTCGATGGGATCAGATTGGCGTCGATGCTGTTGGCCAGCCTGGGCCAATGGCGCTCCAGAAAGTCAAAGATGACCGCGGCCTCGGGCCGGGCTTGGACGTAGTCTTGCCGCAGGGCCATGACCGCGGTGTAACGTTCTGTCGCCAGCGCCAAGGTTTCGGCGTCAAAGATGCGATAGATCTGCTGCTTGAGCTCCACGGCTGCGGGATGTTGCGCGGCATAGTCTGGGCCGTAGGCGGCCTTGACCTGCCGTTGGGCCTGCTGCAAAGCATGGAAGATGCATTCGTGATGGATGGCTTGCGGAAAGACCTGGGCGATCACGGGGCCGTAATCCTGGCGCAGATCGGTGACGACCACCTGCGGGTGGTAGCCTTTGGCGCGCAAGGCCAACAGGAAGGCCGTCGCACTCTCCTGGTCGTTGGCGGGATAGATGGCGATGTGCAGCAAGTCGTAGGTCCAGACATCCACCGCCAGATAGACATACATCCAGCGCCGCATCTTGCCGGCCGGCTTAGCATTCTTGGGTACCAGCACGTACTTCTCGTCCACGCCGACGACCCCGCTGGACTTTACGAGTCCAAACAAGGCCGCTACCGGCAATAAGTCCCCGCCCCAGGCGCTCACCCAGCGCCAGGCGGTCAGGCTGGTCACGCCCAGCGCCGTGCCGGTGCGCCGGTAGGTCGAGTAGCCCCAAGCGTACATTTGCAGCGCCAGCAGATGCGTCTCGGTGCGGTAGCGCGAGTAGGGCAGCAGGCCCGGCGGCAGATGCGTGAAACTGCCCCGGGCACACTGCGCATTCCGACAGTAGTAGCGATAGACCGCCACCTCACACACCTGGCCCGTCTCGTCGTAGTACTGCTTCAGGCGCGGCGTGGCGCTCTTGCGCCCGACCTGATCTGAGCCGCAGGCCGGACAGCGCACCTGGCCATCCGTCACGGTTTGCCAGTCCCCCAAGAGCACCTGCTCCACGCGCAACAGCCAGGGCCGCGCCTTGATGGGCGGCGGCGGCAGGGCGCCTGCGGCGCTGGCCAACGTCGTCAGGTCAGCCAGCGTGGTGCGCACTTCGGCGGGCAGGGCTTGGCCCGCGTCCAGGCGGTCGAGCAGCGCACGGATTTGCCCCAGCAACTGCCCGACCAGCCAGCCGTCGCGCAAGGCCAACCCCGGCCCGCTCAGATCGTAGCGCGTGCTGAGGGTCTGCTGCAGGCGCCGCCAGCCGCTTTGGGCCACCGCTTGCTGCACTTGGGGTTCGGTCACGGCCAACCCCTGCTGCCGCAGGTGCTGGTACACCCGCGCCACACCCCACGTTGGGAAGGTGGCGCACACCTCGACAATGCGCGCGACTAATTCGGCCGTCAAGACCTCGGCACTGTGCAAGCTGAGCAGGTTGGCCCAATCGGCCGTCTGCCAATACTTGAGCCAGCGACTGATATCCGGCTGCGGTACACCGAACCACTCCGCCAGTTGCCATTGCCGCACGAACGGTGTCCGCCCCTCCCGCGTCCGGCGGCTGCCCCGTTCCAGACCCGGCACGTCCAACAGACTCAAAAACAGCACCAACAGGCGCAAGCGAAAGGGTTGGTCACCGGCAACCGCTAGCGTGAAGTGCCCGCTCAGGGTCGCCTGGTAGCTGCCATCTGCTTGCTGGGTCACCACGACCCGGGGTTCATCCTGCTGGCAGACCACACAGCCCAGCCCCACGCACCACGGCGCCGGGCTCGCCGTGCGCTGATGGCTCAACGCCACCCCCAGGTACCCGAGCAGTGCCAGCCGCTGCGCCTGCCACAACCCCTCCGCCACCCACAGCCAGGCCGCCTGCTGGCGCACGCGCGGCCAGCCCAGCCCCACGCCCCGCCATAACCACAACGCCCACGGCACCAGGCGCAGCCAGGACCAACCCCACTGGCCGCTCCACGCCCATAACCCCCATAATAGCAGACTGCAGAGCAATACCGGCGGCCAACTCGCGGCCAGGTACCACCCCAGCGCAGCCAGATGGCTAGACCACCCCGGCCGCCGGCACCACCCCGAAGGCGGCTGCCGCAGCCGCACCCCGCCGCCCGGCACCGCCGACTGGACCAGCCAACCCGCCGCCTCCCCGGGCATCTGTCCCAACAGCGCCAAGCCGAGTACGCTCAGCACGACCAGGCCGTGTAACACGCCCAGTGCCGGTTGATAAACCCGCGACCTTGTGGTACCTTGCATGTGAGCCAACCTCCTGCGGTTGATTTCTGCAAGGTAC
>JAPKMS010000441.1 GCA_026645775.1 Anaerolineae bacterium
GGTGTGCAGCGTGGAGAACCTGCTGTGCTGCGGGACCGGGCCGACGAATACGCCCACGCCGACGCGCACCGCTACGCCCACTTACACCCCGCCGTGGACGCCGACGGCGACCTCTGCACCAACGAACACCCCAACGCGGACGCCAACCGCTACTGCCACGCGCACGCCGACGCCAACCTTCACACCCACGCGGACCCCGACGGCCACCGCTACGCACACCCCGCCCCCGGCAACCTACTGTCTCGGCGACTTCGTGTGGCACGACGCGGACCGCGACGGCCTCCAGGATAAGGGGGAGAGCGGGTTGGCCGGGCTGACCCTGCGCCTGCTGGACGCGGCCGCGCACGTGCTAGCCACCGCCACGACCGACAGCAGCGGCGGCTATCAGTTTTGCGGCCTGCCGGCCGGCGGGCAGTACATGGTCGAGTTGCAGCTGGCGAGCAGCGCCTGGCAGTTCAGCCCGCTCGACCAGGGCAGCAATAACGCGCTCGACTCCGACTTCACGCCCAGCGGGACCGTTGGCCGCACGCCGCTCATCACCATGCCCGCAGCCAACGACTTCACCTGGGACGCCGGCATCAACCTGGTGCCGACGCCGACCCCCACCCCGCTGCCGGCCAGCCTCGGCGACTGGGTCTGGCACGACGCCGACCTGGACGGCCTGCAGGATGCCGGGGAGCTGGGCCTGGCCGGCGTGACGGTCACGCTCTATGACGGCAGCGGCGCGATGTTAACGACCACCGTGACGGACGCCAGCGGCTACTACAGTTTCACTGGCCTGGCCGCGGGCACGTACCAGGTCGGGTTCAGCACGCCCGCGGGCTACGTCTTCAGCGCGGCCGGCCAGGGCGAGGATCTGGGGCTGGACAGCAACCCGGACCCGGCCACCGGCCGGACCGGGAACAGCACTGTGGCCGCGGGCCAGCACAATCCCAGTATCGACGCGGGCCTGCACCAGGCGCCGCTGGGTGACCCGTGCAGCCTGGGCGATTTCGTGTGGCTCGACTATGACGCCGACGGGATCCAGGATGCCGGGGAGCCGGGCCTGGACGGCCTGGCTGTGACGCTCTACTCCTCTGCCGGCGCGGAGCTCGCGTCCAGGCCCACCGACCAGGGCTGGTACGAGTTCGGGTTGGAGCAGGGGCTCTACAGCCTCGGCTTCACGCCGCCGGCCGGTTACGTCTTCAGCCCGCGCAGGCAGGGCGGCGATGCGACGCTGGACAGCGACCCCGACCCAGCCACCGGCCGGATCGCGGCTGTGCTGGCGCTGGTGGCGCAGTTCGACACGACGCTCGACGCCGGCCTGATTGCTACCGTGCGCGACTACGGCGACCTGCCGGCGGGCTATGATGGCGCTGCGCCGGCCTGGCACCCGCTGGGCAGCCTGCGGCTCGGTGCGAATGTGACCTCGGAAACCGGTGCCCAGCCGGGCCAATATGCCGACGGCGATGCGGACGACGGCGTCCTGCGCCTGCCGGCTCCCAACTCGTCAGCCGGCGGCTGGACCGACGGCCTGGCCGCGGCCGGCGACGGCTGCCGGTTGGAGATCGCCGTCGCCAACGGGCCGGGGGTGGTGCAGGCCTGGCTGGACTTCGGCAATGGGCTCGCACCCATCGTGCTGCGCGACACGGCCGGGACGCCGATCCCGGATGGCGTGCTCGCCA
>JAPKMS010000442.1 GCA_026645775.1 Anaerolineae bacterium
AGGCTGGCGCCGCAGACAGCGCACGTCAGGCCTTCCTTCGGCAGATCGAGTTCGTGGCCTGCGCGGTCGTTCAGCGGCTTGAGGAGGGCAGTCTGAGCCGCCTCCGGCACCAGCACCCAGTTCGGCTGAGCCTTCACGTCATCAAGCGCCTGGAGATAGAACTCGGTGCGTTGACCATGCCGTTCGGCATACAACTCACGGTAGGCCGTCTCCAGGCTGTAAGCGGCGTCGTCCAGTTCCTTCGGCGACTCGAAGTAAGTGCCGTCGTCCAAGCGCTTGCGGATAAGCGCGGCGGCCTCAGCCAACGCGCCGTCTTCCGCCTCGGCCTGCAACTGCGGCCAGATTTGTTGAGCGGCCACGCGTAGTCGGCGCAGATGGGACAGGCCCTTTTCGTTGGTCGCCTTGGCGATGGCCGCCGCGCGCTTGCGCAGCTCGCGGAAGCTCTCCCCTTCGCCGGCCAGCATGTTGACGCAGTCGTCGGACGCGCTGTTAAGCACGGTCTCCAGGGTGGTGTGATACTCGCCCAGCACCGCGCCAACAGGGATGCGGTGAGCGCCCGCGGTCGCTTCTACCGGGAGGAGCGCCTCCAGTTCCTGGCGGGCCAGCTTCTGGAAGGCCTGGGCAATGGCGCTTTCCTCGACGTCCACTTCGTCGCCGGTCAGATCCTCGAAGCGCCGTGCGGCCTTCACCAGGGTGGGCAGATCGGGCGCCTTACGCGGCGCGAACGAGGCCGAGCGGAATGCATTCGCGCCGCTGAACGGTATACGGGCCTGGGGGTCGAGATGGTTGCGATAACGGCGGCCCTGGTACGTCACCTCGATGGCGCCCCCGCGCAGCAGGGTGGCGGCCACCAGCCAGAGCATCTCGGCTTCCCAGCCGTAGCCGATTCCCCCGAAGCGGCCCTCCAGCGAGCGGCCGGTGACCTTATTGCCGTAGGAGTGCTCCTGTGCCAGGTAATCAGCCACTTCCTTGGCGATTGGAGCGGCCAGGTTGACGACGTACTTGGACCCCTCACGCACCACCAGGTCGAGTCCGTCGGGCGGCGCGTAGAAGACTTTCGGCAGGCCGTTGAGGTTGGCCGCCTTCAAGATCTCCTCCGCTTCGCTGCCCTTGAGCGGGCGTACCCCCATCTCGAGCTTAGGGTAGAGGTCCGGCACCGCGTAGTCAAAGAAGCCTTTCAGGATTTCGCTCAAGGTCTTGCCCAGCGCGGAGCCGTCTTTGGCCACCCCGCGGAAGAAGCCGCGCCCTTTGGCCAGGGCGGTCATCAGCAGCGCCCTGAGCCTTTCGTTCAGCCGCTGGACCTCGACCTTCTCTGCCTCGAGACTGGTCGGATCGTACTGAGTCATCTTGCCCTGGCTGCTGAGCTGTACGTACTTGCCCACCATGCTTTTTGAGCGGTAGAGCTCGGCCGCGGCCTCAACCAGGTCGTCGGTCAGGCTCATGACCCAGAAGAGCTCATCTACGTGGGCTTTGGTCCGGCTTTCCTCGCGCGCCCGTTCGCACGCCGCGTCGAAGACCTCTGGCCCGTCGGCCGTTCGCAGGCTGAGTGGCACCTGGGTGTCGCCCGAGGTGATCGCCCGGCCGTCCCAGTTGACGCCGACGCGGAAGTTGCGCAGACTGCGATAATGGTAGCGGTTTTGCGCGGGCTCGGCGAAGATAGACCGCAGCCCTTCCTCCAGGAGTTCGTTGCGCTCGCGCGGGGTGGGGTTGAACGCGTTGCGCTCCGCAGTCCAGCTCTTCTCCTGGGCCGTCTGCAGCTTCCAGCCCGACTCGGTCTGACGGATGAACTGGGCGTCCTGTAGCAGGGAAACCGCCCGCTCGACGTGCGGCAGGGGCGAATCGTCTCCAAGCCGGCGGTAGAGCAGTCCAGCCACGTTCGCCTCGCTGCGCGGTAGGTCGCGCACGTACTCTAACAAGGCGATGGCTTTGGCCGTTCGTGCTAGCCACGGATCGTCGGGCCAGCGGGCGGCGATGTCGCCGATGTCCTTGCGCTTTTCGCTGGGCAGGCTGGCCTCGATCAGGTCGTAGATGCGGTCGAGCGTCACCAACTGGCCGATAAGTGCGTCGGCCAG
>JAPKMS010000443.1 GCA_026645775.1 Anaerolineae bacterium
GCTGCCATCGCTCCGCGCCGCCGTGGCGGACTTGAGCGTGTAGGCAGGCAGCCCGGCCCAGTCGGCAAGGTTGCCGTCCACCACGGGGGGCCGGCTGGCCCGGTACGCCGCGATCTCCGTGTTGCGCCAGCGGAGATACGGGAGAATCTGCTGCAAAGAAACATCGAAGAAGCCTGCATACCCTTGCCCGATGCGGTCGAAACGCCAGTCATCGAGCCACGGCCCTTCAGATCGTGCTCGGGTCCACGTGTCCCCGCCATCCACCGAGTGTCCGAGCCAGGTTAGCCACACCCGGTCAAAGTCGAGCGCGTCCAGCTTGCCAGCATACGACCCGTCGCTAAGAACGCTGGCCCATGTCATCCCGCCGTCGGTCGTCCGAACGAGCGCACCCCATTGATCGCCCGTCATCCATCCGTAGCCTCGCTCCCCGTCAACCCATGTCATATCCGAAAGACCTCCCGGCAGGAGGCACCAGGTGTTGCCGCCATCGTCTGTCCGTGCGAGGAAGTAGGTGTCGGGTCCGCAGGGTTCGTGGGGGTTATCGCATACGACGTGGTGTGTATTCAGGATCCAGCCGCGTTGGGGATTGACAAAAGAGATGTCGCTGATGTAGTCAAAGCAGAGGTAGCTGTCCGGTCCGCACAACGGCATCCCTGCCGGCGGCCACGGCAGGGATTGCCAGCTCTGGCCGCCATCGGTTGTCCGCTTGAGACTCATCCCTTCGTAGGCCCACGCGGCACGCGGCCCGGCGGTGGCGAGCCCCCATCCGTAGCCGGCCCAGGGCAGGCCCGGGTCCGTGCCTCGCCAGGTTCTGCCGCCGTCAGCCGTGCGCGCGAGTCCCCAGCTCCCGTAGTCAATGTACCAAGCCCACCCGTTCATCGGATCGGCGAACTGGAATGCCCCGACGCGAGCCAGCCCGGTGTCGGATCTCTGCCAGGTCTGGCCGCCGTCGGTCGTGCGCTCGATGGTGGAGGCGCCGGAAATGCGCCAGGCGTTCAGTTGGTCAAAGTACCAGGGCGCCCCGGCCTGCGTCGGCGCCGCAAATACCTCGGACCAGTTTCGCCCCCCATCCACGCTCTTGTAGATGCTGCCGCCCCGCACGCCCCAGCCCTCGTTCGCCGTCCGGAAGATCACTCGATCCGGCGCCTTGTCGGAAAGCTGCGTCCAGTGGAGGCCGTCGCTGGTGCCCCGGATGAGGCCCGGGCAGCCGGCCCAGGCGTGTTGTGCGTCAAAGGCCGAAATCCAGACCGCATTCAGCCCGCCAGGCCCGCAGGATCCGTCGAACTCCAAACCGGTCGCCCGCTCCCAGGTATAGCCGCCGTCGGTGGTGCGCTCGATCTCGCCGCCGCCCGTGTGGGCCCAGCCGTCCGTCGGCGAGACGAACGCGACCAGGTACGCGTCGCTGCGGATGATCTGCCAGCTCGCCCCCCCATCGGTGGTGATCGCCAGCGATTGCTCTCCGCCGTCAGAAGTCTGCATCGTAACCCAACCGTGCAGGCCGTCGGACAGCAGGTCGAGTCCGCTGACCGAGACGCTGACGTCCGGCGGAGGGGTATAGCCGATGTCACTAGAGCGCCACGTGATTCCCGCATCGCCCGAGGACTCGATGAAGGTTGTGTAGGCATAAAGATAGCAGTCGCCTTCCGGATAGTAGTAAGCACATTCTTCCTGCACCCGCGCGCCCCAAAGGATATCCGGAGGCGCAACATTCAACCACGAAAGCGAGTTGGATTGCGATGCCAACCACGTGAGACCGCCGTCCTCTGTGCGCAGCACCCTCCCGCCACCGTTGAGCCATCCGCGTTGCACGTCGACGAAGCGCACCCGCTCGAAGGAGCCGGCGTCGTAGACGTACACCCGTTGCCAGTGCGCGCCGCCATCCGTGGTGCGCCAGACCCCGTCGCCGACGGCCCAGCCGTGCAACGCATCCACGAAGAAGACATCATTGAGATTGCCGTTCACCCGGTCCCAGCGCCCATCTTCACGCAATCCCGGGAACCGGAGCGACTGCGGTTGCAGGCGCACCTCAAACCACGCCAACTCCGGGGAATCCAGGCGCGTCCCGGCCCAGATCAGCCGGTTGTCGGTCCCGCCGCCGTTGTCATCATCTCCTAACGCCCAGTTGAAGCGGAACCGGGCGCCGGTGCCCAGCCCACCGGCGCTCAAGTTGAGCTGCGCTGCAGAGATCAACAGCTCAAGGTTCCAACCGGTGGGCACGGTGCGGGTAGCCACGGTGACGCCCTGAATTGCGGCATCCCAGTCACTGCGCCGGCCATCGTGCGTGAACCGGTACAGGTGATCGCCGGGGCCACCGCCCGCGTTGTCGGCGCCGCCGTCAATCGCCAATTCGAAGACATCATCCTTCGCCAGGTTGCTGCTATCGTGCACCAGGACGTCATCGCGCACGTGCACGGCGAGATAGAGGCCGGCCGGGTCCCAGGCCCACTGAAGTGTTGCCATGGCATCGCTGCGCGTTGGCGGCGTGCCGTGGATCGTGGCCGCCGCATCCCGATCCAGGGGCAGGGTCGGGACGCCGCTCCATTCGCTGAGATCGCCATCCAGCGCCGGGGCGTACTGCGCCCCGGCCGGATCGCAGATCGCGCACCCTTTTTGCAGCCGGATGTCGCCCAAGTCGCGGCCCTGGTTCTCGCCCAACTCAAACGGGGCGGAGGATGCCGTGCTATAGCCGGCCGCGCCCATCACGACGACATAGCGGCCGGCGAGAAGCGGATTACCGGCGCTGTCCTTCGTGATGGTGAAACGGCCATCCGCTCCGGTGTTCAAATGAAGAACGATTTCAGTGCAGGCGCCGCCCGGCGCCGCGCCGCAGTGTCGGAGCTCAGTCCACGCGGCTGACTGATTATCTTCGCCGGGAATCGGGCTTCCTGTTCGGTAGTCGAGCACGCGTCCGCTGATCGGCCCCACCTCCAGGTACCGGTTGACTGTGAGGGCGTAGGTCCCGAAAAGCGAGCCTCCGCTGTCGAATCCCCAGTCTCCCTGAGCAGCGGCGGCCAGCACCACAATGCCGTCCGGCGGCAGGTCAAAGATGAGGCGCGCGTTGCGGGAGTACGCATCGAAGCCGACATCACCTTGCCCGCATCCAGAGTTGAAGCGCCCCAGCATGGGATCGGAAAGCGAACCCTGGGCAGTGTCAACGCCCTCGAGATCCGCCACCCACTTCGTTCCTGGCGAACCACCGAAGCGGAAGAAGTCAACGTCCGATCCCGAGATATCGCCGCGCACCGTGGAGGGGAGCGTGGCCCGACCAAGATCCTGCGCGGTAGCGCAGGTGTTGTTGGGCTCGATCTCGGAGCGGTCCGCGGGTGCCAGCGGAGCGTGGGCGCTGGCGCCGGTCCCCGGCGCGCCCACGGCCGGGACCGGCACGACTACGCCGGCCGCGGCAAAGAGAAAGCAAACCGCGAGGGAGATTCCCGGTGACAGCCGCCAGCGGTGGGTGGGACGCTGGAAGACCATGACACACCTCGATCATGGAACTGTGACCTGGCCCCTCACGGAGGAAGTGCGATGAGGTTGCGTCGTGTGGGGTATTGGATTGTCAATCTGCGGGCATGATCGCGCATTCAGATGTCAGCAAGATGAATAAACGGCCGGGCGATGCAACATTCTATTTATGTAGGGTCTGTCAATCCGCCCGCCCGCCACTTCAGCTTTGACTGTTCGCCAGCAGAACCTTGAAATCGATGGTGGTGTTAGCGTCGAATCAACGGCAGCCAGCGGCGGCTGCCGGATACAAAGAACGCCGGCGCGGAGGTATTGTTCGTCCTTACCACCTCGCACGTATCGGACGTGATGCTCAGATCACTGTGCAGGATACTGCGCGGGGCCGCGTCGGCCGCCACCTGCGCGCTGAGCGTGATCTGCATCGGCCCGGCGCCGGGACCCTGGTCACCGACCTCCCACAGGAGGGTCTGCCCCGCGATCGTCGCAGGCGATGGATCGGCCGAGATGTACGTCAGCCCGGCGGGCAGGGCGGTGCTGACCCGGACGCCCGCTGCCAATCCGCTGCTGGCGTTGCCGTAGGTGATGGTGCAGGTGATCTGCTCGCCCGGCTCGACCATCTGCGGCGACTGGCTGGCGTACAGGTCGGCGAAGACCCCCGATCCCACGGTGACCTCGTCCAGGTCGGCCCAGGTGGCCGGCTCGCCGGCTGTCTGGTGCAGTGTGAACGCC
The DNA here is from genome assembly GCA_026645775.1 of Anaerolineae bacterium. Lineage (GTDB taxonomy): Bacteria > Chloroflexota > Anaerolineae > CG2-30-64-16 > CG2-30-64-16 > MO66. The sequence goes on from JAPKMS010000443.1 coordinate 4,192, forward strand.
AGCGTCACCGTCTTACCCGCCCACGGCGCCAGGTCGAACCAGCGGTGGGTCCAGCCGCTTGTGTCCGTCCCCGTCGAGAGCAGCGTGGTGGGCGAGGTTCCGTCGACAACCTGCACGGTGAGCTTGTTGGCCGCGGTCGCGCCGTTCAGCCGGTACACGAACGCCAGCGTGCTGCCGGCCTGGTCGGCCGGTATCGTGACCGTTTGCTCCAGGCGGGAGTCCCCGGTCGTTGCTGCGGCCGAATTCGCGTATACGAGACCGTGCTGATCCCAGATGATATGGGCGATTCCGCGCTGCTCATCTGCCACGAGCCTCGGCATGGTGCCTTGGCCCGAGCCCGCGACACGGAAAGAGGATTCTCCAAAGTCACCGGGCATCTGTCGGGTGTAGTAGAGACTCTCGGAGGAAGCGCGCCAGGCGACATGAAGTGCGCCGAGTGCGTCCCCCGCCAGGTCAAACGGAGGCGTTGAGAATTCGTTTCCGCTTGTGTTCTGTGCCAAGCCGCTGGCGATGAGCTCGGGCTGCGTCCAGGCGGCGCTTCCGCGCTTGGCTGAGAAGTAGAGGTCGCGGTTGTCGCCCGCTATCCAGGCGACATAGAGCGCAGAGCTGCCTTGAAGCCGCATAGTCACGTATTCACTGGATGTCGAATGTGCTAGTGAGGCGATCTGGGATACGAACCAGGATCCCGATGCCTCGCGCCGGGCGTAGTAGAACTGATTATCGTCACGAAGCAACAGGTGAACCACGCCATCCGGGCCGACCAGCGGGCGAGACAGGGCACTGGAAGCAGGCGGCGCCTGGCCGACCAGCGTCATGGACCAACTGCCGCTCGTGCTTCGCAGCCTGCAACTCGAAGGGCTCGACGCGCAGACATAGACCACGCCCTCCGGCCCAACACCCATCTTGTACGAATCCCCGGAGCCTGCGGAAGGCAGGAGCTCCGGTGTCAGCCAGGCGCCGGTAGAGGTGCGTTGTGAATACCAATCCCCTCCGTAGCTGCTTTGCCAGAGCAAGTGAGCGCCCCCGCCCTGATCGACCGCGAACTGTTCCGATATGGTGCTGGACGAGCTCGGCACCTGCTCTGGCGCCGACCAGACACCATCCGCTGGCCGCTGGGCATAGACCAGCGCGCCAGCGTCCCAGAAAACATGCACGGTACGGTTGGCATCGATCGCCATATCATAGGTAAAGGCCCCGCCGGTTAGGGTATAGGGTGAGCTCCAGTTGCCGTCAGGCGATTGTTGCATGTACGATAGGCCATTGATTCTTCTCCAAAGCACGTGCACGAAACCCAGACTGTCTATTCGTACAATCGGGCGGGGAGTGCTGCTGCTGGTTCCTATCGCTTGATATTGATATGATGAAGCAGGCAGGCTGCCGAGTTGGGCCCCAGCATTGCCCGTGTGGGAGGCGCGGCCGGCCAGTACGGGCGCCTTTATGCCGCTGGCCTGCCAGCCCGGGGCCAGCGCACCGCTCTCAAAGTCGCCGTCCTGGATCACGTCATCGGCCGGCGGTAGCACCGCATCGTGTAGGCGGCCGCGTAAATTGGGCGCGATCCGCGTGAATTCGTCTTGAATAAGTGGTGCTCCAAGTCAGTGTCA
>JAPKMS010000063.1 GCA_026645775.1 Anaerolineae bacterium
CCTGGTTTGGATCGTCAACAATATTCCGGCCATCATTTTGCTCGAAGCGGTGCTGGGTTACATCGGCGTTGGTGTGACCAGCGCAGTGGATGGCAGCGAATTCACGGCTATCAGTTGGGGCGGCATATTCTACTCTGGCCGCTCGGCGATGAGCAGCAACCCACTGATGCTGATAATTCCCTCCTTATGTATCCTGTTGGTTTCGATGAGCTTTATTCTGCTGGCAGATTTTCTGAACGGAATCACCCGGCCGGAACAGGGATAACGGTTGGTGGTAGATCGATACTGAGGAGGGACTCGCATGGGCATGCGCATTGACATGATCGGCATTTTCGTGGCCGACCTCGGCCGGATGGTGGCGTTTTACCGGGACGTGCTGGGGTTTGAGACTTCGTGGGATGGCAACGGCCCGTATGCGGAGTTCGTCAACGACGGCGTCCGCTTCTCGATGTACGAGCGGGCGCAGTTGCCCGGGCTGCTGGGCCAGGCGCCGACCTATCCTGCCGGGCTCAACGGTACCTTCGAGCTGGCCGTGGATCTGCCGACCTCCGCGGATGCGGATCGGATGGTCGCGCAGGTGGTTGCGGCCGGCGGACAGCCGATCTACGCGCCGCGCGATGAGCCGTGGGGCATGCACTCGTCCATGATCGCCGACCCGGAAGGGAATTTGATCGAGATCGGGTCGTGGAATCGAGGGACGGACGCCTGAAGCGACCGCGAGGTTTCTGCACATGGAAAAGAAGGACATCCTCACCAAATCCCTGGCAATCGCCGGAACGGTGCTGGTATGGGTCCCGACCCTGGCGCCGGCCTTGTTCTCTGCGACCTCACTCATCCAGGCGCGCATGTTTCGGTTCGACTATCTCATGCCCGCTGAGCTCTTCCCCGTGGCGTTGGTTGGGGGAGTCTTGCTCCTCTGGGCCGCGCTGCGGGCGCGCGCGCGGCGCGGGATCATTGGCCGGAGCCTCGGCAGTGCAGTGGTCTTGCCGGTGGTCGGCCAAGTCATCGCTTCTGTCACAGGTCTGGCCTCGGGCCGGACCGAGCCGACCGGCTGGCAGTGGGCGCTCGTTCTCGCGTTCCTGGCTCTTTATGTGCTGGCGCTGGTAATTCTAGGCATCGGCGGCGTGTTGCTGCTGCGCGATTTGTTCAAGACCGCTCGGAGGTGACCGGCAAGGAGGTAGGGCTGTGTTTCCAGGATTGATCCGTTTCGCACTAGCACTGGGCTCGCTTGTCTGGTTGGCGCGGCAACTGTTCGCCAACCGCGGTCTGATGTCCTTCATCCCCGACGTCAAGATCTTCGAGCCGCAGCAGCGCGCGCTCCTGGCCTGGAATGGGGAGGAGGAGCTCCTGACCCTCGGCACGGATCTTCACACCTCCAGGCCAACCCAGATCCTGGAGGTTCTTCCCCTGACGGCGGAACCGACCGTCACCCGCGGCGACCCCTTAATTTTTGACAAGCTCGAAGCCTTGATCCGCCGCCACCGGGTATCGACGCCGCCTGGCCCGGCCATGCGCGGCATCAATGCGGCAAAGATGGCCCCGGCCGGAGAGGTGACGCAGCGCAAGCACATCGGCGCGCACGATATCTCGGTTACGCATCTGCTCGACCCGGCCGGCTTCGTCGGTTGGGTCGAAGGGTACCTGGCGTCGCTGGGCGTCGAAACGCCGACGATTCCCGCTGCGATGCGCGAGATTGTCCGCCAGTACATCGCCGAAGGATTCACGTGGTTCGCGTTCGATGTTGTATCCGTCGGCGAAGAGATCGCGACCAATGACCCAATCCAGTATCGGTTTCGCTCGCCCACGCTGTTTTACCCGATGCGGATCACGAAGCTGGCGCGGGGGGAAACATCTGTCGGGCTGTATATCCTGACGCAGACGCAGGTGCGGTTGGGTCAGTTTGCGGGCATCCCGAGGTCGCGTGTTCGCTCTCGGCTGGGCGAGCTCGCGGGCGCGGATGCAGTTCCGCTCCTGGATTACGATGTCCTGGGACTGGGCGCGGACATCGCTGACTTGTTTGGGCTGCGGGCAGGAGACGAGGCGGGAAATGTACACCCGTGGACACGGGTCGCTCAGATGGAGCTGCGCGCCTGGCAGATTGAAGGGCGCCTGGCCTCGTTCGATGCTGACCTCATCGTCGAGCACTTCAGGAAAATCCCGCGGCGACAACGCCCGCCCGAACCGGCCCTGCTGATCGAGCGCTGGCTGGCCGATCCGGCGAGCTGCGATCCTGCGGAATGGGACAAAGCCGCGGTCTTGCCCGTTTTGGAGGCCCGCCTGATTGATGCGTGGGAGCATTCGCGTGCTGAAGAGCGGGCTGCCCTTTTTGAGTTGAGGCGCGCGCTTCTCGACGAGGATGCATCGTCATGAGGAGGTTTGGTGCAGACCTATCCGTTTGAAACGATCACGGTGAACGAACGCGGCGAGATCATTGCCCGCGAGACCGGCTCGGCGCAGCAATTCACCGAAGACCTGGCCGGCGTGCCCCTGGAGCTGATCGCGCTCCCCGGCGGCATCTTCAGGATGGGATCGCGGCCGGGCCAGGGATACCCGGACGAGGGGCCGCAGCGCAGCGTGATCGTCGCGCCTTACCTGTTGGGGAAGTTCCCGGTGACGCAGGCGCAGTGGCGAGCGGTGATGGGATCGCTGCCGCCGTGCCGGGGCCAGGGAGCCAACCGGCCGGTGGACCGGGTCTCGTGGCACGACGCGCTGCGCTTTTGCCAGCGGCTTTCGCGGCTCACGGGCCGCGCCTATCGCCTGCCCAGCGAGGCCGAGTGGGAATACGCGTGCCGGGCAGGTACGGCGACGCCGTTTTCCTGCGGTGAGACGCTCACCACCGACCTGGCGAACTTCTGCGGCGAACACACCTTCCGCGCCGAGCCGAAGGGCGTCTACCGCCACGGCACAACGGACGTGGGGAGCTTTCCGCCGAACGCGTTCGGCCTTCACGACATGCACGGCACGGTGTGGGAGTGGTGCGCGGACGCCTGGCACGACGATTACACGGGCGCACCCGTCAACGCAGCCGCGTGGGCGGGGCCGCGCGATGCGCGTGACGCGGCTCGTGTCCTGCGCGGCGGCTGCTGGCACGATCCGCCGAACCTGAGCCGCAGCGCCGCGCGACTCAGGCAGCAACCTGACCAGGCCGAGGACTTTTTCGGTTTCCGTGTGGCATTGTCGGCGCTGGAATGACCCTACGGTCAGCCGCGCAGCGCATGGGAACGTGCTGCGCGGCAGCGGATTACGCTCGCAGCGTCTCCAGCGTCCGCATGAGATCGTGGCGCCAGCCCCCTTCCCCGTCGGGGGCGCCCGCCGGGTCCGTGCGCAGCGCCAGCCAGATGCCGCGGCGCGCAACGCGAGCCGGGAGGCCCTGCGCCTGGAGCCGGTTCTGGAGCGCGACCCGATCCACGGCCTCCAGGCCTGCGGACCGGATCAGCAACTGCCCTTCCTCGAACCCGATCGCCTCAACCCCCGCGTTGACCGCCGACACCTTGACCCGCACGACGTATAACAGGTTGTGAACCTCGGGCGGCACCGGGCCGAAGCGGTCGGCGAATTCCTGGGCGATCTCGTCCACGGCTTCAAGCGTGGTGAGGCCGGCCAGCCGGCGGTAGAGCTGCAGCCGCAGCCCGGCCTCCGGCGCGTAGTCTTCCGGGATGCGGGCCGGCAGGTTCAGGTCAAGCGTCACCGTAGGCGCCAGCGGGTCTTCCAGGACGTTGTGACGGATGACCAAAGATCGCGAAGCGTCCCCCTGGGACGAAGGACGAAGGTCAGCCGTCCCAGCGTTTTTGTCGTTCGTCGTCCGTCCTTCATCCTTCGTCAAATTCTCCCGCGCCTCGGCCACCGCTTGCGCGAGCAGCCTGGTGTACAGGTCGAACCCGACCGCGGCGATATGCCCGTGCTGCCGCGCGCCCAGCAGCTCACCCGCGCCGCGGATTTCCAGGTCGTGCATCGCGATACGGAACCCGGCGCCCAGGTCGCTGGCCTCCTGGATTGCCTCCAGCCGGCGGCGGGAGTCTTCAGTCAGCGCTTTGAACTTGTCCACCAGCAAATATGCGTATGCGCGCACGGCCGAGCGCCCCACGCGGCCGCGCAACTGGTAGAGCTGGGCCAGGCCGAACATATCGGCGCGGTTGATGATGATCGTGTTGGCGTTGGGGATGTCCAGCCCACTCTCGATGATGCTGGTGCACACCAGCACGTCGTACTCGCCTTCGGCGAACGCCAGCATCACCGCGGACAGCTCCCGTTCGGGCATCTGGCCGTGGCCGATGGCGATGCGCGCCTCGGGCACGATCTTGCTGATGCGGGCGGCGATCTGCTCGATGCCCTGCACGCGGTTGTGCACAAAATAGATCTGGCCGTTGCGGTCGAGTTCGCGCAGGATGGCCTGGCGCACCAGCGTCTCGTCGAAGTCGCCCACGAACGTCTTGATGGGCAGGCGTTCCTCCGGCGGCGTGTCGATGGTGCTCAGGTCGCGCACGCCGGTGAGGCTCATGTGCAGGGTGCGCGGGATGGGGGTGGCTGTCATGGTCAATACATCCACCTCGGTGCGCAACTGCTTGATGCGCTCCTTGTGCCCCACGCCGAAACGCTGCTCCTCATCCACGATCAGCAGGCCCAGGTCCTTCAGCGCAACATCCTCGCTCAGCAGCCGGTGCGTGCCGATCACCAGGTCGATGCTGCCCTTGAGCAGTCCGGCGAGGACGCGGTCCTGCTGCGCGGGCGTCTGGAAGCGCGAGAGCATGGCCACCGTGACCGGGAAGGCGGCCATCCGGCGGCTGAAGTTGGTGTAGTGCTGCTGCGCCAACACGGTCGTTGGCACCAGCACCGCGACCTGTTTGCCATCCATGATGGCCTTGAACGCGGCGCGCAGCGCCACCTCGGTCTTGCCGTAGCCCACATCGCCGCAGATCAGCCGGTCCATCGGCCGAGGCTGCTCCATATCCTGTTTGACAGCTTCCACAGCCACCAGTTGATCTTCGGTCTCGACATACGGGAAACTGGCTTCCAGCTCGTGCTGCCACGCTGCGTCGGGGCTGAACGCGTGGCCTTGCACCACCTCGCGCGCGGCGTAGAGCTCCAGCAGGTCGCCGGCGATGTCGGCGACGGCGCGCTGGGCGCGCTGCTTGAGCTGCTCCCACTCGGCGGTGCCCAGGCGGTGCAGGGCGGGAACGGCGTCGCCTGCCCCCACGTAGCGCGCCAGCCGGTCAGCCTGGTGTACGGGCACGTAGAGCTTGTCGCCCTGCGCGTACTCTACCTGCAAATATTCCCGCTCCAGGCCATCCACTGAGACCTTGGCCAAACCGAGGAACCGGCCGATGCCGTGCTCCAGGTGCACCACGAAATCGCCCGGATGCACATCGGCGAAAAAGACCTCGGGCGCTACGGCGCGCGTGCGCTGCGGCCGCCGCGGTTTGGGCTTGGCCCAGCCGAACAGCTCGGCGTCGGTGAGGAACCACAGGATTGCGGATTGAGCGACTTCTGCGGTGAGTTCAGGTTGATTACCCAATTCGAAATCCGAGATCCGAAATCCAAAATTGAGCCGCCACCCCTCCTCCATCACCCCTTGCACCAGCGTCAGACCGGGCGGGGGGAGCGTCGGGATGTCTTGGGCGGGTGTGATGGCGTGGCCAGCCTGGCCTAACAGATCGGCCAGCCGGGGCGCCTGGCGGCTCACCATCACGACACGTTGGCCCGCGCGCGCGTGTTGTTCCACTTCGGCCAGGATGTTGCGCATCTGGCCGCCGTAGCGCGGGGCCGCGACGAAATGCTGCGCCAGCGATTCGATGCGGTGATCCGCGGACGGTTCTGCCGGCAGCGCCTCCGCGGTCATGGGCTGGCCGGTCGCCAGTTGACGGGCCTGGGTCGCATACGCGGCGATCGTGTCTGCGGCAGACCGTGGCGTCGCGGCTGCGGCCGCGGGCGCGGTGATCTTGCTGTGGCCCAAGAACAGGGCCGGACGGACCGCCAGCCGCTCGCGCAGCGTGTCGCCGGCAAAATGCGGCGCGGTCAGGCCGGCCGGCACATCCCCAGCGGTGCGCAGATCGCGGGCAAGCTGCTCGGCCTGGCCCTCCAGGTCGGCGAGCATCGCTGTGACTTCAGCGGGGTCCTCGATAACCAGCCAGGCCCCGGTCTGCGGCAGATAATCCACCAGGCTGGCGGGCTGGCTGTAGAGGTAGGGGAGATACCATTCCAGGCCGCGAAACCCGCTCCCTGCGACAAGCTGGCCGATCTCGCGCTCGAACTCGATGCGCGCCGGGGGGTGGCACGGCGCCAGATCCAGGCCTTGCAAGCGCTCGGCCATGCGTTCGCCGAGCTTGGGCAGCGCCTCGCTGGCCGGGCCGATCCATGCCTGGCTGATACGGGCGAGCGTGCGCTGCGTCGATGGGTCGAAGGTGCGCAGGCTGTCCACCTCATCGCCGAAAAGCTCGATCCGCAGCGGCTTGCGGAGGTTCGGCGGCCAGAGGTCCACGATGCCGCCGCGGCGGCTGAACTGGCCGGGCGCCTCAACGACGGCCGCGCTTTCATACCCCAGCCCCACCCACGTCGCCAGCATCTTGTTTAGATCGAATGCCTGACCCTGGCGGATTTGCCGCAGCGCCGCACGCATCTCGCGCACGGGCAGCGTCTTCTGGGCGAGCGCACGCGCCGAGGCGACGACCAGGGGGGCACATGGCGCATGGCGAATTGTCGCATTCACCGCGCGTAGGGTCTCCGCATTAGATTCGCCGCCCCGCGATTCACCTTCCCACGTCACTAAGCTGACCAACGACTCCAACCGGCGCTGCCGCGTTTCCGGCGCCCACGGAATGCGTTCGTAGGGTAGGGCATCGGGATCGGCGAAGCTGTGGACCGGAATTTCATCGGGCAGCCAGATGCGCAGCTCGTCCACCCACTGGCGGGCGCGCAGGCTGCGCGCGGTAAGGATGACCAGCGGTTGGTTCAGGGTGCGGGCCAGAGCGGCCACGACATAGGGCCGGGCGGCGTGGTGAGCTTCGATCGGCGCGGCCGGCGGTTGGCCCGCGGCCAGCGCGGCTGCCAGCCCACGCAGCGCTGGCAGCCCCTGCCCGAGTTCGATCAGGCCGTCGAGTTTCATGTCGCTGCCCCGTTGAACTGGTTCATGGTTGCCTCGATTCCCTGGGCCAGCCAGACCTCGATCGCGTCTGCCGCAGTGGCGCGCACGAAGACCATCTCCGCCTCCTGGGCCGCCGAAAACGCCTGGAGCACGTAATCTGCTGGATCCATCTGGCCGGGCGGCCGGCCGATGCCTACCCGCAGGCGCGGAAACGTTTCGGTGCCGAGGTGTTGGATGGTGGACTTGACGCCCTTTTGCCCGCCCGCGCCGCCGCCCGGCCGCAGCCGCAACTTGCCCGCTGGCAGATCCAGATCATCATGGGCGACCAGGATATCGGCGGGTGCAATTTTATAGAATGCGGCCAGTGCGCCGACGGCCTCGCCGCTCAGATTCATGTAGGTCATGGGCTTGGCCAGCAAGATGCGGCCGCTCCACCCGCTCGCCAGCCGCACCGTCCCAAGCGCCAGCCGCGCCCGCTTTTGGAACTTGTCGAACGGCAGGCCGTGCCGCTCGGCGAACAGATCAACGACCTGGAAGCCGATGTTGTGCCGGCTGCGCGCATATTCGGGCCCCGGATTGCCCAGGCCGACGATCATCTTGTGCGGTGCGGTCGAGCTACCTGCGGCGGGGGTGATTTTTCGGTTCGAGAGAAAGTTAATAAGATCCATACAACACCAAAAAGGGGCTGACCACGCCGACCAGCCCCTCGATACGATTAGGTTTTCTGGTTTATCGGGTTCGCCTCACGGTCGAGCCTTGTGCCACAGCCACAGCAGCAGCGCCTTCACGCCGAAAAACGCGCCGATGGCGAGAAAGGCGCCGGCAGTGTACAAAGCGGCCTTTTTGGCCGTGTCCAGAATCCGCTCACCGCTTAAAATCTGATCGGCGATGCCGCTGGCGGTCCCCGACGGCTCGCCCGGCAGCAGCGGCGTCACTTCCGGCTGGGGTCCCTGCTCCGCTGTGGGCGTGGGTTGCGATTCGGGCGTCGCGGTTACCTGGCTGGTGGGCGCGACAACGACAACGGTGGGCGTAGGCGGCTCGTCGGTCGGAAGCGGCTCCGGCGTCTCGGTGGCCACCGGCGTGGGCGACTCGATGGGCCGGGTGTTGACGACCAGCACCCGCCGCGGGTCACTGTCAAGGTAATTGCCGTCGACTTTCACCACGCGGACGCGCAGCGCATAGGTGCCATCGGACACCGAGCGGGAATCCCACGTGCCCAACAGGCCAAGCTGCTGCTGGTTGAAGTGCGCGTCACCGATGAAGATCCAGGATTGGTCGGACGGCACGGGCCACGGCGCATAATACAACTCGTACCGCTGAAATTGCGGGTGGGTGGCGGTGCCGACGATTTGGGCGACGCCGCGCACCGCGCTATCTTGCGCCGGTTGGGCGATCACCGGCCGCGCGTCCTGTTGCGCTGGCGCAGCCACGGCCATCATCGCGGGCAGCAGCAATACCACGGTTAGAACGGCAAAGAAGAATGGCCGCTTCATAGGCCTCCAAACCAAGCGTAGTGTTGATCGGGTCGCAGGGGGTGGTGACCTATTTGGCATGCCGGATCGTACCCTGCGGCCTAGCAAACTGCGAGACCGAAGTATAGCATAAAGAGCCGATGCAGGCCAAACCAATCACCTTGCAGGCAATTGATAGGGCGATTTCATGTTGCGGCCAACGGCGTCTGCCGGCAGTTGAAACTGCGCCTACCTTCACAAAGTCCACCGACGTGGA
>JAPKMS010000444.1 GCA_026645775.1 Anaerolineae bacterium
AGGGGAGCCTTCGGGCGGCCCCTTTTTTGTTTAATCTCAGACGTTCAGCAAGGAGGCCGGAGGAGTGGAAATCAGTTTGCGCAAGGTGTTCCTGGTTGTTCTGTTACTCGCCCTGCTGGCGGTGACCGGCAAAGTCGTCTACGACCGCACCCGGCCAGTGCGGCTCGCCGTGGATCCGGCGCCCGCCGTGGCCATCACGTTCGTCGATGAAAGCGCTGACTGGGACTGGCAGCCGGAAGGCTGCGCGGTTCCCCTGGAAGCCTTCGTCAAGAATGCAGCGACGGTCGAGTTTGTCCTGCTCGACGCCGCCGTCCGGGACATGCCGCTGGTGGTTGTCTACCCGGAGCTCCTGGCGCCGGACGCCACGACAGCGACAGCCGTGTGCGACCGCGTCCCCGACGCTGCTGCGTTGACGTGCTATGTCGCCACGGCGGACGCGCCCGGCGCGGAGCCGGCTGTCGCCGTGGCTGTCGCCATGGCCTACGCCCTGCAGGAGGATGCCCGTCCCAAGACGCTGGAGGCGTTCGCGGCCCGGCCGGCGTGGGCCTGGGAAAACTTCCGACCCGTGATCACGAAAGAGGGAAATCAATGGCAAAGCTGTTTACAACTCTCAAGCGCCCCGTGACGGCTCGACGCATCCTGCCCCTGGCGGTAATCCTGGTGCTTGGCATCGGCGCGTGGTTCATTTTGCCGCACTACACCCAGCCGGCCTACTGCGAAGGCATCTGCCAATGCTGGTATTGCGAAGAATTTACAAATGGGGTTTGCACGGTTGACAGCCACCCGTCCGAGCCCATCGGCTGCGCCGGCGCGTGCGCGTACAACGATAGGTTCCCGAACTTGCCCGCTACCTGCTCCCAGTATGATGGGATGGGCGGCTGCGGCCATGTTGTCGCCTGCCGCGCCGGCGACTGCCCCGCGCGCGGGAGCGGCAGCGCCCCGACGTCGACGCCGACGCCCTTGCCGGGTATTCCGCCGACGGCAGTCCCGCCCCCAACCGCGACGCCCCGGCCGATCCCGCCGATCCCGGCGGCCTGCGGCGCCCTGGCCGAGGGCGAAGTGCGGGAATGGACTAACTTGATTCCGCCCACCATCGCCGAGCCCGAGATCTTACCCGCCCACATCGTCACCATCGGCCAGGACCCCGATCAGCGCGGGTTCCGCATCCACCTGGTGTTCACCGGCGGCCGCTACGAGTACCGGACGCAGCGCCTAGAAAAGTGGTGCGGCCCGCAAGCCGCACACCAGAGCCAGGGCCGCTACGGGGTGCGTTGCACCGGCGACGTGGAATGGCACTATGAGTGCCCGGTGCGCTGCACCGAATGCTACGACGATCCGCTGGCTCTGGCGCAGATCCACATGCGCCTGGCCGACTCGACCAAGGCGTGGATCGAGACCGAACTGGCCGCGCGCTATCCCGGCACCCGGCCGCTGGAGGACCTGCCGCATACCTGGGACATCGCCGGCGCACAGGATCAGATGCGTTACGATGCCTGGTGGGAGTATCAGCCCGGCGCCCCGGAGCCGGCCAGCACCGGCCCCATCGATCCGGGCATCCATGGCGGCCGCATCGTGATCACCACCACGGGGACGCCCAAAAGCGCCCCGCAGACCGCGCAGGCGCCCTATACGGCCAAGGTCTTCCTGCTCGACACGACGATCGCACAGTAGGTTGAGGCTAAGGCTGAGGCTAAGGCTAAGACCTGCTCAACCTCAACCTTAACCTCAACCTGGGAGTGACATGGACGCCATCAT
>JAPKMS010000445.1 GCA_026645775.1 Anaerolineae bacterium
GGCGATGTGCCTGACTCTATCGGATCAACGCTACCCCTGGGATCCCAACGAAAGAGCGAACGTGTGTTGGCCCATTGCTGAAATGGGTTCGCTCTCGCCATCAAGGGGTCGAAAGCACGAAGAGCCTGGAGGGCGTTGCTCAAGCGGACATGAGAGGATGCGCCGTTCGTCGATTTTTTGAAGGATGTTCTAAATCGTGAAGAACCATCCGCCCAGTACCCGATCGGGATGACGTACACGCCTCCCTGATACTCTCCGATAAGACGACCGGGTAGATCGGCAGCCTTAGGCTCATTGGAGCTAGCAATATTATGCCGTACTACGGTTTCTCCACCGTCGCGTTCAGTCATGCTGGAGCAATGACTGAGCCACTCCACCCTGGCAGAGCGCAAGAAATCGATCACCACACCAACCGGGTCCTCCGCTCCCTCGGCTTCGAGGAGGAAGCGTTCGCCGCTGTCCCAGGCGAAGCCGCCTTCGGCCGGGCCGCAGAGGATGTGGGCGGCTTCGAGGAAGCCCAGGCAGGCGAACACCTGGCCCGGGTTGCGCAGGTCGACGGGGATTTCCCTCCGGCCCATCATGCGCCCCCTTTGTCCAGTTTCCGCGACGCCTGCTGATCGGCCGCGCGCAGCAGCGCCTCCCACCAGGCGAGGCCCCAGGGACCCCATTGCCGCTGCAGCCGGGCGAACCGCAGCGCCACCTCGCAGGCGCGCGCGGCGCTGGCCGAGGGCGGGGCAAGCGGATCCGCGGGCGCGATCACCGGCCGGGCGAAGCCGTGATGGGCGGCGATCAGGTGCAGCGCGAGGTCGCGCAGCTCTTCCGGTACGTCGAGCGCGCGGATGTCCGCCTCGGCATCGCGCAGTGAGCCGAACTCGTGGCGGTAGGTGTGTTCGCCAATTTTGAGCCGGGCGGGATCGCCCTTGCTCGTGGTCTTCGCGTAGGGGCGGCCGTCGTCGCGCGGCGCCCGCACCGCGTTCTGCCACAGGTCACGCGCCTTGCCGAGGTCGTGCGCGTGCGCCGCGGCGACCAGAGTCGCCTTGTAATCGGGGCTCAGCCGCAGCGCGTCAGCAAGCTGTTGCGCTGCTTCGGCTGCCCTCGCGCCGTGCTCGCCCAACTCCTGTGCACGCCGGCCGAGGGCGGGATCGCCCGACCGCTCGCTATCGGCCCCGCGCGAGACGAGGACCGTGATCGCCGAGGGTTCGTCCTCGTCGCCTGTCGTGAGCGGCAGACTGAGCACTTCCTTCCAGGTCTCGTGGCCGGGGTTCGGCTCGTCGGGCCGGAGGATGCGGAAGCCGCGTGGCCAGGCGGTTTCATCGACGTCGGGTGCGTCGGCGATGACCGCAGCCCCCTCCGCCGCATCCGCATCCAGCAGCCCATTGGCAGCAAGGCCGCCGAGCGAGGCGGAGACGACGACGATGGCGTTGGTCAGCAGGCTGATTAACGCATCCCGTTCCGCTGACTTCCCTTTTGGTGGGACCTTCGCCAATTGCTGGGTGGTCCAGGCACCGCAGGCGGCTTCGGAGCGGGCGCCGCTGCGCGGCTGCTCGCGCAGCCGCTTCAGCTCCC
>JAPKMS010000008.1 GCA_026645775.1 Anaerolineae bacterium
ACATCGTACATCGTACATCGTACATTCCACATTCCACATTCCACATTCGACATAAAAACCATGGGCACACTCAACCCCAACATCCCCTCTCCCGCACTGGCCCAGGCGCTGAACGCCGCGGCCGCGCGGATGCGCGCGCTCAACCGGCCGCTGCTGACCCCGGCGCTGCTCCTGCTGACTTTTGCTCGCGACCCCGGCAGCACCGCAAACCGCCTGCTGGAATCGCTGGCGGCCGAGCGCAGCTTCCGGCTGGCGGAACTGGCCGCGTCCGCGGAGGCGCTGGCCAAGGGCAGCCCCGGGATCGACGCCGATTTCACCTTCACCGACGCGGCCGGCCAGACGGTGCGGCTCTCCACCGAGCTGGTGGTGGCGCTGGACGAGGCGCGCAGCATCGCGCAGGCATCCGATGAGGCGCGGGTGGGCACCGAGCACGCGCTGGGCGGCCTGGCCGAGCGCGGGGTCAGCACTTCGGCGCTGCTGCGGCGCTACGGCATCTCGCCCGAGACCCTGATCAGCCGGCTCACCGCGGCCGCGCAGACCAAGCGCGTTTCCGGCCAGGATCAGGTGGCGCAGGCGAAGGGGGGCGAGGCCGCGCCCGTCTACGTGCGCGGCGATTTGATGCAGGACCTGCTGGGGCTGCTGACGTTGGCCGACCACCGCCACGTCGTCCTGGTGGGCGATCCGGGGGTAGGACGGCGGTCGCTGGTGCAGGGGCTTGCGCTGCTGATCGCAGAGGGCAAGGGGCCGGCCGGGCTGCGCAACCTGGTCACCGTGTCGGAGCACGCGCTGTTAACCGATGCGGAGCGGGCGGTTGAGACCGCGTTGGCGCAGGCGCGGGATGGCATCCTCTTCCTCCCCAACGCGGAGCGTTTTTTCAGCGGCAGCAGCGCCACCGCCGAATTCCCCAAGGCCACGCGGGCGGTCCAGCGGGCGCTGCTCAACGCGCTCCCGGTGGTGATCGCCTCGACCACGGACGCGGCGTGGAACGATCGGATGGCCGGCGACAGCGTGGTGCGCGAGCACACCCACCGCCTGCGCGTCCCCGAGCCGTCGGCCGATGAGACGGTGGCGATTCTAAAGGTACACAAGACGCAGTTGGAGCACGACTATGGCGTCACCATCGCCGACGCCGCACAGCCCGCAGCCGCGACCATGGCCAAGCGTTACGTGGCCGGCGCCTCACTGCCCGCATCCGCACTGGCCGTGCTGCACCGCGCCGGCGCGCTGATCAAGCTCGCGCGCAGCTCGCACGAGGCCGCGGCCGCAGACGTCAAAGCGCAGCCGCCGGACAACACCCTTGACGCCGATGACGTGGCCGTGGCCGTCAGCGTCATGACGGGCATCCCGGTGAGCAAGCTGGGGCTGGACGAGCGCGCCCGGTACGCGCACATGGTGGAGGCGCTGCACGCCCGCATCATCGGCCAGGAGGAGGCGGTGCTGGCGGTCAGCCGGGCGGTCAAGATTGCCCGCGTCGGGCTGAAGGACCCCAAGCGGCCCATCGGCTCCTTCCTGTTCCTGGGCCCCACCGGCGTCGGCAAGACTGAGCTGGCCAAAGCGCTGGCCGAGTTCATGTTCGGCACCGAGGATGCGATGGTGGCGCTGGATATGACCGAGTACCAGAAGGACGACACCATCAACCGGCTGATCGGCTCGCCGGTCGGTTACATCGGCTCCGAGTCGGGCGGGCAGCTCACCGAGAAGGTGCGCCAGCGGCCCCACACGCTGGTCCTGTTCGATGAGGTGGAGAAGGCGCACCCGCGCATCCTCGACATCCTCCTGCAGATCTTTGAGGAGGGCCGGCTGACCGATGGGCTGGGCCGCGTGGCGAATTTCAGCGAGACGGTCGTCATCCTCACCAGCAACATGGGCTCGGAATACCTGGATCAGCCGGTGATGACCGAGGGGATGCGGGAGCAGGTGATGGCGGTGGTGCGCGCGACGCTGCGGCCCGAGTTCCTCAACCGGCTGGACGAGATCATCATGTTCCTGCCGCTCACGCCCGACCAGTTGCGCCAGATCATGGACCTGACGCTGAAGAAGGAGGTCAAGCTGCTGGCAGCCCAGGGCGTAATCTTGGAGATCACCGAGGAAGCCGAAACCTGGATGCTGGCGCAGAACGAGCATCCCGAATGGGGCGCGCGCCCGCTGCGTCGGATCATCCAGAAGAACCTGCGCGAACCGTTGGCCGACTGGCTGCTGATCGCCGCCCCGCCCAAAGGCGCACAGGTCGCCGTGGATGCAAACGAGTCAGGGCTGGTTTTCTCTTACACGTGATGGCGAGTGGCGAAGTGGCGGAGTATGGGAGTGGTGAAGTATGGGAGTGTGGGAGCATGGGAGTGGCGGAGTGTCCCGCACAACCGTGCACTCCCACACCCCCACACCCCCACACTCGTACACCCACCCCCTCACACATACTTCTCCACCCGGAACCTGAACAACTCCACCGGCTCGCCCTCCCCCAGCCCAGCCTTCCGCCGAGCGTACCAGAGCTGCGTCTTCACGTCGTCGATGCCCTCGATATCCGGCAGTAGCAGGCCGCGCTGCCGGCCGCGCTGCACGATCACCCCGTAGCGTTTCGGGTCGAGCTCGGCTTCCGACTCGATCGGCTCCGGCGGGTAGAGCACGCTCACGTCGATCACCAGATCATCTAGCTCGGCGGGCCGCACGGGCGGGAAGCGCGGATCGCGTGTGGCCGCCGCGATGGCGTTGTTGATCGTCTCCTGGATCAGGCTTTTCTCGGTCGGGCTGATGGTGCCGATGCAGCCGCGCAGCTCGCAGGTGCTGCGGGTGTGCAAGGTGACAAAAACCCCGGCCGGCTCTCCCTCGATGGGCGCCGGGACCTCGCCGGGCTTCAGCCTGTGCTTGTCCCGCACGTAGCGTTCGATGGTTGCGCGCGCAAGTTGCACCAGGGGATGGGATTCTATTTCGATCATCGTTGCTCCTTCGACCTGTCAACGGATGCAAATCCTACCACTCCACCAATCTACCAATCTACCAATCTACCAATCTACCAATCTACCGATCTACCGTCTACCCATCTACCCAACATACCTCGCAATGATCATCCGCTGCATCTCGCTCGTCCCCTCGCCGATGGTCATCAGCCGGGCGTCGCGGTAGATGCGCTCCACCGGGTACTCGCTGCTGTAGCCGTAGCCCCCGTGGATCTGGATCGCGTTCCGGGCGACTCGCTCGGCCATCTCGGTGGCGATGAGCTTGGCGATGGATGCCTCTTGGGTGTACGGCCGGCCCTGATCGCGCAGCCACGCGGCGCGGGTGATCAGCCAGCGGCTGGCCTCGATCTCGGCGGCCATGTCGGCCAACATGAACGCGACCGCCTGGTGCTCGATCAGCGGCTGGCCGAAGGCCTGGCGGGTGCGGGCGTAGGTGCTGGCGGCGTCGAACGCGGCCTCTGCCAGGCCCAGGCTCAGGCTGGCGATGCCGATCCGGCCGCCGTCGAGCACCTGGAGCGTCTGCGCCAGGCCGCGGCCCTCGTCACCGAGCAGGTTCTCCGCAGGGACGCGCACCTCCTCCAGGCTCATCGCATAAGTGTGCGAGCCGTGCAGCCCCATCTTCTTCTCCGGCGGGCCGAAGCTGACGCCGGGCGTATCCGTGGGGACGAGCATCAGGTTGAACTTGTCCCCCGTCCGGCACAGCAAGAGCGCGACGCCGGCCTCCGCACCGCTGGTCAGCCACATCTTGCCCCCGTTGAGCACCCAATCAGCGCCATCCCGGACCGCCGTCGTGCGGATGCCCCGCAGATCGCTCCCCGCGGCCGGTTCGGTCAGCGCCAGACAGCCCAGGATCTTGCCCTGCGCCAGCGGCACGAGCCAGCGCCGTTTCTGCGCCTCCGTGCCGAACTGGGCCAGCGGCCCACACGCCAGCCCCAGATGCACGCCAACGATCAGCCCGGTGGAGCCGCACCCCCGGCCGATCTCCTCCAGCATCAGCGCGACGCTGAGGTAGTCGGCGCCGGAGCCGCCATATTCCTCCGGCACGTTCAGCCCCAGCAGGCCGAGCTTGCCCATCGCCTTGAGCGCGGGCCACGGAAACTCGCCGGTCTCATCCACGTGGCGGGCGCGGGGTGTCACCTCCTTCGCCACGAATGCGCGGACAGTTTCCTGCAACATGCGGTGTTCTTCGGATAGGTCGAAGTCCATGGGAACCTCCGGTGTCGTTCGCCTGTCATGTTGAGTGCCACCATGCCACACGGCGGCATGCGACTGACCAAAGAAAGTTACACGTGTCATTCTGAGCGGGTTAACAGCTCAACTTTCATTACGGCGAGACACTAGCGAAGAATCTTTCTCCCGAACTTCATGAGCAGTGGGTTAGCGGCCCAACTCCCAGCGCAGAGATGCTTCACTGACCAGACGCCGTAACGCACTTTGAGTGGTAGACCCGTTCAGCATGACATATCATCTTTTGATGAGCAACCCTGTCGGATCAATCTCCCGCAGAATCCGCTGTTCCTCGACGGTCGGCGCGGCGCTGACCGCCAGCGGCTCCGCGGCCGGGATCGGGAAGCTGCTGTTGGCCCGGACCTCCTCCACGGTGACGCCGGGGTGGACGGCCAGCAGGCGCATGGTCATGGTCGCATCGTCGAAGCCGTAGACGCCGAGCTGGGTGATCACGCGGTGCGGGCCGGTATTCGCCGGCAGGCCGGCGCGTTCGCGCGCGCCGGGGCCATCGAGATGGCCGGGCGTGGTCAGGAAGTCGAGCTGCGCGGCGAACTTGCGACGGTCCTGGCGCATGATGATGACGGTGCGATGGCAGAAGGAGCCGACATCGTTAGCCCCGCCGCTGCCGGGCAGACGTACCGTCGGATGGTCGTGCTCGCCGATAACGGTGGTGTTGATGTTGCCGTGTGGGTCGATCTGCGCGGCCCCCAGGAAACCGTAGTCGAGATAGCCGGCCTGAGAAATGGACATAACGTCATGCATGCTGGACGCGGCGACCGCCCTGTGGAAGGTGCGCGAGTCGCCGACGGAGATCGGCAGGACCGGTATCTGCGGGCCGATGCCGCCGGCCTCAAAGATGATCAACAGGCCGGGCGCATGCGTGCGCTGCGCCAGCATCGCCGCGATCATCGGCAGCCCGGTGCCGACGAAGACGGACTTGCGATCCTCCAGCAGCCGCGCGGCGACGCAAGCCAGAAGCTCGGTGGAGGAGTAGGGCGTGTCAGCCATGTTTGAGTGGCCTCCGGGTCAGAAACACCAGTGCTAGAGGCGTCCGGAATCGAGGCTTTAGCCGGTCACTCTGTCTGAGCGCCAAACCGCCTAACCCTAAAGGGGGCTGCGCACAGGCTCGATTCCAGTCTGTTGTTACCCGCGCAACGCTTCGACTTGTTGTAAATAGCTCAGCCGGGTTGATCCGCCGATCTTTTGCAGATAAGCTTCAAAATCGGGTGCGTCGAAGACGTACTCCTGGAAATACGCGTCCGCGCCCTCGGCGGTCACGGAGCGGCGCATCCATTCCCGGATGTGATCCTCGTCGAAGTAGTAGCGCAGCGGCATCTGGCACGGGTGGCTGCCGAAGGGGACCTCGGTGACGGCGTCCACCAGGAAGAAGGGGATGGCCGTCCGCCACGGCTCGGCACGAATCTGCGCTTCGGGGATGATCTCTTCCGTCGTGAGGATCAGCCGCCGCGCGGCGCGCGCCAGCTCGAAGTCCTCGATGAGCGTGCCGTCAATTTGGGCATTGCCGTACATGTCGCAGCGGGTCACATGGATGATCGCGACATCGGGGTAGCACGCGGGCAGCAGGCAGAGTGGCTTGCCGCTCCACGGGTCGGCCACCACTTTGGCCGAGCTGTACTTGAGGGTGTCGGTCCCCAGCAGGTTGCGCGCCGGGATAAAGGGCACCCCCATTGCTGCGGCCAGGAAGCGCCACTGGTACCCCGCGTTGCTGATCTCAGCCACGACCTGGCAGTGTCCGCCTTCCACCATCCGGCGTGACGCGGGCGATAGGCCGCGCAGCTCGTGGCCGAACGAGTACGCCACTTCGATGCGATCCACGCAGCCTGCCGCGATCAGCAGATCGGCATCGTGGACGGCCGTCTTGCCGGCCATCACCAGGCCCCGCCGGCCCTGGCGGATGATCTCGTAGATAGCGGCCATGCCCACGCGCACGTGGCCGAAGCCGCCCGAGGCGATGAAGTCGCCGTCGTGCATGAATCGCGCCACCGCCTCGGCAATGCCCATCCGCTTGTCCACCAGGTCGCGCGGCTTGTGCGCCCGCACCCATTCCCGGTTCTCATCCGGGTCGTGCCAGCCGATCAGTTCGCCGTGGCCCTCTTGCAAGATCTCCATTGGCTGCCTCCGAAGGGGAAGGCATCTAATGCATTACGCATTACGTTTCCGTTCCCGCCAACTCCGGCTCGCCCCAGGCCGCCCACGCAAATTTGTGCTCGCCCAGCCCATCGGTGGCGAAAGCCAGGCGGAGAACGTTGCCGGCGTGCAACGGCAGCGCAACCTCGAACGGCTCCCAGGCGTGCGGATACGCGGCCCGGCTCCACACCTGCCAGCCGTCTATCCTGACACGGAAGGCGACCAGGCGCTCCGCGGCCTCTGCGCCGTCGCGGATGCCGATGCTGAAGCGCAGGCGCAGGTCACGCAGCCCGGCGGGGATGGGCACATGGAACTCAACCAGCGCTTCGCCGCTCACCGGCGGGTGCTGCCAAAGCGCGGGCCGGCGCACATCGCCGACCGTGGCTTCGGCGGCCTTCACTTCCATCCCGGCGCCTTCTTTGGCGCTGCGTTCCCGGGCGCCGCGCACATCGGCTTCCGCCAGGTGCTCCAAAAAGTTAAAACGCCACGCACGGCCCGCACCTTCGGGTTTGCCCGACGCTAAATCGACTTGTTCCGCCCGCCAGCGCAGGAAGGCGATGAAGTCGCGCGCCAATGCTTGATCGGCTGGGGCCAGGGTCGACAGATCCTCTGGATGGTTAGCACTCATTTCGCGATCCTTAATACGTCAGCCCGACGGCTTTGCAGATGTAGCGCGTGTCTACCAAATTCTTCAACATGAAATCGGCCACATCGGCGCGGGAGATCGACGGCTGGCCGACCTTGTCCCTGGCCCGGTCACCCGGTACTGGCCGGTCAACGGGCCGTCGGTGAGGCCGCCGGGCCGGGCGATGATCCAGTCGCCGCCGCTCGCCATGATGATCCGCTCCTGCGCGTTCTTTTCCTCGATCGCCTGGCGCAGGAGCCCCTTGACGATCAGCGTCTGCGCCAGCCAGCCCATCTGCTTCAGGCTGTCGCCGGCCCCAAAGGAGCTGACCCAGAGGCTGCGGCGGATCCCGGCCTGGGCCATTGCCTCCAGGATCTTGCGTGTCCCGTCCGGCAGCACGGCCGGGCCCCCGCGCGTGCCCAAGGCCGATAGGACGACCTCGTGGCCCGCCATGGCTGCGGCGACGGCCGCCGCGGCCGTGACGTCGCCCTGCACGACGGTCAAGGCTGCGTGTTGGGTCGTCATCATCTCAGGGCGGCGGACGAACGCCGTGACGGCGTGGCCCTGGGCCAGCGCCTGGGTGACAAGCTGTTGACCGGTGCCGCCGGTCGCTCCGAATACGATCAGTTTCATACGTCTTTTTCTCCAAACGGATAAAAATATACATCGGTCGGCTTGAACTTGCTGTTTCTGCGGAAGCGCAAGCCGACGCGCAGGCCGATCCAGTCCAGGGTCGGCGCGTTGGGATCAAGGCCCAGCAGCCGGCCCAGGAAGAGCGTGTCCGCGCCGTCGAACTCGATCAGCGCCAGCACGAAGGGGCACTCCGGCAGGAATTCTTCTGAGCCGAAGTAGCAGACGGTGAACGCATGCACGCGCGCCGCACGGCGGGTCAGATCCACCCAGTCGGTCTCCGCGCCGGTGGCCATGTCGTGCCCGCGCGGGGTGGCGTAGGTGTAACCGGTCGCGGGGTCCATCCTGCCCAGCAGCCTGCCGTTCGCCAGCCCGGCGAAGAACGGGCTATCCTGGCCGTAGGAGTGGAGATAGTCAATAGCATACGGCTGCTTGACGATGATCGGCGCCATCTCCCGCAGCGCGGCCAGTGCCTCGGCGTCGAGTACGGTCGGGAAAGGCACGCTGAACAGGATGGCGCCATCGTCCGTTTCGGGGATGCGAGTGGGGCGTGTGGGCTCGGTCATGTTTCATCTCCGTGGGGAGAGAAACCAGGTTTCTCGCAGAAACCTGGTTTCTACGCCTCTTTTTCCATGATGCTAACCGTCACATACGTCCCTGTGCCGGCGTGGCTGTGGATCGCGCCGCGGCGGGCATCCTTTATTTGCAGCGTGTCGTCGCCGAAGTGCTCGCCGATCGCACCCTGGAGCTGCCACAGGGCGAAGACCGCCTGCATCAGTCCGGTCGCGCCCACGGGATGGCCGCACGCGATCAGCCCGCCGCTGGGGTTCACCGGGCACACGCCGACGGGCCATTGCGAATTGCCGAATTCCAACCCATAGTCTACATTCGGTAGAAAGGCTGCGCCCGAGGCGGCAAACGGCCCGCCTTCGCCATAGCGGCACAGTCCCATGTCCTCGTAGGTCTGGATCTCGGATGAGGTGTAGGCATCGTGCAGCTCGACGAAGCTGATCTCGCGCAGCGGGTCGGTGATGCCGGCGCGGGCGTACGCGGCCTTGCTCGCCATGCGGCCTGCCCGGAACGAATGGACGCCGGGGTAGCGGAAGCCGTGCTCCCACAGCTCTCGGTAGTAGGTGCGAGTCTCGGCCGTGTCCTCATGGGGCAACAGGTTCTTGGCTATGAACTCGTCATAAGATTGATGTGGTCGGTCGGCCATGCGCATCGCATCGGTGCCGCGCCCGATGCCGGCGACCTTGACGCGCGGCAGGGTGCGGCCGGCGGCGCGTTCCAGCTTGGTGAGCCCCTCCTCACTGGCGAGCACGACCGCGGCCGCGCCGTCCGACATCACGCAGATGTCCAGCCGGGTGAGGGGCCAGGCGACCATCGGTGCAGCGCGCACGTCGGCGATGGTGAGCCGCTCGTGTTTCTGGCTGTAGGGATTGTACAGGGCGTTGCGGTGGTTCTTCACCGACACGTGGGCCAACTGTTCGACGGTGGTGCCGAACTCCTTCATGTGGCGGGTGACCATCATGGCGTAGTAGCCGGAGTAGAAACCGCCGACGGGGTAATCGAAGCTGACGTCGGACGCGAGCGCGATGAACTCGTTGCCCTTCCAGGTGT
The DNA here is from genome assembly GCA_026645775.1 of Anaerolineae bacterium. Classification (GTDB taxonomy): domain Bacteria; phylum Chloroflexota; class Anaerolineae; order CG2-30-64-16; family CG2-30-64-16; genus MO66. The sequence continues at coordinate 9,205 of JAPKMS010000008.1, forward strand.
TGACGTGGCTCATCGTCTCGAAGCCGTAGGCGAGGCAAACGTCCATGTCGCCCGACGCCACCGACTTCCACGCCTCCTGGAAGCAGATGCCGCCCGTGGCGCCGCCGCCCTCGACGCGATGGCCCGGCTTCGGGCAGAGTCCCAGGTAGTCCTGCACCATGATGCCGGCCATGAGCTGGCGGGCGAAGTGATCGGAGAAGTACGAGGCGACCGAGCCATCAACTAGCTCGATGAACTGGCGGTGCTCCAGCCCCAGGTCGCCGATCGCGTAATCGTAGGCTTCCTTGACGATGGCTGGGAACGTTTTGTCGGGGCGCGCCTTGGCGAACTTGCTGACCCCGCCTGAGAGGACGTAGACAGGTCGCATAGCGCCTCCTTGCACTGATCGAAGAACCGCTGTCCCGTGTCATCCTCAACCTGGGGCCAGAGGATAGCAAGTCGATTTGCTTGTAACATGTATGAGAATTCTACTCCTGCGGAGACCGGTTGTCAATGCTTTGGGCGCGAAGACCCCAGGGCGAGATCAATGAAATCACTCTGCGCGAGGACACAAAAAGGCGGGGGCACGCCTTTGTGCCTCCGCCTGTGGTGAGACTGCGCGCCGTCTGTGAGGACAACGCGCAGATCGCCGCGAGGGTGTTAGCCGAACTTCTGCTTCAGCACGTCTTCCAGCGTCGGCCGGCCGATGACCTGGAGCTCGTAGCTCACGCGCTGGACGGGGTGGTAGATCGTCGCCACGCGGGTCAGGTCAATCGGCGTGGCTGAGATCACCAGGTCGCACGGCACACGGCGGATGGTTTCTTCCAGGTCGCTGACCTGCTCATCGCCGTAGCCCATCGCGGGCAGCAGCGGGCCGATCGCGGGGTACTTCTCGAAGGTAGCCGTGATGCTGCCGACGGTGTAGGGCCGCGGGTCGATGATTTCGGCGGCGCCAAAGCGGCGGGCGGCGACGATGCCCGCGCCGTACTTCATTTCGCCGTGCGTCAGCGTCGGGCCATCCTCGATCACCAGCACGCGCTTGCCGCGGATGGCGGCCGGGTCGGGCAGGAAAATGGGCGATGCGGCCTCGATGATGACCGCCTGGGGGTTCACCGCGGCCGCGCTATCGCGTACTGCGCTGATCCCGGCCAGGTCGGCGGTGTCCACTTTGTTGATGAGGATCACGTCGGCCATGCGGAAGTTAGCCGCGCCCGGGTAGTAGGTCAGCTCGTGGCCGGGCCGGTGCGGGTCAGCCACCACGATATGCACGTCGGGCGCGTAGAACGGCAGGTCGTTGTTGCCGCCGTCCCACAGCACCACGTCGGCCTCTTGTTCGGCCTGGCGCAGGATCGCCTCGTAATCCACGCCCGCGTAGACTACGATACCGCGATCGATGTGCGGCTCATACTCCTCGCGCTCCTCGATGGTGCACTGGTGCGCGTCCAGGTCGGCGTAGCTGGCGAAACGCTGCACCCGTTGGGCGACGAGATCGCCGTAGGGCATAGGATGGCGGATCGCGACCACCTTTTTGCCCATCGCCTGCAGGACGCCGGCCACGGCGCGGGTGGTCTGCGATTTTCCGCTGCCCGTTCGCACGGCGCAAACGGCCACCACGGGCTTCGTTGACTTGATCATCGTGTCCCGCGGGCCGATCAGCCGGAAGTCCGCGCCGGCAGCCAGCACCGTGGAGGCCTTGGTCATCACGTACTGGTGGTTCACATCGGAATACGCAAACACCACCTGATCCACGTTTAAGGTGTGGATCAGCTCGGTCAGTTCGCTTTCAGGGTAGATCGGGATGCCCTTCGGGTAGAGATCACCGGCCAGTTCCGGCGGATAGCGCCGGCCCTCGATGTTCGGGATCTGCGTGGCCGTGAAGGCCACGACTTCGTAGGCGGGATTGCCGCGAAAGATGGTATTGAAGTTGTGAAAATCGCGCCCTGCGGCGCCCATGATGAGCACATGCTGCTTCGTCATTGAAACTGGACTCCTTTGGTGTTTTTTGGGATCAGCGACAGTGCCGCTGGTGGATGAGCAGATTAGGGTCTGGGCCGATAGACAGCACGCGCCATCATGACGCCCAGGAAGTAAAGCCCGATCAGCGGCAGCATCACCAACGCCATGTTGATGGGGTCCACCGTGGGGGTGATGGCGGCTGAAACAAACGCAACACCCACAATTGCAAAGCGCCACTGTTTCAGCATCGCGTTCGGCGATACCAGGCCCAAACGCGCCAACAACGCCATGACGAGGGGTGTTTCAAAGGCCGCGCCGAGCCATAAGAGGACGGCCAGCACAAAGGAGAAGTACTCCCGGATGTTCCAGTTGGCGGCGGCCAGCTCACTGCCGAACGAAGCCAGCGCTTTCAACCCGAACGGTAGCATGATAAAGTAGGCGAAACCCAGGCCAAGCACAAAGAAGACCGCGACCAGCGGCATCCCGACAACGGCGATGCCGCGATAAATCGCGATTTCTTGAGGTGCTTCCAGCGCGGGCCGCACGAACAGCAGCACCTGGTACAGCAGCACAGGCAGCGCCACAATGGCCGCTGCGCTGAAAATGACTTCCATGTACACCCAAACCATATCGGTGGGCCGCAGCACCGCCATCTGGATGCCTTTTGCGGGGCGGACCAGCACGGCCAGGATTTGGTTGACAAAAACCCCCGCCGCTATCGCGCCCACCACCAGGGCGCCCAGCACAACAAAAACCCGTTTCCGCAGTTCGACCAGATGATCAACCGCGCCGTACAAGATCTGGATCAGATCGTAGAGCGGGCTATCGCTGGCTTTCCAGATGCGCTGCGCTTGTTCCATCGTGAGCGGGTCCAGGTCGGTCTGTGAGCGGCGGAAATTCGTCAGCATCAGCCAGGCCCCTTCGATGCCGCGCGGTAATTTGCTCGGCCCAAACAAGGCAATGGCGACAATCGCCAGCAACAGCAACCCAAAGACGCCTGTGAAAGACATGCGTTCAGTGCTCCGCGGGTGGGGTGAGGTCTTCCGGTGCAGCAGATTCGGCAGGGGAGAGATCAGCCGGCTCTGGATCGTGTGCGTCACTTGCAAGCTCCGCAGCATCGATCGGTGGCGTCACTGGCTTCTCGTCCGGCGCGGCATCGGGGACCGGGGTGTTGGCCGGCGGTTCGAGCAGCGTCCGTCGGATGTTTTCTCGCAGCGCCAGGCCGGGATGTCGAAGTGTTTCCGCGGCTTCGGCAACTTGTTTCGCCGACTGCGCGATATCCTTGAAGGGTTTGGCGATCTCGCGGGCGGGCTCTTCAACGGCTCGGCGCGTCTCGTTAAGTTCTTCGGAGAGCGCCCGGGTGGCGCGGCGCATGTCGCGCAGGCCACGGCCCAACTTAGCGCCGATTTCGGGCAGCCGATTGGGCCCGAACACCAGCAGGGCCACGATCAGGATGACGACCAGCTCAAGCGGGCCGATCCCCAGGATATCCACGCTCAACCCTCCATCGGGGCCGCGGCACTCCGGGGCGGCGTCAGCTCGATGTGGGTGTCGGTATTGACCGCCGTTCCCAGCACGCCATTCACGAAACGTGAGCTGTGGTCGCTGCCGAACAACTTCGCCAGGTCAACCGCCTCGTTGATGGCCACTTTTGGCGGGGTGTTGGTCGCACCGGTCAACTCGAAGAGCGCGATCCGCAGCACGTTCCGGTCGACGATAGCAATTTGCGCGACCGGCCAGGCCGGCGCAAACTTCTGAATCAGCGCGTCCAGCTCATCGCGGTGCAACAGCACGCCGCTGACCAGTTGGCGCAGAAACTCCGCACCCTCATCCGGCAGGGTGATGTCTTCCAGCCGATTGGCGATGACGTCGCCGACGCCATGATGTGTGGTGTCCAACTCATACAATGCCTGCAAAGCGCTGATGCGCGCTTGCCGGCGAGTGGGCGCTAAGCCCGCTTCAGGGAGATTTTTGGTCCGAGTCATTCTGCACTTGCTGCCGGCAGGGCCACGTCATCGATATACACATCGACGGCCGCAACCGGCATGCCGACCATTTCTTCGATAGCGCGCGTGATTCCGGTTTGCAGCGTCTGGCCGAGCTTCAGCATATTGGCTTGCGCATCAGCCACCACGTGCACTTCCGCTTGCACGCCTTGCTCAGTCACCGCGATGAAGATCCCTTCCTCAGCCGTGCCACCGGTCAACAGACCGCGCACCTTGGGCGGAACAGGCGCCAACCGGCGCACGCCGCTTTGTTCCAGTGTCGTTAGCCGCACAATTGCGCTGAGCACCTGTGGTGCGATGGTAACCTTGCCTTGTACGTCGTCCATGGCTCCCCCTTATTGCATGACCAGCCCGCCGTCCACGCTGAGCACCTGCCCGGTGATAAAGGCGGCCCGCTCGCCGGCCAAAAACGCGACTGCATAGGCGATTTCATTTGGTTGGGCGAAGCGGCCCAGCGGCGTCGCGGCGATGATGGCCTTTTTCTGCTCTTCATTTAGCACATCGGTCAGGACCGTGGGCACAAAACCCGGCGCCACCGCGTTGACCGTGATGCCGCGCGCGCCGGCTTCCTTGGCCAGGGCCTTGGTGAAACCGATCATGCCGGCTTTGGAGGCCGAGTAGTTGGTTTGGCCGGCCTGGCCCGCCAGGCCCGAGACCGATGTGATGTTGATGATGCGGCCGCTCCGCTGTTTGAACATCGGGCGCAGCACCGCTTTGGAGCAGTTATAGGCGCTCTTCAGGTTGGTGCGGATCACCGTGTCCCAGTCATCCTCGCTCATCATCAGCAGGAGCATATCGCGGGTGGTGCCCGCGTTGTTGACGAGAATGTCCACGCGCCCGAAACGTTCGACGGTTTCCTTGATCAGCCGCTGGGCTTCGCTGAAGCTCGCCACATCGGCCTGGATGGCAGCCGCCTGTCCCCCGGCAGCAACGATCTGGGCAACCACAGCCTCGGCCTGGACGGCGCTGTCACGGTGGTTGATGACCACCGTGGCGCCCTGGCTTGCCAGCTCAGCGGCAATGGCCGCGCCGATCCCGCGCGAGGCGCCGGTCACGAGTGCGATCTTACCTTGTAACAACCCTGTGGTTTCCACGCCTCACGCTCCGATCAGATCTTCGGGGGTGCGGATGTTCGCCGTCTGGGCGTCAGCTACGATACGCTTCACCAGCCCGGTCAGCACCTCGCCGGAGCCAAATTCCACGAAGCGGGTTGCCCCGGCATCGGCCATCCAGCGCACCGAAGCGGTCCACTGGACTGAGGATGTCAACTGACCGACCAACTCAGTGCGAATTTCGTCGGGCGTCTGCAATGGCCGCGCTGTGATATTGGCGATGACCGGTATTTGCGGCGCTCGGAAGGGCGTGGCAGCCACGCGCTCGGCAAATTCCGCGGCCGCCGGCGCCATCAGCGCAGAATGCGCCGCGACACTGACCGCCAACGGACGCCCGCGGCCGCCCGCCGCTTGAACCAGCGCCAGCGCGGCCGAAACGCCGGCCGGTCCGCCCGAGATGACGACCTGGCCGGGTGCGTTATAGTTGGCAACCTGCACGACGTCGCCGCTTTCGGCGGCAGCTTGCGCGCACAGTGCGGCAACCTGGTCGTCGCTCAACTTCAGGATGGCCGCCATTTGACCCGGGTGTGCGGCGCCTGCGCGTGCCATCAGCTCACCGCGTACCCGGGTCAGGCGGATCGCATCGGCGAAGTCCAACGCTCCGGCGGCCACCAATGCGCTGTATTCGCCCAGGCTGTGCCCGGCGACGCAGCACGGCCGCGCCTCGGGCTGAAGGCTCTGCCAGACTCGCCAGGCCGCGGTGCTGGCCGTCAGGATGGCCGGTTGGGCATTACGGGTCTCAGTAAGCTGATCCGGGGGGCCAGCGAAGCACAGGGTTGAGAGGGCGAAGCCCAGGATTTCGTCGGCTTCGGCGAAGGTTGCGCGGGCGACCTCGAAGGCCTGGCTGAGAGCCTGGCCCATGCCGACCATTTGTGACCCTTGGCCGGGAAAGATAAAGGCACTATCTGTCGTCTGCATGGAATATCTCACTGACACAAGGGGGGACATGGGTTAGTTGCCCAGGTCCCCCCCTTGCGTGCCTGTGGGTTTAACGGCGCGTTGCCATTCCCTGGCGGACGCTGCTCAGCTTTTTTTCTTCGCAGCTTCCATTTGAAGGACGATTTCGCCCTTGTAGGCGCCGCAATCGGGGCAGGCGTGATGCGGCCGGCGCAGGCTGCCGCATTGCGAGCAGCGCACCAGGTGCATCGGCGTCAAAGCGTCGTGGGCGCGGCGGCGGTCGCGGCGGCCCTTGGAAAGTTTGCGTTTTGGTTGAGGTGGCACAAGAAACTCCTTATCGTTTCACTTGGTTTGTTTGAGTAATTCCACCAGCGGTCCCCAACGCGGGTCGACGTCCGGCGTGCAGTCGCATGACCCTTGGTTGAGGTTCTGGCCGCACGTGGGGCACAGCCCACGGCAGTCTTCCTTGCACAAGACGTGCACCGGTGCGGCAAGCAGCGCATCCTGACGCAACACTTCGCTCATATCCAGGATGTGATGCTCGTCAATCCATAAAGCCCGATCGTCTTCTTCGGGCGTTACTGGCTTGCCTGTGACCACATCGATCGTCGGGATGAAGAGCTCTTCCACCTCGATCGCCAATGGCACGGCGACAGGATCGAGGCAGCGAGCACAAGCCAGCGCCGCCTCAGCGTACAAATGGCCTTGGACCAGGATGCCGGTGTTGGTGTGGATCATGCGCACCGGGCCGCTCAACGTGGCCTCGGACGCGCCCTCTGCCTGTTCCAGCTCTGGCGCCAGGTGCTGCAAGTTGGCGGCCACTTCCACGTGGCGCACCGCGCCAATCGACTCCCGCAGCAGTTGCGCGACATTGAATACGAGACTATCTACCACTGTCTATCCGTTCCAGAGTGAATGCGCGTGTTGACTCGGCGCCAAAGCACCAAGCGGCTATTATAGGCGAGAGCCGGAGCTCTGTCAAGAACGCCCGCTGCCTTCCTTCGGATCGGCCGGCGCCTGGGTTAACGAGCGCTGCCCGGCCTGCACCTCGCGCAAGACACGGATCAGCCGGCTTTCCAGGGTGTTGAATTGGTTAAGCACATACTGGTCGGCCTCGGCGCGGAGGGCGGCGGCGGTCTTCTCGGCATCTGTCTGGATGTCGCGAGCGCGTTGGCGGGCTGCTTGCACCACCCCTTGTTCGTCCAGCTTGCTGTTGAGCTGCGCCTGAGATTCTTCGAGGATGCGCCGAGCCTGGGCGCGCGCCTCGCTCAGGATCCGATCGCGTTCGCCGGAGATGCGCTGGCCGATCCGCAGCTCATCGGGCAGTGCGGCCCGCATCTCTTGGCAGAGACTGCGCAGCGCGGATTCATCGACCAGAACCTTGCCGCCCACGGGCATGCGCATGGCGCCATTGAGCAGTTTTTCGAGTTCGTCAATCAAAGCTTCCATAGTGGTGACGTGTCTCCTTTTGCGGGCCGCGTGTGCGCGCGGGCGCCGCACTTCGGCCATTAATCCCGGGAAGTGCGAATGGGCGTGGTGCTGATTTTGTCCGGCGTCAAACCGGAACAGCGGGCGCTCAGCGCGGCTTGAACTCCCAGAGGAGCCAGGCTCACGATGTCGCCTGCCAGGACAGCGATTTCTTTCAGGATCGAAGAACTGAGGTAGGCGTACTCCAGGCTGGTCATCAGACAGACAAATTCGATATCCGGGGCCAGCTTTTTGTTGGTCAGGGCCATCTGGAATTCGAATTCAAAATCAGAAATGGCCCGCAGACCGCGCACGACAACCGACGCTTCGATTTGATGCGCAAAGGTTACGGTGAGGCCTCGATAGGGCGTCACCTGCACATTAGGCAGGTGGGCCAATGCGTCGCGCGTCATCGCCAGACGCTGATCGGTGTCAAACATCAGGGTTTTGGGCGGACTGTCGTAGATTCCGATCACGAGTTCATCAAAAAGGCTAGCGGCCCGTGTCGCGATATCGACGTGGCCGTTGTGGATCGGATCAAACGTACCTGGATATAGGGCTCGAATCATGATAATGCCTCAGTTAGCTCGCGTCGCCCGTCCCGCGCCAGAACTCGGCGACCCGCGCCGCGAGGGCACGGTGTTCAGGAAGCTGCAGGTCAGGATCGATGTTGAAGAGGCGCTGCGCGGCCGCGCGGGCCTCCTCCAGGATGCGCAGGTCGCCAAGCTGGGCCGCTTGCAAGGGCGGCAGGCCGCTCTGTCGCGTGCCGAAGAAATCGCCTGGGCCGCGCATCTCCAAGTCGATCTGCGCCAGCGCAAAACCATCGGTGCTGTTTTCCAGCGCCTGCAGCCGGCGTGCGCTCTCACCTTCGTTTGCATCCGAGATCAGGATGCAGTAGGAGGCATATTCGCCCCGGCCGACGCGCCCGCGGAATTGGTGCAACTGCGCCAGGCCAAAACGCTCGGCGCCCTCGATCATGATGACGGTGGCGTTGGGCACATCAATGCCGACCTCGACCACCGAGGTGGCGACCAGAATATCCAGCTCGCCGGCGCCGAAGGCGCGCATCACGCGTTCTTTTTCATCGGCCCGCAGCCGGCCGTGCAGCAGCCCCACGCGCAGCTCAGGGAAGATGATGCTTTGCAGGCGAGCGTGTTCATCGACCGCGGCCTTGGCGTCGCTGTTGGCCGATTCCTCCACCAGCGGATAGATCACGAAAGCCTGCCGGCCGCTGGCCACCTGCCGCCGGATGAAATCGTAGCCGCGCTCGCGCTGGCCGGCGGACATCCACTTGGTTTTGATCGGCGTGCGACCTGCGGGCATCTCATCGATCACCGAGATGTCGAGGTCGCCGTACAGCGTGAGGGCCAGTGAGCGCGGAATGGGTGTGGCGCTCATCACCAACATGTGGGGCTGCATGCCCTTCTGCCGCAAGGCCGCACGCTGTTCGACCCCGAAACGATGCTGCTCATCCACCACGGCTACGGCCAGACGTTGGAAGTTAACGCTCTGCTGGATGAGCGCATGGGTGCCCACGGCGATATCTGCCGCGCCGGAGGCCAGCGCGGCCAGCGCCTCTTCTCGCTCGGCCGGGCGCATGCTGCCGGTGAGCAGGACCACCCGGATCGGACGATCGGCGGCGGGATGAATCAGGCCTTCGAACATTTTGCTGAAGGAGCGTGCATGCTGCTCCGCCAGGATCTCGGTGGGGGCCATGATGGCGCCCTGGGCGCTGTTGGCGACCGCGGCCCACAGGGCGGCCGCAGCCACCGCGGTCTTGCCCGATCCCACATCGCCCTGGAGCAGCCGGCTCATCGGCCGGGCGCCGGCCAAGTCGTCGGCGATCTCGGCGAGGGCCCGGCCTTGTGCGCCGGTCAAGGGAAAGGGCAGGGCCGCAATAAACGGCGCCAGGATGGCTGCGTCGCTGCGCAGAGGCTGGGCCGAGGCATCCCGGAAGCGCTGGCGTGCCCCCAACACGCCGAGCTGCAGCACGAAGAATTCATCGAAGCTGAGCCGGCGATGCGCTTGGGCCAGCAAATCAGGGTTGTCGGGAAAGTGGATCTGTGCCAGCGCTTCGGCCAGCGGCATGATGCGTGCTTCTTTAAGCACCGTTTCGGGCAAGAAGTCGGGCACATTGGCGCCCCACGCCTCGATCGCCTGGCTGATCACGCGGCGCAGCCACTGCACCGAGATTCCCTCGGTTAGCGGGTAGACCGGGGCCAGCCGGCCGGTGCTGACCTGGTTCTTATCCAGCGCCTCGAATTCAGGGTTGCGCATGGTAGGCACGCCGCGATAGCTGTCGACTTTGCCGCTGAAGGTGTAGGCGTGGCCCGTCTGGAGCCGGTGCTCGACGAAGGGATTGAACCACGACATTTGCATCTCA
>JAPKMS010000446.1 GCA_026645775.1 Anaerolineae bacterium
ACGATTCGTCAGAGGCGGCCGCGGGCGCGGCCGAGAGCGCCGAGCTGTCGCCCGCGGAGCAGGGCGCGGCCATGTCAGCATTGGCCGAAGGCAGCGGCGGCGAAGCCGAACCCGCGGGCGGCGGCGGGGGCGGCGGCGCCATCCCCGACCAGCCCGAGCCAGAAACGCCCGATGTCTCGGCGGCGGAACCGGCGCAGGCGCTGGCCGCCATCAGCAGCCTGCCGCCGGCCCCGATGGCGCAGGCCCTGGGCGGGGTCAACGCTGCGGTCGCACGCACCGTGGGCGAACAGCGCACTGATCTGGCCGCCAACCCGCCTCAGATGCAACGCCCCTCGGGTTCACCCCGCACCAAACAAGGGCCCGCGACCGGCGCAGACAACACCGCCGGCGGCGAAACCCCAGCGCGGCCGGAGCGCGCGGCTGCCGGTCAGCCGGCGCCCACGCCCGAGCCCGAGCCGCTGCCCGCCGCGCCGCCTCCGCCCGCCCAGTCGGTCGCTGCGCCCGATGTGGCCGGCAACGAGAAGGGCGAGATGAGCGGCGCCGATGCCTCGCGCATGGCGTCCTCCATCAACCGCATTCCCACCGGCGACCCGGCTCTGGATGCCACAGCCGGCCCACCCCCCGCCCTCCGCCTCGAAGGCGATGCGAATCCCGCGCAAGCGCAGCAGCAACGCGCCAAGGTCGAGCGCAGCGTGGCGGCGGCCCAGGCCCGGGGCCGCCGCGAGGCCGCGACGCCGCTGGGCGAAAGCGACATCTACCCGGTCGTGCCGCCCGAAACGCTGCAGGCGACGATCCCGGCGGGCGGCAGCGGTGGCGCTGCGGGCACGGGCCTGGGAGAGACCGCCGCGCTGGGCGACGATGCCGTATCGATTGTCGCCCAGCAGGAGAGCGGCGCCGAGATTCAAGCCGCGGTGGGCAAAGCCCAGGGCGACATGGCGGCCGAACGCGTCAAACACGACAGCAAAGTGGCCGAGGAACGGAGCAACACCCAGCAGGAGATCGCCCGCACCGAGGCCGAGAACACCGCCGAGCAGGCGGACGCCCGGCGGGCCGCACAGGAGGATGTGCAAGCCGCCCGCCGCGACTGGACCGAGGAGCAGCAGCAGGTCGTCGGCGCAGGCCGCGCCGAGGCCGACGGCGAGGTGGTCCAGGGCGAAGAAGAGATCTCTCGCGAGCGCGCCAAGGGCGAGAAGGAAGCCGGCGAGCACATCGCCAAGGGCAACACCGACGCCGCATCCGCCCGGCGCGAAGGGGAAGAAAAAGCCGAGTCGGAGCGCCAACGCGGGGAGAAGGAATCCGACGGCTTCTTCGGCTGGCTGGCCTCCAAAGCCAAAGCATTCTTCGATGCCATCAAGAACGCCATCAAGGCTGCGCTCGATGCCGCCCGCAAGGCGATCAAAGCGGCGATCGAACTGGCCAAGAAGCTGGCAGTGGCCGCGATCGAAGCCGCACGCAAAGCTGTGGTCGCCGTCATCAAGCGGGTGGGCAATGCGCTGATCGCCATCGGCGACCGGGTGCTGGGCGCATTCCCCGGCCTGCGCGACCGCTGGCGCAGCTTCATCAAGTCGAAAGTGGCCGCGGCCGAAGCGGCCGTCAACCGGCTGGCCGACAAGCTCAAGGAAGGCGTCAAGAAGGCGCTGGATCTGCTGGGCAAGGCGCTGGACACGGCCCTGGGCCTGCTCGAAAAAGGCCTGATGGCCGCAGTGAACTTCGTCGGCGGCGTGGTGCAGGGCGCGATCAAGGCGGCGAAAGCCATCGTCGACGCCATCGGCACCTTCGCCGTGCTGATCAAGGACATCGCCTCCGCGCCGGGCCGGTGGATCAGCAACCTGGGCAAGGCCATCGTGGACGGCATCAAGAACCATCTCTGGAAGGCGTTCAAGACCGCGATCAAGAACTGGTTCAACCAGAAGCTGGAAGAGGTGGTGGGCCTGGGCATGACCATCTGGAACGTCCTGACCAAGGGCGGGATCAAGCTGGCCGAGATCGGCAGCATGGTGTGGGAGGCGTTGAAGTCCGCCATCCCGATGGCCCTGGTGCAGATCCTGGTGGAGAAGTTGGTCTCGATGATCGTGCCCGCCGCGGGCGCGGTGCTGGCGATCATCGAAGGCATCCAGGCGGCGTGGGGCACCATCAGCCGCATCCTGCAGGCCATTTCCCGCTTCATCGCGTTCCTGAAGGCGGTGAAGGCCGGTAACGCCGGCCCGCAGTTTGCGGATGCGCTTGCCGCGGCGGCCATTGCCGTGATAGACTTCGTCGCCAACTGGCTGCTGAAGCGGCTGCGCAAGGGCGCCAGCAAAGTCGCGGGCAAGATCAAAGCCATCGCCCAGCGTATCATGGGCAAGATCAAGAAAGCGGCGAAAAAAGTCGGTCAAAAACTGAAGAGAGCCGGCCAGAAGATCGCGGCCAAGCTGAAGAAGCTCGGCGGCAAGATCAAGGGCAAGTGGGAGCAGTTCAAGGCCAAGCGGAAGAAGGGCAAGCCGGGAAAAGAGAAGCCGAAGCGGGAAAAGAAGAGTAAAGAGCAGAAGATGCGAGAACGACTGGAGAAAGCGGTGCGGGCGCTGCGTCCCAAGATTGAGGGCCTGCTGCGCCGCGGAACGTCCGGCATCCTTTTGCGAGCACGTCTTCTCGGCTGGCGCGTTTTGCATCGACTGAGTAAGCTGGAACTGATCGGGCAAGGTGACAGCGCACGAGTTCTCGCCACCGTCAACCCCAGCGAAGATGTTGTGCGTGACATCGTACAGAAACACGGCCCCCTCTTGCTCACGATGATCCGGGAGATCGGCCGCGACATCCTGAAGGATCCCACGGTGCGGGAGCATCTGAAGCACATCCAGGAACAACGAGCCGGCGGAGCCGGCAAAGATCCGGTCTCACCGCTGATCCATCCTCCCGGAATCGTCGGGCTGCATGCTCAGGCCGCAGATGTAGCCGCCTTCGGGAAGCCGCCGCCGACTTTCACACCGCCTCCGGGCGTGATACGTCAGCCCTGGAGCACCGAATACTCGCACGTGGGCGGCATTCCTGTAACCGAGCGCCAGACGTGGAGCAGCCAGCCCGGCCACATTCGAATCGAGCGCGTGGGACGCTACGATGAAATCGCCGGAATGTGGAGTCAGATTCGCGCCTCCACCGGAAGCAGCGACAGCGAGATGGCCACAGCCTTGCGAATTTTCACCGAAACCGGGCATCTTGACCCCAAATTCGCCGGCGCCCGAATGCAATTGGCGGCCTTGACAAGACTTTCAGCCGTGGAGATGGGCCGGAGTTCAGCACAAGTGGTCACCGGCCCGATGGCAATGTCGCTGGTGGAAAGCGGCACGCTCACGGGACCGCAAGCACTCCAGGAATTTAACTCCGTGGCGCCTCCGGGTGCTGTCCGTACTGCCAGCGGCGTCAGTGAGCGGCTGGGCATGGAGCCCGAACGGGACTACAAAACTCCCGCGTCCTCGGCTCGGATGGCCAGCATGGTGGAAACGGAGCTTGAGCTGATGACCAAATTCCTCTATTCTAAGATGCAGATAGAGCAACCTCTGTTCAAGACGGTCCAAGATCTCGAACGCTTCATTCGGAAGGAACTCAGGAGCTATCTGGATAACGAGGTGCGGGTGACACTGCTCGCAGCAGGAGGCCAGGAATGACATGGACACACGTGTTGATCCAGGAGAGCGTTCACCCAGAAGAGGTCAACCAGATGGCTTACGACAATGATTGGCAGTTGCAAGACCTGGTTCTGCCGACGGAGACACAGCCATTCGAGAAGATCTGGCTGACCGCGAGCGGAGAAGTCGCGATCCACTACGTTGAAGATTCGATGCTCGGTGCAAGATACCTGCATGTGGATGGCGAGAATCGAGACCAGACTACCGCTTTGATCCGGTCTCGCATCGCAACTTATGACCTGGACGAGATCCGACAGCAGCTGAAAACCGCGAGTGACACCAACCTGGCGATCCGGGCGACCTATCACCTGGCAGCAATTGCACCGGAGCAATTTGACCCAGAGTTCTTTGGATACTTCAGCCTCATGTTGGCGCATCCAGACAGCGAGGTTCGCCGTGCTGCAGTCTTCGCTACGGCCTATGCACCGTGGGTCGAATTCCGCCCGTATCTGGAACGGATGGCGGCGGACGACGCAGTTGAAGACGTCCGTGATTTTGCAGCTTTTATGCTCGCCAGCCACATGCGGCATGTCTGGAGTGAGGACACGTGATCACTTCGTCTCAATCCGATACACCCCGCCATTCAGATCCACGACGTAGACCTCCCCCGCCTCATCCTCGCCGAACGAGCTGATGTTCAGATCGGTGTCCAGCAGCTCGGCGCTGGGCCAGGCATCGCCGTCGCGCCTGGCCCAGCGCCGAGACTTGAGTTTCGCCCCTATCTGGAGTGGATGAAGGCGAAAGATACTGCTGAAGATGTTCGCGGCGTTTGTGCTTGCAAGCCACCTGCGACGCACCTGGCACTAATCGGGCGCCTCCACCGTTTCCGGCTGTCGCACGACTGCCTTGACCATTAGCCGACGCCTTCCGGCCGGCACCTTCCACTCGAAGATATCGCCCGCCCGGTAACCGAGCATGGCAGTGCCCACCGGCGCCAGCACCGATATCTGCATGCGCGTGATATCTGCTTGACCGGGAAAGACCAATTTACAGCTCAGCTCCTCACCGGTGTCCAGATCAAGCAGCAGAGCTTCCGAATTCATCGTAATGACATCGGCCGGGACCTCCTGATCAGACGCCACCAAGGCGCGGTTAAGCTCGGCCTCCAGATCCCTGAGTTCCGCCTTTCTGCGCAAATCGTGCGGCGGCACGTCCTCAATCAGCTTCTTAAGGCGGCCCATATCCTGGGTCGTGATCCATATCGCACGTGTCGTGTTTTCCTGCACCATCTCAACCTCCCTTCATAACGCGCGTCCACAACCCGGCTCCGCGTTGTTGCGCGGAGCCGGGTTGTGGACGCGACTCACGCTGTCCATCTTCGCTGACTTGGATGAAGCTGGCATGAAGGCAGCATGACGAACCGATGAACTCTGACCGCCAGACCCCCGTGTGTCGGATATTCACTGAACTGTCATTCTCATGTCATGGGGGATTCACGGTCGCAGAGGAGAATGGCCGGGTATCATAATGTTTTGAGGGGTGAATTATGCTGGCTGGAAAAGAACCGTCCAAACTGACCGATCCGCGCTTCTGCATCAGAGAAGCTGACCGGTTGGTAATGTCCATGACGGGAGACAACTGGGGCCTGGTCGAGGATGAAGCAGAGGAGCTGAATATCCTGCAGGCGGCCATTGCACACCGGGTCTATCTCGACACCGAACAAACCGAGTTCCAGGGGAAGGTCATGGAGATCGTCTTCACGGCGTATCTGATGGGGCGGACGGCCGACCAGCGGCTGCGCCAGCCGGACCTGGGCGACTTTGCGGCATTCATCGCGACGTTGGATCTGTCGGGGCTGCCTGCGCCGGACGGTGCAGCCTAAACCCCGACGTGTGCACAGCGGCTGCGGGGATCACCCGGCCTGGGACACCGGCAAGGTCACGGTGAAGGTGGTTCCCACCCCCGGCTCGCTGTGCACGCGCACCTGGCCGCCATGCGCTTCGGCCACTTGCTTGACGATGGGCAGGCCGAGGCCGGTGCTGCTCTCGTTGCGCGAGCGCGCCCGGTCCACCCGGTAGTAGCGTTCGAAGATGTGGGGCACATGCTCGGCGGGGATGCTGATCCCGGTGTCGGCCACGGCCAGCTCCGCGACCTGGCCGAGATTGCGCAGACAGAGGCGCACGCTGCCGCCCGGATTGGTGTAGCGGAGCGCGTTGTCCACCAGGTTCCAAAGCATCTGGCTCAAGCGGTGCCGGTCGCCCAGCACGGTCGCCGGCTCGTTGCATTCGAGGGAGAGTTGATGGCGCCCCGCGTCCAGGGTGCCGACGCGCTGCCACACTTCGGACACGACCTCGTTTAACGCGACCGGCGCCGAATCCAGGCGCTCGTGGGCATCCTGCTCGGCCAGGAACAGCAGATCGCCGACCAGCCGGGCCATGCGTTCAGCTTCTTCGCTGGCCTCGGCCGCGCTGGCCCGGCGGTCCTCGGCCGGCAGATCCATTTGCAGCAAATCCAGGTTGCCGCGGATCACCATCAACGGCCCGCGCAGCTCATGCGACGCATCGGCCAGGAACTGCCGCTGATGGCGGACGGTCTGGTCCAGGCGCTCCAGCATCTCGTTGAGGGTGGTCGTCAGCTCGAACAGCTCATCGTGAGCCGGCGTCACGGCCACGCGCTCGCCGACCTGGCCCGTGGCCGCGATCCGCTTGGCGACGCGCGTGACCTCGACGATGGGCCGCAACGCGTGCGCCGTCAGCCACCGGGTGCTCGCCAGCGTGATCAGCATCGCGGCCAGGGCCGCCAGCCCCAGGAGCCCGAGGGCGTGCAGCAGCGTCCCGTCAACCAGGCCCAGCGACCGGCCCACCAGCAACAGCAGCGCGGCGATGAGGAGGGTCGCCAGGAACTGGAACAGGCTGAACCACAGCCCCAGCCGCAGCCGTGCGTTCAATCGCCGGAAGACAGGAAACGGCATGGCCTTCTCCTCAGGCGTCCTCACGCAGGCTGTAACCGATGCCACGCACCGATTGAATCAGCCGCGGCTCACCGGCCGCTTGCAGCTTGTCGCGCAGGCGCATCACGTGGACGTCAATCACGTTAGAGCCGCCCAGGAAGTCCGAACCCCAGACGCCATCGAAGATCTGATCGCGCGAGAGCACCTGGCGCGGGTGGCGCAGAAAGTACTCCAGCAGATCGAACTCCTTGGTCGTCAGATCGATCGGGCGTTCGCCGCGGTGCACCTCGCGCGTGAGCAGGTCCAGCCGCAGGTCGGCGAAGCTCAAGCTCTCCGCTTCCGCGGGCCGGGCGCGCCGAAGCAGCGCTCGGATGCGCGCCAGCAATTCGTCAAACGCGAACGGCTTGACCAGGTAGTCATCCGCGCCGGCGTCCAGTCCAGCCACGCGATCGGGCACCCGATCCTTCGCCGTCAGCATCAGGACGGGGAGGTTCGGCTCGCCGGCCCGCAGGCGGCGGCAAACCTCGAGGCCATCGATGCCGGGCAGCATGACATCGAGCACCACCAGATCCGGCAGGTGGGCGCGCGCCATCCCCAGGGCCTGTTCCCCGTCAGGGGCCAGGTCCACGGTGTACCCGGCGAAGGCCAAGCCGCGGCGCATGAGGCTGAGCACCTTTGCATCGTCGTCAACAACCAGGATCCGAGGAGCAACCATAACGCAGTGTATCCCTTCACGCGTGCGATTTATGCGATTATACCACTCGCGCCACCGCTACGGAAAAGCGTCACTGGTCTGTCGGGGTCTCCGCGCCGCAGTTGCATCCCAGGTCGGATACCGGCATCGGTGAGGCTGAAAACTCTCAGCCTCACCTTCAGCATCTCAACTCAGCTGGTCGAGTCCAGCGCGCCGCCGTAGCTGGCCGCATGACTCACCGCGCTGTAGCACTCGGGGCAAAGCTTGCGCATGGTGTCCGCCCGCACCTGCCCCGGCAACTTTTGGCCGCAGACGCTCGTCCCCTCGATGTAGAAATGATGCAGCGCCCCGGCCGCCGCGCGCGCCCATTGGCCTTGCTGAGCCTCGGCCAACGATAGTTTGTGCACGGTCTTGGCGCGCTTATTCCCAGTTTTCGCGTCACGTCGTTTAATCTCAATACTCGCCATGATGACCTCCTGAGCCTCTGGGGTTATCTTGCCCGGCACGCGCGAAAAACGCTCTGCCCAAGCAATCTCAAGTTGTGAGCAGAAGCATGTACGCATGGGCCCAACAACGATGCACATCGTATCTCCCCCGGATGAACTGACGATGAACCAGGAATGACAAATCGGTGACTTTCTTGCCAAAGCGGCATTAGTCAAGTAACATACACCCGGCAGATACCATACTCAGGAAAGGAGACCCGCTGTGTTCGACTTCTCAACGTCTCAAAAGAGGACTGCCGGCGCGGCACTTGAACGCCAGCCCAATCGATTTACGATGCTGGCTTTGGCCATCTTGCTGGTGGCCGCGGTGATGCTGCTAGGAACGGTCACCGCCGCCCATGCCGAGAGCGATGGCGTGAACGCGACGCCGCCCAGCCCCAAGTGGTTGGATCTCTTCTGTATCGGCAACGAGGAATGCGCCATCGGCGACTTCGACGGCAACGGCAAGGACGACGTGCTGACGTTTACCCGCGACACGCGCTTCGGCGCCGAGCAAGGTGACGTCTACGTGGCGCTGTCCACCGGGCTGAATTTCGGCGCGGCGCAGAAATGGTCGGACTTCTTCTGCACCGGGCAGGACGTCTGCAAAGTGGGCGACGTGAACGCTGACGGCCGCGATGACTTGATCAGCTTCGCCTACGTGACCAGCGGCGCGACCGCAGGCGACGTCTACGTGGCGCTCTCTACCGGCGCCGGCTTTGCCCCGATGGCCAAGTGGCAGGATGCCTTCTGCATCAGCCCCGAAATCTGCGAGGTCGGGGACTTCAACGGTGACGGCGCAACCGATATCGTTTCCTTTACGCGCAATTCGTACATCGGCGACCCGGTCGGCGATGTGTGGGTGGGGCTGTCCAACGGCTTCAGCTTTGCCAACGGCGTTAAGTGGAACGAGTTCTTCTGCATCGAACAGCAGCAGTGCGGTGTCGGTGACTTCGATGGCGACGGCCGGGATGATATCGCGGCGTTCGTCAAAGGAACGACATCGCCGAAGGTGTTTGTGGCGCTCTCCAACGGCTACAGCTTTGTGGATCGCAAAGTCAACGGCGCGACAAACAATGTGTGGAACGACTTCTTCTGCTTCGGCTCGGAGACCTGCGGCATCGGGGACTTCACAGGCGACGGCAAGGCCGATGTGATCGCCTTCCTCAAGAGCACGCAGCCCGAACCCAAGGCCGGGAATGTTTACGTGGCGATCTCCAACGGCAGCCTGCTCCAATCCAGCGACAAGGAATGGAGCGACGGCTTCTGCACCGGCGCTGAAGTTTGCGGCGTCGGCGATTTCGATGGCAACGGCCATACCGATGTCATCCGCTTCCTGCGGGATACGCAGCTCGGCGATAACCGCGGCGACGTCTATGTGGCCCTGGCCGGCGGCGGCACCCCCAGCCGCGGCATCATCGGCTTCCCCGTCAGCAAACAATGGAGCGACTCCTTCTGCCTCTCCTCCGAGCAGTGTGCAGTGGGCGATGTGAACGGTGATGGCCGGGATGATGTGCTCGCCTTCGTCCGCGACACCCAAACGGGCACCGGTCGAGGCGATGTCTACGTGGCGTTATCCAACGGCAGCGGGTTCACGACGCGCCAGGTGTGGGCGGACTTCTTCTGCACCGGATCGGATGTATGCAAGGTAGCCGATGTGGACGGCGACGGCCGGGACGACCTGGTCTCCTTCAAGCAAGGTAGCTCGCCCCAAGTGCTCGTGGCCCGCTCCAATGGCGTTACGTTTGACGCACCGGCCATCTGGCACTACAACTTCTGCGGCAGCGGAGAAATCTGCGATCTGGGCGACTTCAACGGCGACGGCAAAGCCGATATCGTGCTGTTCAAGCGCAGCCTCTACGGCGGCACTGCCATCGGCGATGTGATGGTCACCCTGTCCACCGGCAGCAGCTTCGGCGATGGCGCCAACGCAACGCAGTGGAACGCGCTCTTCTGCATCGGCACGGAGCAATGCGGCGTGGGCGACTTCGACGGCGACGGCCGCGACGACATCATCTCCTTTGTCCGCACGACCACGTTGCAGCCGAAGGTGTTCGTGGCGCTCTCAACCGGGGCCAGCTTTGCGGACCGCGTGGTCGGCGGCGCGATCAACAATATGTGGAATGCGTTCTTCTGCTACGGCTCAGAGACGTGCGACGTCGGTGACTTTACCGGTGACGGCAAGGACGATGTGATCACCTTCCTCAAGAGCACCCAGGCGCTGCCGAAGGCCGGCGACGTGGCCGTGGCTCTCTCGGATGGCACTCAACTGGTCTCTGAAAAGGACAAGTGGAACGACTTCTTCTGCCTGGGCGATGAGGTCTGTGGCGTCGGCGATTTCAACGGCGACGGAGTCGACGACATCATCACCTTCCTGCGGAACACGCAGACCGAACCAAAGGCCGGCGATGTCTACGTGGCGACGGCGGAATACGGCGTCTACTACTTCCGCTACACGATGACCCGCTGGTGGGTGCCGTTCATCACACGGTAACACCGCTTCTAGATGCTGGGCCTGACAGGCTTAAAAAGCCTGTCAGGTCTGAGATTCCCCAAGATGCCTGCCCAAAAACCTGTCAAGACCCTGGCTATGCGAATACTCGACGGCCAGGGAATCCCCTACCAGCCGGTAGCCTATGAGGTCGTCGATCACCTCTCTGCCAGTGAAGTGGCGCGCGTCATCGGTTTCCCGCCCGAACAGACCTTCAAAACGCTGGTAGTCCTGCCCGACAGGCCGCACGCCCGGCCCTTATTGGCTTTGCTGCCCGGCGATAGCCAACTCGACCTCAAGAAGCTTGCCACGGCCTCCGGCGAAAAGAAGGTGCAGATGGCGCCCCAGCGCGAGGCCGAGCGGCTGACCGGGCTGGAACGAGGCGGCATCTCGCCGCTGGCCCTGATGGACAAGGGCTTCCCTGTCTTTGTGGACGAAACGGTGATCCTGTTCGATCGGATCGAGATCAGCGCGGGCAAGGTGGGGGTGGGCGTAATCGTGCCGGTCACGCCGCTGCTCTCCCTGCTGAACGCGACCCTGGCGGATCTCACGGAACTCAGATAAGGGCACGGGAGGAACCGAAGCATGATCGTCGTAGTGGGCGACATCGCGGTCGACATCGTCAGCACCCTGCGCACCCCCCTGCTGCGCGGCAGCGACGCGCCGGCCGACGTACGGGTGATGCCGGGCGGGTCCGGCGCCAACGTGGCGGTCTGGCTCGCGCGCCTGGGGCGCCCGGTGACATTTATCGGTCGCATCGGCGATGACCCCTTTGGCCGGTGGCTGGCCGCGGACCTGGCGGCCGAGGGGGTTCACCCCGCGCTGGTCGTGGACCCGACCCGCAACACCGGCGCGATCCAGGTGCTTGTGGAGCCGGACGGCGAGCGCACGATGGTCCCCGATCGCGGCGCCAATGCGTTCTGGGCCGCCAGTGACGTGCCTGAGGCCCTGATCGCCGGCGCTGAACTCCTGCATGTCGTGGGGTATGTGCTGCTGGACCGGGAGAGCCAGCCCGGCGCGCTGGCCGCCATGGCGCTGGCGCGTGCCCACGGCGTGCCCGTGAGCCTCGATCCCAGCTCGCACGGTCCGCTGACCGGCCTGGGGCCGGATGGCTTCTGGGATCTGGTGGGCCGGCCCGAGGTGGTGCTGCCGAACCGCCAGGAAGCTGCCGCACTGACTGCCGGCGCCGAAATCGATCGCGCCCGCCAGATCTTGCTGGCGCATGCCAACACAGCCGTTATCAAACTGGATCGCGACGGCTGCACGGCAACTGATGGGAGGCGGACGGTGAGCACGCCCGCCCCACACACTGCGATCGTGAACGCCACCGGCGCCGGGGATGCCTTCGATGCGGGATTTCTGGCCGCCTGGAGCGCCGGCCGCGGGCTCGAAGCAGCGTGCCGAGCCGGAGTGAGCTTGGGGACCTTTGTAGCCACCCTGTCCACCACGCGGTAGCACACAGCAGCCACACCTGGCAGGGCTAACGGCTGAGCGCCTTCCAGATCTGCTGCAAGGCCTTCACTACATCCATGCGCACCACCACATCCATCCGGTCATCGAACGGCGTCGGGCTGAGGTTGATGAGCACCAGGCGCGCCCCGCGCCGCTTGGCAAGCAAAGGCAAATCAGCGGCCGGCATCACCTCAAGCGATGTGCCAACCACCAGGAACACATCCGCAGCCAGCGCCTCCTGTTGCGCCGCACGGACTGCCTCGTAGGGCAGCGGCTCACCAAGCAGGACGACATCCGGCTTCAACGGTCCGCCACATTCGGGACAGCGCGGCGGCGCGTCAGCCTGCGCCACTCTCGTCCAAAACGCGTCAGCCGATGTACAGGCGCGGCACAGCAGGCAGGAGGCCGTTCGCACATGGCCATGCAGCTCCAGCACGCGTTGCGAACCCGCGCGTTGGTGCAATGAGTCGATGTTTTGCGTGATCAACGCGTGCAGGCGGCCGGCACGCTCCAGCTCGGTCAAAACGATATGAGCGCCGTTCGGCCGCGCCGTCTCGGCTTTTGCGATCAAGGGACGAATCCAGCGGTAAAACTGCTCAGGGTGGTCGTGAAAGCCCCAGATCGAGGCGACTTGGAGGGGGTCGGCGTGGGCCCAGAGGCCCGACTGCTCGCTGCGGAAATCAGGGATGCCGGAGGGGGTGCTGATGCCGGCGCCGGTCAACGCCACGGTGTAGGTCGACGCATTCAATAGATCCGCCACCCGCTGCAATTCCAACAGCATAAACCCTCCCCGATGAGAGTATCCCGGCCATGGCTTCGCGGGCACTCTAGCACAGAACCCACTGCGGCGCAAAGCCGCCACAACCGATTGACACAGGTAGTATCTCAGTGTAAGATCATTGAAGGTCGCATCAAATTTCTATCGTGGGGGGAGTATGGTCACAAATCTGGCCCGAACATGGGGTGCGCGCATCCTGCAGCCTTTGGCCCAATTCCTGGGCGGCTTGGGCGTTTCGCCGAACGCGGTCACCCTTTTCGGCTTCTTCTTAACGGTCGCCGTCGCCGGAATCCTGGCCGCCGGTCATACCCAATTGGCCGGCGTATTATTGATCCTCACCCTGGGTTTTGACGCGGTTGATGGCGCCGTCGCACGAGCAACAGGCACGACTAGCCGTTTCGGAGCCTTTCTCGATTCCACCCTGGATCGGTGGGCGGAGGTGGTGTTGTTTGGAGCCCTGGTCTGGCATTTCCTGGGCGCCGGCCAGGATACAGGCGTGATCCTGGCAACCGCAGCGATGGCGATGTCCCTCTTGGTCAGCTATACCCGCGCCCGCGCCGAAGGGATCGGCGTCCAGTGCAAAGAGGGCATTCTCACCCGCTTCGAGCGCCTGGTGCTCTTGATCGCCGGCCTGATCTTCAATCTCACGATCTGGTCGCTTTGGATCATCGCAATCCTGGCAGGCGTCACCGCCGTCCAGCGCATCTGGCTGACTTGGCAAGCAGCCCCCATCGAGTAGCAAAACGCAATGGTCTGGGCTCAACTTTTCACTTGGGCGTTATCTTTTGCAGACTTCGTCGTCTACAAAGGTGAAGAGACGCGCGGTGAAAGCCCGGAGCAGCAAGCTTTATTGGAACGCGCTTTGCAGGCCGATCCCCAGGCGCTCACCGAGATTTACGACCAGTACGTCGAGCGGATTCACAGCTACATCTACCACCGCGTGGGCCAGATGGAGCTGGCTGAGGATCTGACAGCCCAGGTCTTCATTAAGATGCTCGAGGCGATCCGATCCGGCCGGGGTTGGCGTACTACTTTTGTCGGTTGGCTGTATCGGATCGCGCACAACCTGGTGATCGATCACTATCGTCGGCGCGGCCGGGCAACCTTCATCGATATCGATGACGCCGGGCCGATACGCGCGACCGACGGCGACCCGGTCGGCGCGACCGAGTCAATCTTGGACCGCGAACACCTGCGTGCGGCACTGGATTTGTTGACCGAAGAACAGGCACAAGTGATTACGCTGCGGTTCCTGGAGGACCGAAACATTGCTGAAGTCGCACAGATCATGGAAAAGACCGAGGGCGCGATCAAGGCTCTACAATATCGAGCGGTCCTGGCCCTCCGTCGTGTGATGCAACCATGAGCCAGAGCAACGACGACATCCTCATTAACCTGATGGCGGAATGCAGCGATCAGATCATGACGGGCGCGACCCTCGCGTCCTGTCTGGCGCGGCATCCCGAGCACGCCGTTGCCCTGGAGCCGCTGCTGCAAACCGTGAGCGATGTTCGCCAGTTCCGCGCCGTGCCCGCGCGCGCGGCGGCTGTCGCCGCACAAAGCCGCGCGGAATTCATCGCGGCTGCGAGAGAACTTGCTCCCGCCCAGCGCTCGGCTGCGCCCGTTCCGTGGCCGCAGCGATTGGCAACCTGGTGGCAGAAACTCCGGGCCGGATCAGCGAAGCCGGCCCGGGGCTGGAGCCAACCGCGCACCATGCCGATGGGGCTGGCCTTTGCCTTGCTGGCATTTATCCTGGCCGGCGTGCTCGCCACGGGCGCCATCAGCGCCTCGGCCAGGGCCCTGCCCGGCGACTTCCTGTATCCGATCAAGATGGCCTCCGAAAACGCGTGGGTATTGATAACACGCGACCCTGCCGCGCGGGCGGATGTGCTGGCGGAGATCGCAGACCGCCGCGTCGAGGAGGCGTTGACGATCGTCCGCATCGGCCGGCCGGCAGCCGATCTCATCCTGGAAGGCATCCTCGAGCAGATTCACGAGCAGACCTGGGTCGTCTCGGGACAAACCGTGACACTGACCGCCGAGACGCGCGTTGAGGGCCAACCGGTCATCGGCGCCCGGGTGCAAGGCCGCATGGATGCCCCAGGGGATGGGCGGCTCCTGCTCACCTACGCCAAGATCACACCGGACGTGATGATCCCCTCGGTCCCGGCGGCTGCCGCGCCGGCGGCCGCCACGCACCCTGCGCCGACCCCGACGCCGGCGCAGCCATTGGCCAGCGGAGAATCCGTGGCCGCGCCCGCCTTCCCCACCCAGGCGCACAGCGAACCGGTCGATCGACCGAGCGTGACACCTTCCGCGACGCCGACGAGCACCCCGACCAGCACGCGCACGCGGATGCCGACCAAGACGCCCAAGCCGACCCGCCAGGCCACCCCTACCCCCATCGTCAGCCTGACCCCACCGCGCGACGCGCTCAAGCAGACGTATTATGGCTGGGTCAAGGCGATTTCTGCCGATCACTGGACCATCGGCGATATCACAGTCGATGTCGATGGCAGCACCCAGTATCTCAACACTCCCGGCCTCGGCTGGGAGGTGCAGGTCAACATGCTGGTGCGGACAGATGGCTCATACCTCGCGCTCCAGATTATCGGCCTCCGCGCGCCCGAAGCGACGGCTGAGCCGCTGGAATTCACCGGCACAATCACGGCGATCGAGGCCCCCTGGTGGAGCATTGGTCCCTACCGCGTCAAGGTGGACGCGGAAACCCGGCTCGAAAACGATCCCCAGATCGGCGACCGCGCGTACGTCCGGGCCGAGCGTGGCCAGGGCGGTGAAATCCGGGCGCTCCAGATCACCGCACTGCTTTACGTTGAGCGGCAATTTGAAGGGGTTGTCTCGGCCTACGAAGGCGGAACGATCATCGTCGATGGCCACACGTTGATCATCGATGGCAACACACAAATCATCGGGCAGATAGTCATCGGAGTCACCGTCGAGGTCGCAGCCTGGGAGATGCCCGATGGACAATTGGTGGCCCGGGTGATCATGGTGGTGACGGTGGAGCCCACCAGCACCGGCACGCCCACACCGACCTTCACTGCAACGCCGACGCCCACCAGCACGGGTACGCCGACACCAACCAGCACAGCAACGCCGATGTGAATCACCCAAGTACACAAACCGTGAGCGTCAAATGGTATATTTTTGACGAATTTGGAGCGAAAACTCTTGTTTTTCGGCTGATTTCATGGTAAACTGCTCAAGGGTAGCAGTAGATTTCTGTGATTCACACCTATCCAGATTCAAGTGAATCTGACCGGAGAGGGCCACGTGGTCGTCGGATTTCGTCCAAAGTTGGGCAGCTTGACAGCAATAGCAGGTGCGATCGCCCTGGCCATCGCGATCCTGCTGGGCGCGCGGGCTGTGCCGGGCGACGCCGCCGCCCTCACGCGCACCCAGGCTTCGGAAGCGGTCCCAACACGCTTCGAGGGCTTCTTAAAGGCCCAGGGGGCGGGGAAATGGTTGGTAGGCGAAACCAGCGTACTGGTCGATGAGCGCACCACTGTGCTGGAAAAACGTGGCCGTGCCGAACCGGGCGCCTGGGTGATCGTATGGGGCACCCGCGATGAGCAGGGGGGCCTGCGGGGCGATCTGATCCAGGTTGACCGGCCGGCCGGCCGCACCGGCCCGGTCATTCAGTTTTCGGGCGTGCTGCGCAAACAGGTGGGCCCCTGGTGGGTCATCGATGATGTGCTGGTGCAGGTGCTTGATGATATCACGCAGATCACCGGCGCACCCCGCATCGGAGACTTGTTGTGGGTAGTGGCTGAAAACCAGGATACCTCCTACCGCGGGCTGGCGATCGAGGTGCTCGCCGGCGCATCGGACGTACAGCCGGTGGAATTTGAAGGCACGATTGAAGCGCTCAGCCCGGACGAATGGCGGGTTGATGGATACCGGCTCATCTTCACTAGCAGTTCTGTGGTGAGCGGGGAACCGGCGATCGGCGCTTCGGTCGAAGTGCGCGCACTCCCCGACGCCGATGACACATTGACCGTTATCCTCGCTCGTGTGTTGGACCAGGACGCCACGGCTGCCCTATCTGCTGCCAGTGTTGCAACGTACTCCGCATCCGATACAACAGCAGATGACAGCTCGCCTTGGAGCGCGCCCATCGCCATCGCCACGAATTTGAATCATGCCGCGCGGCCCGCGCTCGCTTACACCCCCGATCACGTCGCACACGCCCTTTGGGAAACCAATGGCCAGCTATTTTACGCCCAGCAGCAGCAGCCGCCGGACGCGGCGTGGAGCACGCCCGTGCGCGTTGCCGCCGGCAAGTCGCCCGTGCTGAAGGTGGACGGCGATGGCAGGCTGCAAGCTTTGTTCTCAAACCAATTTCTGGGCGGCTACAATATTTATCACGTGAGCTACCGGGCAGGCGTATGGACACTCCCGGTCAACGTGTCCAACACATCAGGCGCCTCATACAAACCGGCGTTAGTGGCGAATGCCGAAGGCGGCTTGGATGCGGCCTGGATGGACAACTCGCCAGGCTATTGGACCATTTATTTGGGCGAATGGGATGGCGCCTTCTGGACGAACTACCCGGTGCCGAATGCGCGAGGGCAGGCCCCGGCATTGGCCCAAGCGTCCGACGGCAACCTGTTGCTGGCCTGGCAAGAACGAGCCCCTACCCTGGATAACCCGACCGGGGCATACGCGATCTATCTCAGCGAGCTGGCAGAAACGAATCGCTGGTCAATGCCGATCAACGTATCGGACCGGCCGGAGAGCGACGCCGAGGGCGCCGATATGGCTGTCACCGATGACGGTTTTGCTCAGCTCGTGTGGATCGAAAACGGACAGGAAGTCCGTTACTGCTTTGGCCGCGGTTTCTACTGGCCGCCCGCGGTCACTGTTGTCCGGGCGCCTGTTGCGGCACGCGGGCCGCGCATCGCGATTGAACATGGCGCAGTGCTCCATGTTGCATGGGATGAGGGTAACTTGGTGCGCGCGGTTTCATCGACGCCCGCGCCGGGACAGTGGCCCAAGCCGACCATCGTAGCCGGTCTCGATAATGGCACCCTGCGGGATGTGCTGCTGACGTCAATGCCCGGTGGTGGCGTCGCGGTGGAGTGGGTCGAAGTATCTCAACCGGATCAGGCCGGGATTTACGCGAGCTGGCAAGCATCCAGGTTCTCACAGCGCTATTGGTTGCCCATTGCCCTGCATTCTTAACCCGTCGCCCCGCACAACGACGAGCGCCCGACCAGTTGGTCGGGCGCTCGTCGTTGTTACAGGTGTCAGCTTGGCCTGATCTGTGCTTCAATCATCGGAAGAGACCCAGTGACGCTCGGCAAAAGTCAAACCGCTGCGGAGTAGTTCCTGACGGATTGTCTCAGCGCTGATTTCCGGCGCAATCCCTTGTTCGATAAGTTGCAGCCGCAAGCGCTGCAGCGACCAGGTATCGAAACTCAGCCCCAATGCCTGGGGATCGGTCGTCGCCAGGCCGATGATAGCCTTGCGCTGCTCATCACTGAACAAACGCGGCCGGCCCGGTGATCGGCGCGGATAGAGCCCGTTGAGACCAGCGACATTAAAACGATGGAGCCATTTACGGACATTGATCGGATGCATTCCGATTCGATGGCTAATCTCGCGCACACTGACGCGCTGGGCCGACAGAAGCACTATCCGTGCTCGCCGCGCTAGCTCACCGTCATAGTCCACCCGCAACATCTCATCGAGATGGCTGCGCTCATCCGCCCGCAAAGGCCGCACAAAAAGCGACATTCAAACCTCCCCATGCTTGAAATAAATCACGCTTGGCGTACCTCGTTTTCTTCAGCTCACAAAATTAGACGTTTATATCTGCCAGAAGTCGCGTACACAACGCGGAAATTTCGCCCCAATGCCGATTTTAGTGTCCCAATTTGGGGTCAGGCTGACTTGCCAGCGGGAGATAGGCCCGGCCCGGCAGCGGTAGAATCTGCAAGCTGTAGTCAAACCCAACCGCCTGCTGATAGGAGGTCACTAGCACGTAAAAGTCGCCGTCACTCGGCGCACGCCAGACGATCTGCGACGCGGACGAACCAGGTTCGGCATCATCGTTTTTAGCGACAATTTTGCCGTCAGCATCCCACAGCGACAGCACCGTGTCGCCGCCCGCGTCGATGTCGAAGGTGCGGATGAGGTAGGTCATGCCGGCCTGGGGCTTGAAAACGACCCAATCCCGATCCCCCACAGGATCGATGGTCGCCGTAAGCCGCGTCAGTGGCAGTGCGACGCGGTGAGCCTGGGCCGGCGTGTTATCGGGTTCCAGCGTATCGCCGGTCAGCACGATCAGCGTTTCGGTTTCGCTGGCGTTGTTGCTGAGATCGTTATCCGGCCAGGCCGCGCTGATTCGCCCGGTGATCTCCCAGCTCAGTTGATCGATGGTGAGATTGAGTGGCACGCGACCGCTGATGATCAGTCGGCCCTTGCCCCCGGCCTGCAGCAGCGGGATGTCCCAGGCGTAGCGGCTGCCCAACCGCAAGGTTGCGGCCGGCCCGGTCTGAGTCACCTGCAAATCGTCCAGCAGCACGGGCAGCGGCAGCATCAGGCCCACGGCGCGGGCCGGGCTGGGGCCCAGATTGGCATATGCCAAGGTCAGCGTGACCAGGTCGCCGGGGGCCACCGGCCGCTGCGGTTCAACAACCTGCGACAGGAAAAGATCGGCCGCGGCCAGGGTAGTCACCAGTGAACCTGTTGAGTTGTTGCCCGGATCGGCTTCCTGCCAGCCGCTGCTGATGGCGATCTCGGCCACCAGTGACAAGCTCGGCCCCAGGGCATCCCCATCGATCCGGGCGGTCATCGTGATCTGGCCGGTGGCGCCCGGAGGTAACTCAGCCAGATCCCACACGAGGTTGGAACCCGGTCGAGCTGCCAACGCCGGATCGCTGCCGGTCCACTGTAAGCCCGACAAACCTGCCGGCAGGGTGGCCTCAATCTCGATTCCCCTGGCGCGTGCCTGGCCCGCGTTACGATACGTCACCGCATACGTGACGGTGTCGCCGGAAACGATCGGGCCGGCTGTCGCCGTGGCGGAGATGGCGAGATCGGCCTCGGGCGCCGCGATGCGGGTCGCCGGATCGCCCAGCAGCACGTAAGTGTCGAGGAGATCCTGATAGCGCAGGCTGCCGTCATAAAAACGGGCATTGACGAACAGATATAGCTTCGCCGCAGTCGTCGCAGGCCCCAGCTCGCGCACATCCCGATTGAAGAGCGCGTCGTAAAAGCCCCGGTGTAGATAATCGTGGCCGGTCGCAACCCCTAACCCTGTGGGCGACCAGCTTGCCACCGCGCCGCGGTTGGCCAGGCGGACGATACTCTCCCCCGCGCCGATGAAACGCGGGTTGTGGAAGGAGCCTTCGAGACACGTCATCGGCAGAACGACCGGATAGGCGCTGCCATTGCTGACCTGGGGCAATGCGTTGAGACCGAAGAGCAGCTCAGCCGCCCAATTGCCGATGGAACTGTGGCCGACATAGTTAAACAGGAGCGCACCGCTGTTGAAGGCGTTCAGCGTGGCCTGCTGTGCGCGGAGGGCCTGGCTGGCCGGGTACTCAGCCGTCCCAAGGTAAATCCGCTCCGGGCTGAACTCCGGCGGCAGGTAGGAGAGCGCACTGTCCGAAAGCTCACTGAAGGAACCGCCGGCGTCGGGGTTATCGGCCACGAAGACTGCGCGGGAGCGCCAGGCGCCCGGGGCCGGTGCGGTACCGTAGGCGATGATCTTGTTCACCATCGCAGCGAGCTCGGTGAGGTCGTTCACCGGCAGCCGCCCCAGATGCAAGTCCGGCATCAGATCAGCGCCGACGACCGCCACATACTGATTATCCGCCGCAGTCTCGCCGAGCACCGGATCCACATTGGCCAGATAGGGTGGAATGAAGGTCTTGGCGTTGTAACCTTCCCGGTTCATGAAATCGTAGGTGCCGTCACCCACGAGCAGCACGTACGCCGGCGGCGTTCCCGGCCAGTTGGCATAGGCATAGCCGATGAAATCCCGGATCGCGTGCGGGTCCAACAGCCCGGCGCTGAACTCATCATAGATGTCTTGCACGTCGATCACCCGCACGCGCAGCCCCTCGGACCGATGGTACTGCGCCAGCGGCGCGACCCCAGCCACAAAATCCGCGTGTGCGATGATCAGGTAATCGGCGCCTTCGGCCGGCGCACGGAGATCAGAGGGGGCATCGAGGGTGATGGCAAGCGGCTTGAGCAGCCCACCCATGCCGACTACGAAATAGCGCCGGGACCCGGCCGCTGGGCCAGCGAAGGTCGCGGTGTAATCCCCGGCTGCGCCCTCGATACGCAGTCCCGTGAGCCGCGCGGGAACGGTCGGTGTCGAAATGTCGTACGCGCGGATGTCAGGCGCGGCAAAGCCTGCAACAGCGAACTCGTTGGGCCCTGGCGCCGGGGTCAAGGTGAGGCGATCCTCCGCGGTGCGCAGGGCGTGGTCGTAAGTCACATCAAACGCATCGAGCCAGTTCGCTTCCCACAGCCGCCCTGCCGTGTCGCGCGCGCCGGTGTCACCGGGGGTGTGCAAGCTCAGAGTGTTCTGACCGCTGTGTAACAGCGCCTGGTCAAAAGTCAGCGTCCCCAGTGCGGGCACGGCACCGTCCCAGCGCACATCGCCGATGGCCGCACCATTCACCGAGACGCGCAGATGATGGTCCGGGGCCACGCGTGAATCAGCGGAACCGCCCCACAGCCGCAACGCAATCGTCGCAGCGCCCGATGGCAGCACGTGTGCAATGGTAAACGGCACCGTGAGCGTGGGGACCATGGTCTGGTTAAGCACGAACATCTGTCCCCAATACCAGTGATCGACATCGGATTGCATGGGCAGGGCGCTGCGATAAACCTTGTTCTCCTCGAAGCGCTGCACCGAGGGGAAGGACGTGGCCTGAGCTGTGCCCAGGGGCGCGACCGAGCGTTGGGTCATCCGCAGGCCGGGCCCATCCCCGACGACCAGCCACAACGTGTTCACCTCGACGTACAAGCTCTGCACCTGCTTCGCATAAAACCTGATTTCATCGCCGGGATCGAAACGGCCATCTTCCTCCCCTAAGATTTCGATGGCCAGTTCCTGCGCACCCTCGAACAGCGATAGCCGGCGCGGATCCACCGTCTCAACCGACACGCCGCCCGCAACCAGATCGGCATAGGTCAGCTGATAGACGCCGGTTTCGCGCAGTGTGATGCGGTACCGGGGCTGGGACGCCGGGGCACCGGTCGGCGACGACGCCAAGGCGACCGCCGCACGTCCGGCCGAGCCGACGCGCCACGTCGCCACTTGCTCCGGGTTTGCCACAGCCCCGCGCGCCAGCTCAGCAAACCCGCCCACATCCGCCGCGGCGTCAGACGGAGGCGCAGCGGTGCGAGCACCGCCGAAACGAACCTGGAGCCGCATGCTGCGGATCTGTCGCAGCTCGCCGGTGGCGGCCCGATACTGCAACGGGTACACGGTCAACCGCGCCAGATGCACATCGCGCAGGTACCCGGCGTCCTCCAATACGGCGGGCGCGGCCGGCTCGAAGGACATCGATGCATAGGCGGTAGGATCCAGGCTGAACTGCTCGACCAGGCCCACAGGTAGATCGTCGTCTGCAGGGGATGACCCGGCCGGCAGGCTGGCCGCGTAGGCCGGCGCTGGGGCCACGGGCGCGGCCAATCGCACCGTGCGTTCGGCCAAGATCTCGGTGTCGAGGCTGAGCTGCGCGCCATCGGGAACGGCCAGGAGCATGCTGCGCGCCGGCAGATTCGGCCGCCCTGACGCGCCGGTCAACTCGAAATCAGCGAGGCTGAGCTGCGTGTAACTGCGCCCATCGGCGCCGCGCACTGCCGTCACGGTGATGGCCGGGACATCAAGCGCCAGTGATACCCCATTGGCATCTGCGACGAGCACACGGATCGCAGCCCCGGACGGCTGGGGCGGGTTGCCCTGTGCCAGCGCAAACGGTGCGGCCGGCACAAGCCATGTCGCAGCCGCCATCAGCCCTGCGAGCAGCACGCGCCAAGGGCCGGCCCACCCGCGCGGCCGCCGAGCCGATGGTCTGCCGTGAACAATCGATTTTTGATTATGTCTAGTCACTGATTGCCTCCGTAAAGCCTTCTCCATTGCAGACAGACGTTCGGAGACGCCAAAAAGTCACGACCGCACGCTCTACGGACTTTTATGACATCTGTCATTCAACAACCCAGGCAGCCCATCTATAATGACATTTCAAGTGCCCCATTTCCGAACCAAGAGAGCCCTTACGGAGGAACATCAATGAAGCGACTGACTCCCGTCCCCAGCGACCTCGAAATCGCCCAAGCAGCCGAGTTACGCCCGATCGTAGAGGTGGCTGGTTCGTTGGGCCTTACCCCCGCCGATCTAGAGCTCTACGGCAGCCACAAAGCCAAGGTCCATCTGGACGTGATCGAAAAGGCGAAAGATCGCCCCCAGGGCAAATACATCGATGTGACCGCGATCACGCCCACCCCCCTGGGCGAAGGCAAAACAACCACCACCGTTGGGCTGACCCAGGGCCTGGGCTTGCTGGGCCAGAAAGTCGTCTGCTGCATCCGTCAACCTTCGCAAGGGCCGACTTTTGGCATCAAGGGCGGTGCGGCCGGCGGCGGCTACAGCCAGGTCGTTCCAATGGAGGATTTCAACCTGCATCTGACCGGCGACATCCACGCCATCACCGCAGCCCATGACCTGATCGCGGCGGCCATTGATGCGCGCATGCTGCACGAATCCGAAGCCGGCAGCCCGGAAGTCATGTTCGAACGCCTGTGCCCGAAGGACAAGAGCGGTAAGCGTGCCTTTGCCCCCCCCATGCTGCGGCGCCTCAAGACGCTAGGCATCGCCAAGACCGATCCTGAGGAATTGACCCCGGAAGAACGCGCCCGCTTCGCCGTGCTCGCCATCGATCCGGCGAGCATCACCTGGAACCGGGTGATCGACATCAGTGATCGCTTCCTGCGCAAGATTGAAGTGGGGTTGGGGCCGGATGAGAAGGGCAAGACCCGCATCACCGGCTACGACATCACCGTTGCCTCCGAGCTGATGGCCATCCTGGCCCTCACAACCAGCCTGGCTGACCTGCGCGAGCGCATCGGCCGCTGTGTGATCGGCACCAGCATGACGGGCGAGGCCGTGACAGTGGAGGACTTGGGCGTAGCAGGCGCAGCCACCGTGCTGATGAAGGATGCCATCATGCCCAACCTGATGCAGACGGTGGAAGGTCAGCCGGCCTTCGTACATGCCGGGCCCTTCGCGAATATTGCGCACGGCAACTCCTCGATCCTGGCCGACCAGATCGCCCTCAAGGTGGCGGACTACGTCGTGACCGAATCCGGCTTCGGTGCAGACATGGGCATGGAGAAATTCCTGGATATCAAATGCCGCTACTCTGGCCTGATCCCGAACTGCGTGGTGCTGGTGGCGACGGTGCGGGCGTTGAAGATGCACGGCGGCGGGCCGAGGGTTGTTGCGGGCAAACCGCTGGACTATGCTTACACCAGCGAAAACTTGCCGCTGTTGGACAAAGGCTGCGCAAACCTGGAAGCGCACATCGAGAACATCAAGCGCTACGGCGTGCCGGTGGTAGTGGCGATCAACCAGTTCAAAGACGACACCCCGGCTGAAATCAACCTGATCCGCGAGAAGGCGATCGCGGCCGGCGCCGAAGACGCGGTGCTCTCCACTCACTGGGCCCACGGCGGCGATGGCGCCAAGGACCTGGCCGTTGCAGTGATGGCGGCCTGCGACAAGCCGGTTGACTTCCAGTTCCTCTACCCGTTGGAGTGGAGCATCAAGGCCAAGATCGAAAAGATCGCCAAGGACATCTACGGCGCGGGCAGCGTGAGCTACACCCCGGAGGCCGAGGCCAAGATCGAGTTGTACACGAAGCTGGGCTTTGACAAACTGCCGATCTGCATGGCCAAGACGCACCTGAGCCTGAGCCACGACCCGACCCTCAAGGGCCGGCCGCAGGGCTACGTCTTCCCGGTGCGCGACGTGCGCGCCTCAGTGGGAGCCGGCTTCCTCTACCCCCTGTGCGGTGAGATGCGCACCATGCCCGGCCTGCCGACGCGGCCGGTGTTCTACGATGTGGATCTCGACCTGGAAACGGGACGCGTAGTCGGGCTGTTCTAAACTCAGCGGGCCTGGTGTGGGCGGCGTTGCCACCCACACCAGGCCTTAAGCAGCTTTCTCCTCTGGAACTCCAGCCGCAGCCTAAGGCGATTTCATGTGGCGGCCAACGGCGTCTGCCGGCAAATGACCTCGCCCTGGGCCGCAGCCCGGCTCACATTGACGACGCGTCGCGATGATGCGATAATCCCCCAGCATCGGATAAACCCCTCCCTTCAAGGATGGCTTGCGGATGATCGCACCTGTGTTGTTCGGTTTATGGCTGATCGGGCTGGGAAGCACCTGGGCGGCCTGGCGCCGCGGCCGGCTGAAATCGCCCTGGCACCTGGACATGGCCGCCTGGGGGCTCTTGGCCCTGGCAACGCTAGGCTTCTTTTGGCGCGTGGTGACCGGCCAGAACTGGATGCCGGCCGACGGCGGCGACCTGGTCTCTTTCCTCTTCCCGACGTACCGTTTCGCGGCCGCGTCGATCCGCGACGGCGGCTTCCCCCTCTGGAATCCCTATCTCTACCTGGGCGCGCCGCACATGGGGGATATCCAGGCCGGCTTTTTGTACCCGCCGAATCTGCTGCTGTTTCTGTTGAAGCCCGAATTTCCCTACGCCGCGTTGCAAAACCTGAGCATCGCGCACGTCTGGTTTGCCGGCGCCGGAATGTACCTGCTGCTGGCGCGCAGGCTCCGGGTGCGCCGGGTGGCCGCGCTGGCTGGTGCGCTCGCGTTCATGTTTTCCGATGTGTTCATCGTCCACTTCGGCAACCTGAATCTCAACGCAGTGGCAAGCTGGCTGCCGTGGGTGTTTTGGGCCTATCTGACGGGCCTGGCAGCACAAGAGGAGCACCCGACCCCTCTCAAATGGAAATGGGCCGGACTTGTCGGCGTCCTGCTGGCCATCTCGACCCTGGCCGGCCACATCCAGGCAACCGTCTTCATCGTGCTGGCGTTGGGGGTCTACACCGCACTCGATGTGTGGCTCCGCCGTGAACACCCCGAGCCTATCCGGCGTGCGATCTCTTCTTTGATCTACTTGACTGCCTGCCTGGTGCTGATGGGCCTGTTGACCGCACCCCTCCTATTGCCGACGCTTCAGCTCACCGCTTACACCGCACGCGCCGGCTGGAATTACACCCAAGCCGCCGGCTACTCCCTGTCGCCCGCGCAATGGATCGGCTGGCTGATCCCCGGCTTCTTCGGCCGCGGACCGCAGTTCCACTGGGGCGCCTGGCCGCGCGTCGAAGTAGGCTATGCGGGCGTGCTGACGCTGATCCTGGCCGGGCTGGGGCTGGCGCTGCGCCGCCAGCGCCGCATGTGGGTGTGGGCCGGCCTGGCAGGCGTCAGCTTCGTGTTGGCGCTGGGCATCTACGCGATCCCGCACGGCTGGCTGACGCTGCTGCCCGGATTCGGTCAACTGCGCGCACCGGCCCGGCTCGTCCTGCTGACCGATTTTGCGCTGGCCGCGCTGGCCGCGCTCGGGCTGGATGCGGCCCTCCGGCCGCTGACAGGCCCGGCCCGGGCCGCGTTTGAGAAAGTGTGGCGGGGAGTGGCTTACGCGGCCGGCGCCGTGCTGACGGTGGGCGTGCCCCTGGCCTACCTGGCGCTGCTGCTGACCCAGGACAGCGACCCGACCATCACGCTGCATGTGTCCATTGCGGTGATCGCGGTGGTTAGCTTCGCCGGGCTGCTGTTGGCGAGCCTCTTGTGGCTGGCCGCGCGCCGCGGCGATTGGGCACGCACCACTACTTTGGGCTGGCTCGCGGCGGGCCTCATCCTGGTCGATCTCGCCAGCCTCGGCGCCTACCAAGATTTGGGCGATCGCGACCCGAGCCTGAGCTTCGAACAGCCGGCTATCGCCGGCTATCTGCACTCACAACCTGATAGCCTGTTCCGCATCGACACGCGCACCGGGATCGACAGCCTCTGGCAGCCCGACACCGCATTGCTCTACGGCCTTCAGGATGTGAGCGGGGTGGCCAATCCGCTGGCCCTGGCCGACGTCACGCGCTACTGGGAGAA
Source organism: Anaerolineae bacterium (assembly GCA_026645775.1). Taxonomy (GTDB): domain Bacteria; phylum Chloroflexota; class Anaerolineae; order CG2-30-64-16; family CG2-30-64-16; genus MO66. The sequence continues at coordinate 26,617 of JAPKMS010000446.1, forward strand.
CATGGGATCCCGGTCAAGCCGGCTATACGACCTGCTCAACGTCCGCTATGTGATCGCCAAAAAGGATGTGGTGCTGGACTGGGATAAGTTCGCCTTGGTGTTCGATGGCGACACTAACCTGAACGTCTACGAGAACCACCGCGCCCTGCCGCGGGCTTTCGTGGTGGGCCAAACCCGTGCCGATGTCAGCCACGAGGCGGCCTGGGCTGCCATCCATGCGGCCGATTTCGATCCGGCGACAACGGCGGTCGTGGAGGGCCCCGCGGCCGGCGGCGGTCACGGCGCGGTGGCCGCGAGCAGCGGCGCCGCGAGCCGGCTGACGTTCACCGTCAACGCCGATGGGCCGGTCGTGCTGGTTGTGAGTCAGGTGTGGTATCCGGGGTGGCAGGTGCGGGTGGATGGAGAGGCCCGGGGCGCGCCGCTGCGCATCGACTACATCTTCCAGGGCATCGCGTTGGAAGCCGGCAGCCACACCGTCGAGCTGAGCTTTGCGCCGCCGCTCTGGACCTTGGGCTGGGCAGTGGCCGGCGTGACGATGGTGGCGCTGTTGATCGCAGCCGTGGTGCTTGCCCGCCGACGCTAGTCCTATTTGTCAAAACGCCTGCATCGGGGTATAATCCATGTGACCTCCAGAGTCACGCAGTCTCCGGAGGCTTAAATGGTTTGACGAGCGTTAAGCCGAGGGATGGTACGATGCCGATTTATGAATATGAATGCGAACAGTGCGGCGTGCGGTTCGAGCGCCTGCAACGCATGGCAGACGCGTCGCTGACCGATTGCCCGGAATGCGATGGGCACGTCCATCGCGTGATCCAGCCGGTAGGAATCATTTTCAAGGGTTCGGGGTTCTACGTCACGGACAACAAGGGGAAATCCTCAACCGGCGTGCCAACGAAGAAGAAAGAGGACGAACCAAAGGCCGCCAGCACCGAAAGCGGCACGGCCGCGGCCACGCCCGCTCCGGCCACGGGGACAAGCAAAGAGGCCACGGACAGCTAGCCTGCCGCTCGCCCGACAAGCCAACTCACCAGGCGTGCAACGGTATGTTGTGCGCCTGGTTTTTTAACCCCGTTCACTCGTATTTGAGTGCGCGCAAGGGGTCGAGGGTGGCGGCCCGCAAGGCGGGGTAGACGCCGCTGAGCAGGCCGATCAGCGTCGCAAAGACGATAGCGAAGGGCGGCAGCCAGAACGGTGTATAGACGAAATCGGTGCTGCCGGCGCCAAAAATCCCAGACACGGCCCCGTTGCTCTGGCCGAGCAGGCTTCCGATCACCACGTTGGCGGCGCTGCTGATGCCCCAGCCGATCGCCACGCCTAACACCCCGCCCAATAGCCCGATGCAAGCCGCCTCGCCCAGGAAGACCAACATCACGTCGTGATTGCGAGCGCCCAGCGCCTTCATCAGCCCGATCTCCCGCGTGCGTTCGAGGATGGCCATGCTCAGGGTGTTGACGATGCCCAACGCGGCGACCAGCAGCGCAATCGCGCCAATGCTGCCCAGCACCGCCTGCAATACCCCGAAGAAGGTATTGAGCTGCCGGACGGCGTCCAGATCGGAGTAGGCAGTGAAACCCATGTCGCGAATGCTCTGTTGAATGGCTTCCACCTCGTCGGTATCGGCCGCCTGCACGATCACGCGTTCATAGCCGTCCCGGGTGCGATCGATACGCCGGCCAGCCAGCCACTCGTTCATGCCCTGGACTTCGCGCTGCGAGATGAACACCTGGTTGTCGCTTTGGCCGCTCGACGCCAACACGCCGACCACGTTATAGCGCCAGGTCCGGGTGCTCGGCTCCGGCTGATCGCTGAGGTACCGCATCCCCTCGATTGAGAGGATCTCGCCCAGCAGCGTCTCAATGTTCATGGACCGGCCCTTTTGCTCATCCCAGAAGTTGTCTTTCACCTGGGACCCGATCACCATCTGCCCACGGGCCAGATCGGCTGAGCCCGCCTCCACCGTCAGATCGAGCTGGGCCAGCGCCTCCGGCGTCACGCCCAGGATTTCAGCGTAACCGAAGGCGTTTCGGAACCGCAGGTTGCCACCCATGAACTGCTCAAGCGGAATCACGGCCGCCACCCCCGGCAGCGCCCGGATCTCCGTCAGCGCGGCTTCCGTCAGGAGCTTGGGACGATTGCGAGACCCGGCCGCAGCCTCCTTACCGGACGGGGCCGCCATTGCGACCTCATACCCCGAGGAGGCGCTGGTCACGTTGATGCGCTTGAGATTGGAAATTCCGCCCAGGGAACCCATCGCGCTGCGTTGCAGGCCCGCGCCCAGGCTCACCAGCACCATGACAGCCGTGGTGCCGATGACCACGCCGAACGCGGTCAGAATCACCCGCCCGCGCATGCGGTTCAGGTTCGACCAGACCGTCCGCAACCAGTCGCCAAACGTCACGCTGCCACCTCAGCCGCTGCCCAGCCCCAGCAGCCCGCGCAGAACCCGCAGCAGCCACGGGCGTTGGGGCGTTTCTTGCCCACCATCCACCACGCCCGGCCCCGCGTCGCCGGCCGACCCATCCGGTTTACTGTCCACGCCGCTGTCTTCCACTTGAATCACCTTCTCGCCCTCGAAGACTTGCGGCTCATTGAAATCATCGATGTAGAAGACCCGCACGGTGAACCGCTTTTCACCGGGGCTGTCAGCCACAGCCATGCCATCGAGGGTGGTGGATCCGCCGGCATCGAGCGGCCCGATGTACGTGCGCGGGGTCTCCACCGTCAGATCCTCGCTGACGATCTCGACCTCGCTGCTGTTCACCCGATTGCGGCCCGCATTCAGGATTTCGATGGGCAGACCGATGGGCTGCCCGACCATGACCGGGCCGACAGTGCGATAGAAGTTGAACAGCAGTTGTGGCCGCACCTTGACCACCAGGCTGATCTGCTCGCTGCGGGTCAGCGATTTCTCCGCGCTGCCGAAATAGTCGAACCCGACTGTCATCACATACACGCCGGGCGTGGCCGCACCATCGACGATGAAACGCGTCACCACATCTGTGACCGCGCCGGCCTCGACAGCGGCCAGGTACTTCACGTTGCCGGTGCCCAGCGGGGCGAACGAGGCATTCTTAGCCGGGTCGCTCTGGCCGCCCAGCGTCAACGTTGTGCGCCCGGCCGCGACCGTGCCCACGTTCGTCACCGTCAAAGTCAGGGTGAACGGCTGACCGGGGGGCAGGACTTCCGGCTCCACCCGGTAAGAGTCGATCACCAGCAAGGGTTCGGCGGCTTGGGAGACGGCCGCGCCCTGATCCAGTAGGATCGCTACGTTCTGCGCCTTGTCGTAGTGCTCACCGCCCCAGTTATCCCATTCCAACGTGATCGGATGCAGGTTGGTGCCCGCCTTGGCGGTCTGGTCCACCACGAGTTGGAACGCCACCTGGATGGTCTCCTGCCAGCCGATATTGCCGATCGACACGACATTGCCGGTGCCCAGGGGCGCGAACGCGCTGGGCACGCCGTTGGTTAACAGGATGTTGCGCGCCGCGCCCGTGCCCGAATTGTGCAGCGTCAAGGTCAGGGTAAAAACCTGCCCGGCCACCGGCTTGGCCGGATCTGTTGAAAAGGATTCGATCACCAGTTGCGGTCGGCCGGCCTTGGGTGCGGGCGTTGGCGTCGGCGCCGCCCGCACCTTGATCCCCACCACCTCGGTGCTGTCATAGGCGCGGCCGTAGTCATCCTCGTATTTGATTTGCACGGTGATGGGATAGACCCCACCCTCCAGGCCGGGCGTCGAACGCAGCTCCTGCCATACCTTGCCGTGCTCGTCGGGGTGGAGGCGCGACACTAACTTGACGCTGCTGGTCAGCTCAGGCACGAAGTTTGCGCCGCTGAGGCTGATAATGATTTTGGTCGCGTCCGCGTCGCCCATGTTGTGCAGCTCGAGGTACAGCCGGCCCATTCCGCCGGCCGCCACCTCGCCCGGCTCCGTCCAACTGCTCCGCACGAAAATCAATGGCCGCTGAGGCGGCGGTGCGGGGGTGGCCGTCGGGAGGGTTGTATCGTCCTGTGCAAGGGCGCCGGTGGGACAACTGAGCAGCAAGAGCACCAACCCCAGCACAAGGAATCTCTTGACGTTGAGCATGCTTCAGCCTGCCTTCTCGATAGCGAGGTCAATCGATCTGAATTTGGCCGTCGCGCATCCGCAAGATCTGTTGTGCGTGTGCAGCGACGCCAGGGTCGTGCGTCACCATCAGCAGCGTGAGGTGCGCCTCCTGATGGGCGCGGCCGAGCAGGGCCATGATCTCGGCGCCGGTGTGCGAATCCAGGTTCCCTGTGGGTTCATCAGCCAGCAGCACCCGCGGGGAGTTCGCCAGCGCCCGCGCCACTGCCACCCGCTGCTGTTCGCCGCCCGAAAGCTCGGTAGGCCGATGACCCACTCGGTCGCCCAAGCCCACCGCATCGAGCAGGTAGCGCGCCCGCCGCGTGCGTTCGGCGCGGGGCACGCGTGCGAACACCAGCGGAAATTCCACGTTCTGCAGCGCGGTCATGGAGCTGACCAGATTGAAGGACTGAAAAATGAAACCGCACACACGCCGGCGGTAGAACGCCAACCCGTTCTCGTCCAGCGTAGTGATCTCCTGGCCGGCCACGCGCAATGAGCCCACCGAGGCCCGATCCAGCCCGCCGATGAGGTTCAACAGCGTGGACTTCCCGGAGCCCGACGGCCCCATGACTGCGATGAACGCGCCCTCGGCGATGTCCAACGTCACGCCCGCCAGGGCATGAACCTCGGCACGCCCCATCGTGTAGGTGCGGTGCAGATCACGCGCGGCCACCATTGGCCCATTAGAAACCACCGGTGATCCCCTGCGTGAGCAATTGCCCGAGTCCGCCGAGCAGTGATAAAGCCGCGTAAAACGCGACCACTGCAGCGGCCTTGCCGCGCGTCAGCTTGCCGGCAGCGCCCATGGCAATGACCAGCAGCAGCACGTACCAGATCGAGTACAGGTCAATCCGGCCAAGGACGATGGCCGGCAAGGTCACGCCCTGCGCGGCAGATGCCGTGCCGGTTGACGCCAGCAACCCGGCCAACCCCGAACCTTTGACCACCTGGCCCGTGATGACCATCGCGAGCGCCTGCACGGCATCGCGCAGGATTAACGGAAAGCTCGCCCAGGCGCTGGTCCGATAGATTTGGCCGAAGCTTTGCCGGCCGCCCAACGCCAGGCTACCCACATGCAGCAGCGCGGCCCGCACCAGCCACCCCAGCAGGATGCCTCCCAACCCGGCCATCAGGGGCAAGCCGACCGTGAGCACGGGCGACGGTTCCGGCACCGCCGTCGCCTCTTCGGGCAACGTGTCGATCACCTCCTGCGGCATGTCCTGGAATTGGGCCTCGATCTGGGCCTGGGTGCGCGCCCGCTGCTCCTCGGCAAGGCCGGGCGCGGCCGCAAAGACCCGCGCCAGCATCAGGGCAACAGCCAAGAGCAGCGGAAGAACCCAAAGCCATTTCGGGCCGGCGGCCACGGCGCGCAGCGTGCGTCCGGGACGCAGCCAGATGCCGCCCAGCAGCGACAGGACGTTCGGGCCGCGCGGGGGCGGCGGCGCAGCATTGACCGCATCCGGATCAAACATAGGGGTTAGGCTCCTTACGTGCGGTTTTAGGGTTGGTCAAGTGAGACCTAGATTATGACCGAAGTATATCACACCTGAGGAGTGTCATAAAAAGCGGCCAATGGCCCCGGTACCGCCTTTTGACAGCCGCCGCAGGTCGTGCTACCCTTCCTCGCACTATGTTTGATTTTGCCCTCACCGCACAGGATCCGCAAACCCAGGCCCGCGCCGGTGCGTTCGAGACGCCGCACGGCAAGCTGCTCACACCGGTATTTGCGCCGGTGGGCACCCAGGCGACGGTAAAGACGTTGACCCCGCGCGATTTGGCCGAGGCGGGCGCGACACTGGTGCTCTCCAACACGTATCACCTCTACCTGCGCCCCGGCACCCGGCTGGTGGCCGATTTCGGCGGGCTGCACAGCTTCATGGGCTGGCCGGGCCCCATGCTCACGGACTCCGGCGGCTTCCAGGTGTTCAGCCTGGCCCAGATGCGCAAGCTCGACGCGGACGGCGTCACCTTCCGCTCGCACATCGACGGCAGCCTGCACCGCTTCACGCCCGAGAGCACCGTCGCGGCCCAGGAAGACCTCGGCGCCGATGTCATCATGTGCCTGGACGAATGCGCCGAGCCGCTGGATCGCGCCTACAACGAGGCCGCGCTGGTCCGCACGCACACCTGGGCCGGCCGCTGCCAGGCCGCCCAGCGCCGCCGTGACCAGGCGCTGTTCGGCATCGTGCAGGGCGGCATCTTCCCCGATCTGCGCATCGAGAGCGCCCGCACACTGCGGGCGATGGACTTCCTCGGCTATGCGATCGGCGGGTTGAGCGTGGGCGAGACGAAGGAGCAGATGTACAGCACGCTCGACGTCACCGTGCCCGAACTGCCTGCGGCGAAACCGCGCTACCTGATGGGCGTGGGCGCGCCGGAAGACATCGTGGAGGGCGTGGCGCGCGGCATCGACATCTTCGACTGCGTACTGCCCACCCGCGTCGCCCGCAACGGCGGCCTGCTGACCCGTGCCGGCCGCCTGAATCTGCGCAATGCGCGTTACGCCGCGGATCCGTTGCCGGTGGAGGTGGGGTGTGACTGCTACACCTGCCAGCATTTCAGCCGGGCCTACCTGCGCCATCTGTTCAAGGCAGAGGAAATCCTCGGACTGCATCTGGCCACCGTCCACAACGTGCGCTTCATGCTGCGCCTGATGGCCGACATCCGCGCGCACATTGCAGGGGGCACCTTCGCCGCCTTCCGTGAGCGCTTCCTGCGCGACTACCGCTTGCCCGATCAAGAGGTTCGCCACGCCCAACTTGAACGCCGCAGACAACGCCAGGCGGAAGGAAAATCAGAGAAAGGGGCTGCATGAATATTCTCCATGCCATCATCCTGGGCATCGTCCAGGGCCTGACCGAATTTATCCCGGTGAGCAGCTCGGCGCACCTGGTGCTTGTGCCGTGGGTCTTCGGCTGGCCTGCGCCCGGCCTGCTGTTCGACACGATGCTGCACTGGGGCACGCTGACCGCCGTAGTTGCCTATTTCTGGCGCGACTGGATCAGTATCATCCGCGGGTTCTTCCGCAGCCTGACAGCGCACGGCCCCTGGAACAGCAGCACACACGGGCGCTTGGCCGATGCGGACAGCCGGCTGGCCTGGGGGATCATCATCGGCTCGCTGCCGGCCGTGGTCTTCGGGGTGCTCTTTGAGGCGTTCTTTGAATCCCTGTTTGGCTCCCCGGCCGCAGTGGCCGTCTTCCTGTTAGTGACGGCGGGAATCCTTACGTTGAGCGAACGGCTGGGCAGCCGCACCCGGTCGCTGAAGACGCTGACAATGACCGATGCCGTCGCGGTCGGGTTCGCGCAAGCGGTCGCGATCGCTCCCGGCATCAGCCGCTCCGGCGCTACCATCGCAGCCGGGTTGGCTCGCGGCCTGAAACGCGAAGATGCGGCGCGCTACAGCTTCCTGCTGTCAACGCCGATCATCTTCGGCGCAGGGCTGAAACAACTGCTCGATGTCGTCACCAGCGGTGCGTCGGCGGCAGCACCGTGGGGCGCAGTGCTGGCTGGAACGCTGGCGGCTGCGCTGTCCGGGTATCTCTGTATCCGCTTCCTGCTGGCTTATCTGCGCAGCGGCAAGCTCTACGTTTTTGCCGCCTACCTCGTCATGGTCAGCGTCGCCATCCTGATCCTGAATGCCATCAGATAAAGTGAAACACCCCACCTCGACCTGGCGCGCAATGCCGGCGATATCCCTGCTGTGCCTGCTGCTGGCAGCCTGCGCTGCCGGCAGCAATGTGACGCCCACGCCGATGACTTTGCGGGTCGCAGGCTCCACCAGCATGGCGCCGGCCCTGTTGGAGTTGGCCCAGGTCTACGAGGCCACACATCCCCTGGTGTTGATCGATGTGCGCGCCAGTGGCTCGACAGCCGGCCTGAATGAGTTGCGCAGCGGCGAGGCCCATGTTGCCGCAATCTCCTGGCGGGCGGCCGACCCCGACCGGATAGAAGGCCTGCAAGCGCTGCCCGTCGCCCGTGATGCGGTCGCTGTGGTCGTCCATCCGACCAACACCGTGCCCAGCCTGACGATCCTGCAATTGCGCGCCCTGTACCGCGGCGAGATACTCGATTGGACCACGCTGGGTGGAACCGGCGACGAACCGGTGCTGATCAGCCGCGAGGATGGCTCGGGCACCCGCGCCGCCTTCGAAGCGCTGGTGATGGGGGGAGAACGCACCACGTTGAATGCGCTGGTGATGCCCAACAACCAGGCCGTAGTAGACTATGTTGCAGCCCACCGAGACGCGATCGGCTACGTCTCGACCGCCGTGCTGACCGACACCGTGCGCGCCGTCCCGGTGGAAGACGTGGCGCCGACCGCTGCCGCGCAGCGCTCCGGCGCCTACCCGTTGGGTCGCGTGCTCTTCCTCTACGCGTCACAACCCGCCCCGGCTGCGACGCAAGCCTTCCTGGACTTCGTGCAAAGCCCGGCCGGCCAGGAGATCATCGGGCGCCACATGACCCCCGTGCGGAAGTGAAGGGGAAGCTCGCCAACTTGCACCTTTGTCGGGCCTATGGTACACTCTGTTCATCTTCAGGTTTGATGGTGCGTTTTGGGAAGTGGGGGCAACCCCACTTCTCTTGTTGTAAGGCAGGAGTGGGCTAAGGGATGAAAAGCGACCTGGTCATGGCTGTGAATCAGATTTGTGCGGAAAAAGAGCTGCCGCGCGATGTGATCCTGGGAGCCATCGAAGAGGCACTGGTGCACGCCTATCGGCGCAATTACGCTAATAACAACGCGGTGGTGCAGGTCAAAATTGACGGCGCCACCGGTGATTTGCGCGTGCTCTGCGAAAAGAAAATCGTGGATGTTGTGCACGAGCCGGGCGTGGAAATCACCCTGGCGGATGCGCGCAAACTCGACCCGAAAGCTGAGCTGGATGGCACCGTGCTTGATCAGCGCGAGCCCACCGACTTCGGCCGCATCGCCGCGCAGACGGCCAAACAGGTCATCCTGCAGCGCATCCACGAGGCTGAGCGCAACGCGCTCTTCGATTTCTACCGCCAACGCGAAGGTGAGCTGATCACCGGCCAGGTGCAAGCCATCGATTACCGCAGCAACCAGGTCACCATCACCCTGGGCAAGAAGGCGGAGGGTGTGCTGGCCGCGGAAGACCAGTTGCCCAACGATCGCTACCGCGTCGGCCAGAATCTCCGCACGCTGTTGGCCGAGGTTGGCCAGGGCACGCGCGGGCCGCAGATCCGGCTTTCACGCACGCATCGCAACATGCTGCGCCGGCTGTTGGAACGGGAAATCCCCGAAATCTACAACGGCACTGTCGAGATCAAGAGCATCGCGCGCGAGCCGGGGCAGCGTTCCAAGGTGGCGGTATCCGCCAGCCAGCCGGGCATCGATCCGGTGGGCTCCTGCGTTGGTCTGCGGGGCACTCGCATCCAGAACATCGTGGATGAGCTGAACGGCGAAAAGATCGATGTGGTGGAATGGAACAGCGATGTCCGCCAGTTCATCAGCAATGCCCTGAGCCCGGCCCGGCCCACCGACACGGTGCTCATTGAAGAAGGCGATATCCACACAGCCATCGTGGTGGTGCCTGATCGCCAGCTCTCGCTGGCCATCGGCAAGGAAGGCCAGAATGCCCGGCTGGCCGCCAAGCTGACCGGCTGGCGGATCGACATCAAGAGCGAGACTGAGGCCTCGACCGAGGGGCTGAGCGAAATCAAGCGCCAGCAGCTCCAGATCATCAAGCAGCGATCGCTGGAAGCCAAGGCTCCCAGCATGCCACCCGGCGATGACCTGTTGAGCCGCGCCGAATGGCTGTTGCGCGAAAAAGATAAGACGGCCGTCACACTCGAACAGGCGGCCCGCATGTTGGCCGATGCGGATGCCGCGGACACAGAGCCTGCCGCCGCAGTCGAGACACCGATCGAGACGGCCGAAGTGGCCGAGCCAGCGGCGCCGCCGGAAGTCGTTGAGGCTGCTCCGACCGGCGAACCTACGCCTGTACTTGCACCGGAGTCAGCCGGCGAACCGGCCCCAGCGACCGAAGCAGTCGTTGAATACTATCCCGAATACGAACCCGAGGATGCGGGCGAGGAAGGGACCGAGTCAGGCGAGGCCAAGAAGGCTGTCAAGAAGAGCAAGAAGACCGACAAGAAGCGCGAGCTCGTCTTCGACGAAAACCTGGGCGCGGTCGTCGCACGGCGGAAGCGCAAGCCGACCCGCGGCGGTTGGGAAAACGGCCAAGAAGACTATTAATGATCAAGGCGAAGGGCCCGCGGCCGAAACACGTGCCGCAACGCACCTGTATTGCCTGCCGGCAGCCGCGCGCCAAGCGCGATCTGACCCGGATAGTGCGCACACCAGATGCCAAGGTGCAATTGGACCCCACCGGCAAGCTCGCCGGACGGGGCGCCTACGTGTGCCGGACGCGCGGTTGCTGGGAACAGGTGCTCCAGGGAGGCCGGTTGAGCGCAGCGCTCAAAACGACCGTGGGCCCCGATGAATTGGCTGCATTGCGAGCATTTGCGGCCACGTTACCGGCAGCCTTGCCGGACGATGCGTGAAACCGACAAGCGACAGGAGAGTTCTCATGCTGGCGGCCAGACGACCGCAGCTATCCGGAACTGTCACAAGCGATACCGGTGAGGTTGGGATGCGACTTTGCGGGCAGCGGTCTTCCCGTCTCTGTTGTGAGACGGGAGCACACTGCGAACGCCTATGGAGCCAACAAGAGGTAAGGATCATGTAAGCAGCAATGCCCATGCCC